>JACRKA010000202.1 GCA_016219905.1 Verrucomicrobiota bacterium
CTCGGCGCGCAGCGATTCGATATCGGCGGCCAGCTTGTTCTCTTGCTTCCAATCTTCCGCGCCGGAGGTCAGCGAGGCCATCACCGGCTCGATCAGCTTCGACTCGCCGCGATGCAACGTCGCCGCCAGCAGCAGCGCGCGAGTCGGGAGGATCGCCTCGACCTCGCGGTTGGCCGGGATGTTGACGGGGATGATCATCACCTTCTTCTTGAACATCGGCGGCCAGCCGTGCCACGCCACCGCCGGTTCGGCGCTGGCCATGGCGACAACGCCCTTGTCGAACTGGACGCTGAACCACGCGTCCTTGTGCAGCGGCACATACGCCAGGAACAACGTCGCCGGCCCGTCCACCGCCCGGTCAAACTGCACCTTCGCGGCGCGCGCGACGAGGCCACCGGTCAGCCGCGGCTCGCCCAGCATCAGCGGCACGCCAAACGCCCACCGCACGCCGCCGAGCCAGCCCGCCCACGAATCGGGATTCTCCCAGTCGCACTCGACATTCGTGTCATGCTCCAACGGCAGCAACTCGAACTCGCCCGCCTCATCCGAGCCTGCGCCGAGCAGCACCGGCCCGGTGGGCGGCTTCTCCTGCTCCAACATCCCCGCGACATTCATCGGCGGCGCGTCACGCTTCGGCGTGCCGACGACGACCACGTCGCCGTCGCGCACGCCGCGGACG
Source organism: Verrucomicrobiota bacterium (assembly GCA_016219905.1). Classification (GTDB taxonomy): domain Bacteria; phylum Verrucomicrobiota; class Verrucomicrobiia; order CAIQCK01; family CAIQCK01; genus JACRKA01. The sequence continues at coordinate 680 of JACRKA010000202.1, forward strand.
TAGAGCGACGCCGGTGCTTGCGGCGGGCGGTGGACATTGTTGCGCCAGTCCCACGGCTTGCCGCCGCGCTCGATCACGACCGGGCGGGCGGAGAGGTTGACCTGCGGATAACTCAGCGCGATGTCGAACGGCTCCGTCCGGTCGCTGACGACGCGGAACGCAAAGTGGCCGTCGCTGCTGCTGCGGTAGTCGCTCACGTCGAAATGTTCCTGCGTTTTCACGCACGCCAGCGCCGCACGCTCGCCGCAGACCACGCGCGCCGCCGCGTCGCCGACCGGCCACGCGTAGAGCAGGTCGTCGGCCCAGCCGTATTCGTAACGCTTGCCGTCGCCCGGCCCGCAGCCGCTATAGACGCCCCAGCCCTCCGTCATGGATGTGCGGTCGCACGCGCTGAGCGGCGGTTTCTCGATCTCCTGGTAGAGCTGGTGTCCGCGGTCGAGCGCGCCCCGCACCATGTAGCCCAGGCGCGCGTCGCCGGTGTGGACATAGACCTGCGCGAGCGTGTCGAGCACCCAGGCGGTCTCGTTGGCGCAGGGCGCGCCGGCCCACGCCTCGCCGCTGTTCGGCTCCATCAGGAACGCGGGGTCGTCGTTGTCGAAGCGGTCATTGTCCGACGGCCACGCGGCGAGATAGCGGTAGGCGAGCGAGAGCGCCAGGTCGAGCGCGGCGTTGGCGCGCTCGGCCCGCTCGGGCGTGTTCTTGAACGTGAAGTAGTAGTCGAGCAGGAACACCGCCGGCAGCGTCCCGCCGATGGCGAACGGGCTGGCCGGCACGTCGGGGAACTCGTTGCGCGACCACACGAAATGCTTCGCCCAGTTGTAGATGCTATCAATGAACAGCAGCATCCGCGCGGACTCCTCGCGATTCGTCTCGTGCTCGTGCCGCCACACATCCACCATCGCAATGCCCGCCGCGAACCCGTTGGCGTTGTGCAACGAGCGGACCGGTTCGCCGCCCCACTTCTCCTGCCACTGGCCCTCGATCGGCTTCTCCCAGAACGCGCACGTCTCGCCGCCGGCCTGGAAGATCGTCGCGTTGGCCATCAGGAAATTCAGGTCCTCGCGCAGCCTGGCGAAGGCGTTGGCGTCGTAGCGCATGTAGGCCGCCTCGACGGGCGACTCGGCGTGCCACCGCCAGCCGCCGATTTCGACCGTGCCCGCGACGGCAAAGGTCGTGTCCTTCTCGTGCCGCACGATGAGCCGCGGCGCCGGCGGTTGCGGCCAGTCCTTCAACCGCGCCGCGCCGGGCAGGTAGCCGACGTTGGGCGTGCGCGAAACGCGCGGCGCGCCGGCCGTGTAACGCTGGCTGAAAAGCTGGTGCAGCCAGCGGTTCGGGTCGCCGGTGGACGGCAGGTCGTTGTTCCAGACCAGCGTGCAAAACGAGTCGTAGGTGCTCTTGGCCGGCGGGTAGGCGAGTTTGCGATACTTCGGCGAGCCGTGCGGCGCGGCCAGCGTCACGAACTGCCGGTCGCGACCGTGTTGCCAGCAATACGCCGCGGCGATCTCGCGCTCGGTGTTGCGCTCGACGCGCGCGCCCTGGAACTCGAAAGCGACGTAACGCCGCAGTGACGGCGCCCACAGGCCGATCACCGGCAACGGCGAGCCGCCCATCGGACACACGTAGCTCCAATCGCGTGAGAACTCGCTGGCGATTGAGCCGCCGCCGAACGCCACGTCCTGCTGCAGCACGAATGGATCGCTCTTCGGCGTCGCCATCAGCCAGCCGCGCTGGTGCCACACCTCGGCCTCCGGCATGGCCAGCGTCAGGAAGTGGAACGGGGTCGGGCCGCCGTTGAACCGCTCCCATTCGCCGGCGGTGAATCCCGCCACGGTGACATCGAAATCAATCCGCGGGAACGGGTCGTCGCCACGCAACGTCACCTTGATCCAGTCGTGGTCGCCGGTGGTCACGCCGGTGCCGAGCCGGCTGCGCACCTCGTTGAAGGCCATCGTCTGCACCGCCACGCCGCGGTCGTCGTGGTGCTCCACCGCGATGCGGTCGCCGAACAGCATGTCGTTGGAGGTGAACCGCACCGGCGCGATGAGCTGCCCGCTGGCTTGTTCAATGAGGTCAAAGCCGGTCCAAGCGCCCTCCGCGCCGACCGGGCGCACCAGCACCGCGGCGTTCTGGATCACCGTCGGCTCGGCGGCGGCGAACGCTGGCGGCATCGCCGTCAGCGTCGTCGTTGCGAGCGCATAAGCTAGCAAGGCTCTCACGTTGCGTTCTCCTGGTCTGTCTTCCCGCATGGCGGGCGCGGAACCTTACCGCAGCCGTGGCCACGATTGCACGTCTGGAAAGCGGTGCTGAACCAACACCGGCGGCCGTGGCAGGTTTCGGTCCGCCGGTCAATCGAGCGGCTTGATCTTCACGTTGCGGAACCAGATCGGCGCGCCGCCGTGCTTGCCCTGCAGGCCGATGCGGCCCTTCGTTGCCAGCCCGGCCATCGGCTTGCTCAGCCACGGCGGGATGTCGCTGCCGTCGGGGTTCTTCTTCGCGTCCGTCCACTTCCGGATGTCCGCCTCGGTGACCAGCGCGCCGTTGAGCAGCACGAAAACCATCGGCCCCTTGCACGCAACGGTCATGCGGTTCCACTCGCCCGCCTTCTTGACGGCCGGCTTCGCGGGCGCGAGCCGGCCGAAAAGCCCGCCGCACTTCCACGTCGGCGCGGCTGTCGCCCACTTCGGCGCGGCGTCGTCAAGAATCTGGATCTCGATGGAGTTCGGGATCCAGTTCTTGAGATCGGAGCAATAGACCACCACGCCGCTGTTGGCGGCCTCGCCCAGTTTGAACTCGAGGTCCAGCATGAAGTTTTCGTATTCCTTCTGGGTCCAGATGTTCTGGTCCTGGCTCGCGGTCAGCGCGCCGTCCTCCAAGAACCAGATGTCTTTCGGAAAGGTCGCGTTCGAGAGGTCCGGCGCGAAGAGGTTCTCCCACGCGGCCGAATCGGGATGCGCCTTGGGCGGCAACGCCTCGCCCGCGCGCGCCGCGGCGCCGCAGCCGATGCACAGCGTCAAGAGCAGGATCGTCAGTCGTTTCATCGTGATGTTCTCCGGTTGTATTGGCGGGCGGAAAGATAAACTACGCCCGCCCTTTTCGTCAGCGTTTTTCCAGTCTCGCAGACGCTGGTTAGCGTTGACCCGGCTGCCGCTTCATGCGATATCGCCAGCGCGGCGGAATCTGCACCTGCAATGAAAATCACCGACATCACGACTATCATCTGTGGCAACCCGTGGAAGAACTGGCTCTTCACCCGCGTCGAGACCGACGAGGGCATCCACGGCATCGGCGAAGGCACCATCAACGCCCTCTCGAAGACCGCCGAGGCGATGGTCCACGAGTTGAAGCCCCTCGTCATCGGCATGGACCCGTTCCAGACCGAATTGATCGTGCAGAAGCTCCAGCGCGACATTTTCAGCGAAGGCGGGCAGGTCCACGGCTGCGCCATCAGCGCCATCGAGATCGCCTGCTGGGACATCAAGGGCAAGGCGCTCAAGCAACCCATCTACAACCTCCTCGGCGGCCGTTGCCATGAAAAACTGCGCGCCTACGCCAACGGCTGGTATCGCGGCCCCCGCAAGCCGGAGAGTTTCGCGAAGAAGGCAAAAGAGGTCGTTCGCCGCGGCTACACGGCGCTGAAGTTCGACCCGTTCGGCTCGAACTGGCGAATGATGACGCCGGAGGAATCCGACCTCACATATGACATCTGCGCCGCCGTGCGCGACGCGGTCGGGCCGAAGGTGGACATCCTCATCGAGGGCCACTGCCGGTTCAGCGTCGCCGAGGCCATCAAGTTCGGCGAGCGCATCACGCCGCTGCGGCCCGGCTGGTTCGAGGAACCGGTGCCGCACACCAACATCGCCGCGATGGTCGAGGTCGCGCGCCACCTGAACTTCCCGGTCGCGTGCGGCGAGAGTCTTTCCAGCAAGCAGCAGTTCGCCGAGTTGCTCAAGCACGACGCGGTCCACATCATCCAGCTCGAACCGCTCTTCGTCGGCGGCTTCGGCCCGGCCAAGCAGATTTGCGGCATGGTGGACGCGCACTTCGGCGTCACCGCGCCGCACAGCGCGCAGGGGCCGGTCTGCTCGGCCGCGTGCGCCCACCTCAACGCCAGCACGCCGAACTTCTACATCCACGAGATCTTCGACGACTACAACGAGCCGTGGGAAAAGGACATCGTCATCGGCGGCGTCGAGGTCAAGGACGGCTACATCGAGCCGAGCAACCGCCCCGGCCTCGGCCTCGACCTGAATTGGAAAGAGATCAAGAAGCACCCCCACCAGCAGGGTTACTGGCTGCCGCTGTTCAAGTCCGGCTGGGAAAAACGTGAAGGAGAGAAAGGCTGAACAATGGCTGCAGCAGACGAGAAGATTCTAGGTTTCCCACGCGCGCTCTTCGAGAAACTCGGCGTGTTTCACGGCTTCAGCGCCGACGTGGACCGCTACCTGCCCGCGATCCTCGACCCGAAGAACAACGGATTCAGCCTGCGCGCCGAGGCGGAGACCGACCCGAGCTACAAGCAGATCATCCCCTACGTCGTCATCACCGACGGCGAGCGCGTGCTGCACTACGTCCGCGGCAAGAAGGCCGGCGAGCAACGGCTGGTCGCGAAAGGTTCCATTGGCATCGGCGGTCACATCAACGACGAGGACCATTCGCTGTTCGCGGTCGGCATGGACGCCTTCCGCGCCGCCGTCGAGCGCGAGGTGCGCGAGGAACTCAACGTCGAGGGCGCGTTCGACGCGAAGCCGGCGGGCCTGATCAACGACGACACCACGGAGGTCGGCCAGGTCCACTTCGGCATCGTCCACGTCCTGCGCCGCCGGCCGGAGCAGGTGAGGAAGCGCGAGCAGGTCATCGCGCAACAGGAGTGGCTGACGCCGACCGAACTGCGCGACCGCCGCGAGCGGATGGAGACATGGTCGCAGTTCTGCCTCGACAACTTCGCAAGCATCCTGAAGTGATCACCGCGACGTTCTCCATCGTGGCGCGCTGCCCAAAGACGGGCGACATGGGCGTCGCCACGGCCTCGAAGTATCTCGCCGTGGGCGCCGTTGTGCCGTGGGCCGAGGAAGGCGTCGGCGCCGTCGCGACGCAGCACTACGGCTCGCCCCGCATGGGGCAACGCGCGCTCGCGCTGATGCGGGACGGGCATCATCCGAAGCAGGCTCTCACGCAACTCATCGCCGACGACGGGGAGAAGGCCGTGACGCGGCAGTTGGCGCTGATGGACGCGCAGGGCCGCAAGGTGGCGTGGACGCCGGCGCTCGACGCGGGAGACCCGAACGCGAAATGCTTCGGCCACCTGGAACTGGAGAACGCCATCGTCATCGGCAACACGCTGGCAGGTCCGCAGGTGTTGGAAGCGATGCGGGCGAAGTTCGGCGAACTGGAGAAGACCAGCGTGACGCTTGCGTGGCGGTTGCTCGCGGCGCTGAAGGCCGGCGACGATGCGGGCGGCGACCATCGTGGCAAACAATCGGCGGCGGTTCTGGTCGTCAGCGGGCGGAAGGGCGTGGCGGAGGACGTCCACAAGGTGAACTATCGCGTGGACGATCACACGGCACCGATTGAGGAACTCATCCGCATCTACAGGCTGCGGTTCAAGCGCGCGGGCGTGGATTTTTCGAACTAGCGGTGGTTGCCGTGAAACGTAAAACGTGAAACGTGAGGCAGACCGACCAGCCTTCACGTATTACGTTTCACGTTTTACGTTTTATTCTCGATGTGCGACCCCGGCCCCAGCGCATCAAGCTGGCCGGTGTCGAACTCCACCAGCAGGCCCAGCTTCACCAGCCCATCCACGTCGGCCTTCACATCCTGTTCGCTGGCGCCCTGGGCGGCGAAGTGGTCGCGGAGCGTGTGACGGTTCGGCTTGTGGCCGCGTCGGGCGGGCGCGGCGGCGAGCGCAAGCATCTCCTGCTGGCGTGGCGTGAGTTGGTCGCGGGGGCTGACGTGCCGCGGCCGGTAACGGCAGGCGAACTGGTGGCCGAGAATGTCGCGGAAAAGCTGGAGGCCCTTCTGGTTCAGCGCGTGGCGCAGCAGGGCAAGGAAGTGGCCGGGCGCCTTCTTCTCTTTGTCCAAAGCGTCGGTGCAGACGCGGCGCAGGTCGCGACATTCGAGTTGTTTCACCTGCGCGGCGTGGATGAGGAGTTCGTCCTCGGCCTTCGCGATGCGGTCGGCGTGGGCGCTCTTGAGGTGTTCGAGCGCTTCGCGGTCGTCGGCCAGGAGCTGGTCGCAGTGCGCGCAGTGGAGTTCCTCGATCACGCTGGCGGCTTTCCTCCACGCCTCGATCTCGTCGGGGAAACTGGAGTTGCTGACCCGGGCGCGGAACTCGTCGAACGGCACATTGTCGTGGCGGTCCTGATGGTGCCCGGCCAGTCTGGCCGTGAAGCCGTGGTAATTCGGCGGGCAGAGCAGCGCGCGGCAAAGGCCGCAGCGGGCGACGAACTGGAAGTTGCCCTTCGGCGGGTCAATCGCCTTCTCGACGGTCTTGACGGCCTGGGCGGCGTGCTCGTGCCGGAAATGGCGCAAGACCAGCTCGGCGGAGGTGAACGGCTGGCCGCACTCGGCGCAGGAGTGGAAGCGCGCCTTGGAATCCCTCTCCGGCTTCACGAGGAACGAGATCGCGTTGGGCTGGCCGACGAGGTTGCGCCAGAGGTCGAAGAGCGCGTGGGCGCGGCCGTCGGCCTTGAGGCGGTTGGCGAGCTTCTCGGCGACCGGCTCTTCGAGCCGCACGGTGCAGAAGACCGGGCGGTCGGCGGCGGCGGGCCTGGTTTGTTTGGCGTCTCGTGCGGCCATGGATGGTGCGCGGCATTGTCGTTGAGCGGTCGCGCCAGTCAAGGAGAACTCTTGAGGAGAAATCCGAAATCCGAAACTCGAAATTCGAAACAAATCCCAAATCGAGAAAAGGCAAATGCCAGAATAAGCCCTGATTCGTTGCCGGGAGTGCTTCCGAGGTTTCCTGTTTGGAACTTCGGATTTGTTTCGGGTTTCGAGTTTCGGATTTCGGATTTCCGGCGGGACGCCGGTCACATCCGCCAGCGACGCGCGTCGCCGGGCGCGCCGAGGAGCTTTCGCGCCTGGCGCCACGCGATGCGGGCCAGCCCGCCGGTGGTGGCGCGCATGGAGGTCCAGCGGTTGCACTCGTTGAAGCAGAGCGTGCAGGGTTTGGCGGCCATTTCGCTGCGGAACGCCCGCGCGGCGGGCGACTGCCAGAGCCGGCGCAGGTCGAAGCCGCACTCGCGGAGGTTGCCGAGCTTGCGGTCAAGCACGATGCACGGATAGACATCCCAATACGGGTCTATGTAACCGAGCGCCGTGCCGGCGAGGCAGCGCACGCCGCTGGCCGGGTCGCGCAGCCAGCCGAGATAGCTCTCGGTGTAATAGTTCCGCCCGAAGCCGGGATGCGTCTGTTGAAGCTCCGCGACGAGGGCGAGCAGTTCGTCGCGGGCGGTGACGGGCTGGAGGCCTTTCTCGTTCTGGTAGTAGTGCGCCGACGGCAGGGCGGACATGAAACCGATCTTGTGCGGCGGCACGCCCTGCGCGACGAGCCACTCGACGAACGCGGGGAACTCGCGGTAGTTGGCGGCGGTGAGCGTGCTGGAGATCTCGACGCGATAGAACGGGTAACGCCGTTCCTGCTCGCGCGCCCACTGGAAGAGCCGCCACGCGCGGGCGAAGCCGCCGGGCGTGCCGCGGACGAGGACGTGCGTGGCTTCGAGGCCGTCGAGCGAGACGGCAAAGTTCCGCAGATGGCGGCCGGAGAGGCGCGAGAGCAGCGCGCCCTCGCGCTCGATGATGCGGTCGGTCTCGAGGGCGTTGGTGGCGCAACTGGTGCGGTGGCCGCGGCGGTCCATCGCGAGCCAGAACTCCTCGACGTCGTCGCGGTTGAACTGCTCGCCGCCGGTGGTGGCGACCTGGATGAGCTGCGGGTTGGTGTCGAGGAACCGCTCGAACTCGGCGGGCGTCATCTCGCGCTGCGCCCGCTCCGGTTCCTTGCGATAGGTGGTCCAGATGCCGCAGTGGGTGCAGCGGCTGTCGCAGCGGTAGGTGACGCTGACGAGGAAGTGCGCGGGAAAAGCGGGCGACGGATCGGCCCCGCCGCCGGCGCAGCGGCGGAGGTCGTTGCGCAGGGCGGCGCCGAGCCAGCGCCGCCAGAGGCGCAGGCCGTCGCGGGCAAGGGTGTCAAGTGAACGTCTGATGGCTGCCTCGTGAGATGAACTCGCCGGCATCACACGCGCCCGGCGTCCGCTGAACGCCGGGACCGCGCGGTCATTTGGCCGGTTTCTTTTTCACCGGCGTGAACTCAACATCGGTGCTGACCGGCGGCGCGTTGGTCTTGCCGGGGACGCGCTTGGTCTCGAGGACCGCCTGGGTGTCGCCGGCGGGGGCGGCCGGTTTGTCGCCGGGCGGCTCGGGCAGCGGCGCGGAGAGTTTGTCCCACTCGGCCTTCGCGTCGGGCGCGATCTTCGCGGCGTTGGCGGCGTAGGCGGCGGTGTATTGGGTTTGCTGGAGGTCGCGCGAGAGCCAGGCGAGCGCGACGAAGTTGGCGGCGCGGGCGGCCGGATTCTGGGCGTTGGTGATCTCGCTGTAGTAGGTCATCAGCGTGAGCATCGTGAGCGGGGAGAGGTCGGCCCATTTCTGGGCCGCCTCGCCGCCCGGCGTGGCAAACGTGACGCCGTTGTCATCGGCCTTGGTGGCGCTGCCGGCGAGGGCGGCGCCACTTCGGTTGGTGAGGCCGGGGCGCGCGTAGGGCGTCTTGGCCATGTTCGCGATGATCAGCTTCTTCATCTCCACCATGCGCCGGTAGATGCCGGCGCGGTCGGCGGCGATCGGCTTGAGTTCAGGCGTCTCGATCTTGCCAGCGGCGTCATCGAAAGCCTTCGCGGCGGCGTCGAAGCTGTATTCGGCCAGCGCGGCGGTGGCGGCGGTGGCGGCGGCCTCAATCGCCTTCTTGCCGGCGGCGAACTGCTCTCGCTGTTTGACGGCGGGGTCCACTTTCTTTTCTTCCGTCTGCGCGGCGGCGGCCTTCTTGAGGTCTTCTTCGATGGACTTCACGCGCGCGAGCAGGATGGGGGTCTTGATCTGCTCGCCGAGACCTTTGATGATGTCGCCGGCCTGGTCCTCGTTGCCCGCAAGTCTCAACTTCGAGATGTCCGCCATGGCGTCGTTGATGACCTTCAGGTCGGCGGCGAGCCTGGTGGCGTCGGGCTGGAAGAGCGTGACCCACTTCGCGTCCTTGTCCTCCTTGGCCGCGACGTAGCCGTCCATCCATTTGCCCGCGTCCTTGAACTTGCCATCGGTCATCGCCTGCACGCCGAGGTAGAACTGGGCCAGCGTCCACGCCCACGGCAGTTGTTTTGCCAGCTTCGGCTGGACGGCAGGGAGCTTGAGGTCGCCGGCGAGGAGCTGGCCGAGGACCGGCGCGTAGTTGGATTGGAAGATCTGCTCGGGCAAGCCCGGCTTCTCCGCTGCGGCGGCCGCCGCCTTGAAGGCTTTCTTGGCCTCGGCGGCCTTGTCCTGGAGGTTGAGGGCGAGGCCAATCTGGCAGTCCAGCACGGGTCGCTTGGTTTTCTTGTCCTCAGGCACGGCCTCCCGGGCGCGGCGGTAACTGGTGACGGCGGCGGCATACTTGCCGTCCGCCAGCTTGCTGTCCGCATCAACCCACGCATCGAAGGCGGCGGGCCACGTGTCCACCGCCGCTTTGCCGGCCGGCTGGGCGGCGGAAGAAGCCGTGCGGTCGGCTTCGTCGTGCGATCCCCAGATGAGATGGCGGTAATGCCAGATGCCCCACGCCGTGGCGATGCAGCCGGCCAGGACCAGGACGGTGCCGATGACAGCCTTCAGCGTCACCGGAGGCGCGCCTTCCTTGGCGGCGATGACGCCGGCCTGCCTGGCTTTCAGCTTTTGCTTCTCGCCGGCGCGCTGCTCCGCGTGAACGATGGCCGCCTGTTTGGCCATCTGGAGTTCCTCGATCAACTCGTCGTAGGATTCGTGCCGCTCCTCGCGGGTCTTGCGAAGCATCCGGCCGATGGCCTGCGCCGTGTCGTCGCAGATGTCGGGCGCGAACGTCTTCAGGGACAGGGCCGGCGTCTTCAAGTGCTTGAGCACCACCTCGGTGGCCGTGTCGGCCTCGAACGGCGCGCGCCCCGCCAGCGCGTGGAACATCGAGCCGCCCAGCGAGTAAATGTCGCTGCGAAAATCCTCCGGCTCGCCCGCCACCTTCTCCGGCGCGATGTAATAAGGCGTGCCCCAGATGCCATCCTCCTCGCCCTTCTTCTCCTTCTCCTCGCCGGCGAACCGGGCCAGGCCGAAGTCCACGACCTTCGCGTGCCCCTCGGCGTTGAAGAGGATGTTGCCCGGCTTGATGTCGCGGTGGATGACGCCCCGCTGGTGGGCGGCGCGCAACGCCGAGGCCACCTGGATGCCGATCTCCAGCGTCTCCAGTTCCGACACACGCTTGCGGGTCTCGATCTTGTGGTCGAGGCTGCCGCCCTCCAGCAGCTCCATGACGAGGTAATACTGCTTGGCGATTTTTCCGAAGCTGAGGATCTGCGCGATGTTCGGGTGGTTCAGCGCGGCGGCGGCGCGCGCCTCGCGGGTGAAGTCCTCCACGAACTGCGGGTTGGCGGCCAGGTCCTTCTTCATCAACTTGACCGCCACATATCGCTGCAACGTCGAATCGAACGCCTTGTAAACCGTGCCCATGCCGCCGCTGCCGAGCGCGGTCAGGAGCTGGTAGTTGCCGATGATCATCGGCACCACCAGCACCGTCTGGCAGGAGGGGCATTGGGCCTTGCTGAACGGCTCCAGCTCCGTCACGTCGAGGTGCTGGCCGCACTTCGAGCAGGCGATCTTGATTTTCTTGGCCGGGGCCTCTGGCATGGCGCTAGATACTTATCATGCGGCCCGGAAAGCGGCAATTGCAAAGCCGATGCGCCCCCTCACGCGCCGACCGCCTTCTTGATTTCCTTCAGCCGCTGGAACTCCGGCTTGGCGGCGTAATGCTTGTCGAGCGGGTAACAGCCGCTGATGATGCCGTTCCGCGGCGCGGTGGTGCAGTCGCTGAACGTCCGGCAGAGCAGCTTCGTTTGCAGCGCGCCGGTCCGCGTCGCGTCGGCGAGGATCGCCGGATACGCGAGCACCATCCGGCCAAGGCCGATCATGTCGGTCCAGCCGTGGCGGAGGACGTATTGCGCCACGTGCGGCAGATACTCCTGCAAATAGGTGTAGGCCGTGCCGACGAGGATGAGATGACGAGACGCGCGCGCCTTGAGTTGCCGCACGACCTGGATCTGCCGTGCGCAGTCAATCAACGGATCGTGGGCCGGCTGGTAGCCATCGCTCGGCGGATACAACGCCGGCCGCTGGATGTGCGGGTTGTAGTAGGGCGAACCGGCGCTCAAGTTCTGGATCTTCACGCCAAGCTGCGCGCAAAGGTCCATGAACCGGAACGTCTCCGCCAGGTCCGGCTCGACCGGGTTGTCCACGTCGCAGCCGAACGCGTAGCGATAGGGCAGGCAATGCGAATAATCCTCCGGGATGCCGGGGCCGAGCTTGCCGGGCCGCGACAGCGCGGGGTCGGGCCGGAACGGCACGAAGTCGAACGCGCTGAGGCGCACGCCGATCTCGATGGGATTGCCGCTGGCGCGGATGCCCGCGACGATCTCCCGCAGGATGCTCGTGCGGTTCTCGAAACTGCCGCCGTATTTCCCCGGCCGCGTGAACGCGCCCAAAAACTCGTGCAGCAGGTAGCCGTGGCAGTGCTTGATGTCCACGAAGTCCGCGCCGGCCTCGCGGGCGATCTTTGCCGCCGCGACGTAGTCCTCGATGAGCCGCTCGATCTCACCGTCCGTGAAAATCTGCGCGTCGCTGCTGACGCCGAACTTTTTGTCGAGGATCGGATGGCGATACGCGACGCGCGGCTCCAGCCGCTTCTTGTCGATGGGCCGGCAGAAGCGGCCCGAGTGCGTGAGCTGGAAGCCGATGACGAGGTCGTCGGTTGTGCCGTAGAGTTTCTGATGCGCCGCCAGCAGCGTGTCGCGCAGCGTCGCGATGCCGCCCGCGTTCTCCTTATTAATAATGAGCTGGTTCGGGTTGGCCCGGCCGTCGGGCCGCACCGCCATCGCCTCGCCGCCAAAGATCAACTTCGCACCGCTCTCGCCGAACCGCTGCCACCGCCGCACCGTGTCCTCCGTCGGCGCGCCGGTGGCCGTGCCGTCCCAGCCTTCCATCGGATGGATTGCCCAACGGTTGCCGATGGTCTTGCTGTTGACAGTCGTGGTCGTCACGGCTTGCGTGAGCGGCGAGGCATCGCCGACGGCGATGTTGTCCTCGCACGGCAGCTCGATGCCGAGCGACGCGACGTGCGCGCGGAAATCGCCCACGGTCTTCAGCGACGGGATGCGGACGGGTTTGAACGGTTGCGCGCTCATTTCAGCTTCTTGATCCGGAGGTTTCGATACGCCACCGGGCCGTGGTCGCCCTGCAACATCAGCGGGCCGGCCGGCTTCTCGTCGTTGAAGGTGGACGCGCGCGTCGGGCCGGAGACCTCGACGTTATCGTGAACCACCTTGCCGTTGTGGACGACCTTCACGAAGCAAGCGTTCTTGATCTTCTTGCCACTGGCGTCGAAGCGCGGCGCGCGGAAGATCACGTCGAAGCTCTGCCATTCGCCCGGCGGCTTGCTGGCGTTGACGCGCGGCGCGTGGCCTTCGTAGCCGCGCTTCGCCGGGTCCGGCTCCGCGTCGTTCCAACGCTGGTAGATGCCGCCGCAGTCGGAGTATTTCGGATGCTCCACACCCCAACTGTCGAACACCTGGATCTCGTAGCGCGCCATGAAATAAACGCCGGAGTTGGAGCCTTTCGGGACGCAGAACTCGACGTGGGCCTCGACGTCGCCGTGCCCCGTCTCGCTCAGCAGATTGCTCGTGCGCCCCTTCGGCCCGTTCACCAGCACGCCCGTGCCCGGCGTGATGACGAATTTCTTTGGCTCCGCAGCGTCGGGCGCAACGGCAGCGACCGCCTGCCACTCGCCGGCTGGCTGGCGCCAGCCGTTGAGGTCCTTGCCGTTGAAAAGCTGGATTCCTTCGGCCCGGCCCGTTTGCGCGGCGCTGGCAAGCAAACCCAGTCCGATGAGGATGGAGATTCGCAGTTTCATGATGTCACCCGCGGCGGAGAGTAAACGGAAGCCGCACGACCGGCAATGGCGATTCGTCCGGCGCTCACGCTACGCGCTTGACCGCGACGGCGAGTTTCAATCCCAACGATTCGAGCAGGGTGGCAAGGCTGGAGAACGCCGGGTTGCCTTTCTTCGAGAGCATCCGATAGATGTTCTCGCGGTTCAGCTCCGCTTCCTTCGCGACCCGGGCAATGCCCCGCGCCTCCGCGACGTCACGCAACGCCATCAGAAAGACATCCTGAGAACCGTCTTCCAATGCCGCGTTGAGATAGGCCGCCGCCTCTTTGGGGGCGGCGAGGTCGGCCTTCAAGCCTTCTTCGTAACTGACCGATGTCTTTTTCATGACTCTCTCCTGCGGTAATCCAGCCAGAATTCTCTCGCCCGCGCGATGTCCCGCGACTGCGACCCTTTGTCGCCGCCACAGAGCAGCACGACCAGCGTCCGGCCGTCTCTGCCGAAATAGACGCGATAGCCGGGGCCGCAAGCGATCCTCAGTTCCAGCACGCCTTCGCCCACGGACTTGCAGTCGCCGAAGTTGCCGAGACGGAGCCGGTTCAAACGAACACGGATCTTTGCGCGGCCGCGATCGTTTTTCAGCGCGTGCAACCACTCGCGAAACGGGTTCCGGCCATTTGCCATCACATATTCGCGAAGCTCTTGCGGGAGCGCATCCACGCGAGGAATAGTAGCTTATAAGCTACAACAAGGCAACCGCGAATTGCACGAGGGCCGGCGCTCCGTCAGCTTTTCTTCAACAGCGACCGCAGCAGGCGGAGGTTGGCTTTGTCGAGTTGGCTCACGTCCTCGAAGTCGCCCTTCGGCGTTTCCAGCACGCCGGGCACGCGCGAAAAGCGCGGATGGTTGAGCACGAGGCGGAACGCTCCCTTGCCGACGTGGCCCTTGCCGATGTGTTCGTGGCGGTCCACGCGCGAGCCGAGCGGCGTCTTGGAGTCGTTGAGATGGACGGCGACCAGAAACCGCCAGCCGATGATGCGGCCAAAGTCGGCTGCGACCTTCGCAAACGCCTTCGGCGTTCGGCTGTCGTAGCCCGCGGCGAGCAGGTGGCAGGTGTCCACGCAGACGGCGAGCCGTTCCGGGCCGGCGCGCGAGATCAGTTCGGCCAGATGCTCGAAGCGGTAGCCGAGGTTGGTGCCTTGCCCTGCCGTCGTCTCCAGCGCGACCTTCACGGATGAGCCGCGCGTCTGGCGGAAGACCTCCTTCAGGCTGTCGGCGATGCGGCGCAGGCCGGCATTTTCGCCCGCGCCCATGTGCGCGCCGGGATGGGCGACGACGAACGGCAATTCCAGCGCATCGGCGCGTTGCAGCTCGTCCACCATCCCCTCGATGCTCCGGCGCAGCGTGACGGGGTTCGTCGCGCCGAGGTTGATGAGATAGCAGTCGTGCGCGAAGACCGGCCCGATGCCAGTTTCGGCGCGCAGGCGCTTGAACGCCGCGATCTCCTCGGCGCGCAGCGCGCGCGAGTGCCATTGCATGTTGCCGCGCGTGAAGATCTGGATGGCGTCGCAGCCCGTGCGCCGGCCGCGCTCGATGGCCTTGTCCACGCCGCCGGCGATGGACATGTGCGCGCCGAGTTTCACGCCGGGATGACGTCGAGGATTTCGGCGAGCTTGTTGTCCTGCGGGTAGGCGTGGCCGAGGTGCTGGCGGAAACCCTCGGCGAACTTCACGCCGCAACGCTGGCCGTTGGTCGTGCCCCAGCGCCGCATGTTGAGGACGTATTCGTCCATCCCGTGATGCTCCCGCAGCCAGTTGCGCTGGGTGGCGTGGCACTTGACCATCCGCTCCTTGGTCTTCATGACCGGGGTAACGTCCACGTAGAAGCTGGCCTGGATGGGCCGGCCGAAATGGTCTTTCATGTCCACCGCGTCGGCGTAGTAGAGATACGGGACGGCGGCGGTGTGGCGGGCCGGTGGCGTGATCAACGTGTGAAGGTTCGGGGCGCCGGCGATGAACGTGGCCGTCCGCGCAAGCTGGGAGGTGATCTCGTGGTCCACCATGTAGCACACCGGCGAGTGGGTGAAGACGAGGAACGGGTTCACGCGCCGGACCAGTTCGATGACGGCCCGGAGCGTGGGCGGGTCATACATGATGAGGGCGTCGCGCGCGCCGCAACAGTGGTGTGTCGCGCCGATGACGGCGGCGGCGCGGCGCGCCTCTTCGAACCGGATGCGGGAGATGTCGTCGGTGCCGTATTCCAATGTGCCGCAGTCGCCAGCGGCGACGTTGGCCATGTGGATGCGGTAGCCCTTTTTGGCGAGAAGGGCGAGCGTGCCGCCGCAGAGGAACTCGATGTCGTCGGGATGGGCCATGATGGCCAGAACGGTCTTGTTGTCTTTCATGTTGGCTTTCGTTTGTGTTCTAACGCGCGTCAATCGGCCGCCGGCCTTCCTGGCTGGCTTCGTGGTGCGGCTCGATGTGAACGAGCACCTGTTCGACGCGCGGCACGTCGCGCCGGACGCGGACCTCGACCGCGTGGCCGAGGCGGTGACTTTCGCGCACGGTCATGTGATCGTCCACTTCGATATGGATTTCCACCAAAATGTTGAGGCCGGACTTGCGGGCGTGAGTTTTCTCCACCAGCAACACGCCCGGCACGGCCGCGGCGGACGCGCGGATTTTCTCCAGCGTCTCGGCGGGCACCTGCGTGTCCATCAACTCCAGCGTGCTGCGGCGGAAGATGCCGACGGCCATCACGGACATGATGCCCGCGACGACGAACGCCGCGATCGGGTCGAGCACGCGCCAGCGTTCGCCGCCGGCAATGGCGCCGCCGATGCCGAGCGTGGCGGCGATGCTGGAGAAGGCGTCGCTGCGATGGTGCCACGCCTCGGCAATGAGGCTGGAGCTGTCGAGGCGGCGGCCGATGGAGAGTTTGTATTGGAACAGCGCCTCTTTGATCGCAATGGAGACCAGCGCGACGACCAGCGCGAGCGCGGTGGGGCCTTTGAGCAACTCCGGGTGTTGGAGGCGTCCCCACGCGCCGTAGCTGATGCCGATGACCACGAGCAACAGGACGCCCGCGATGACGGTCGCGGCGATGCTCTCGATCTTGCCGTGGCCGTAGGGATGCTCGGGGTCGGCGGGCTTGGCGGCGGTGCGCAGGCTCCACGCGAGGCCCGTGGAGCTGACCACGTCGGTCAGCGAATGAAACGCGTCGGCGATCAGCGCGGTGGAGTGGCCGAGAATGCCGCCGACGAACTTCGCCACGACGAGCACCGCGTTCGCGATGATGCCCACGCGCGCCGCGCGGCAAGCTTGGCGGTAGGCATCGGCGGTGTCGCTCGGCGGGACGGCGATCATCGGTCACTTGATCTCGAGCACCCAGACCTCCTGCTTCGCGGGCAGGCCGGCTTTGCTGACGGAGAACGAGTCCGCGCCGAGCCGCTTCACGGCGGGTTTGCCCTTGAGGTATTCCTCCACCGCCGCGATGGGCAGCTTGGGCGTGTAGCGGGTCTTGAAGTGCATCGCGACGACGACGCGCGGGTTGAGTTGCGCGACGAGCTTGTCGAGTTTGCCGGTGTCTATCGTGAAGAATCCGCCCACCGGCAGGAGCAGCACGTTCACCGGGCCGATGTTCTTGATCTGTTCGGCGTCGAGCAGGTGGCCGAGGTCGCCCACGTGGCAGAAGCGCACCCCGTCCATCTCGAAGGAATAAACGGTGACATTGCCGCGCTCCGCCCCGCGGCTCTCGTCGTGGAACGCCGCCGTGCCGGTGACCGCGATGCCTTTGCGGTCGAAACGGCCGACGCCTTTCTCGCTGCGGCAGACGAGCGGCGAGCCGCCGATGATGCCGATGTTGTTGTGGTCGTTGTGCTCGTGGGTGACCAGCAGCACGTCGGCGGTGAGGCCCTTCGGGATCGGGTAGTTGAAGAAGGTGTTGTCGAACGGGTCAATCACCAGCTTCGCGCCGCTGGAGGAGGTGAACTGGAAGAACGACTGGCCGAACCACTGCACGCGCACCGCGTTGGCCGTTGCCGCGCCCGCGCTCGCCAGCCAGTGGCAGCCGCCGCCGAGTAGCAGGAAGAACAATCGTTTCATTGACTTCGCTCCTTTCTGTTCGAGGCGCGGTAGCATACACCAACCGACACGGCGGCGTGCAAGATTTTCCGCGGCCAGCGGACCGGCAGCGGAGTTGACACCGCCGCCAAACTGCACTTACGTAGGCGCGAATCCCGGCCTCAACAAGGCCGCAAGAGACGCCGACCGCCGTGGAACCGGATCCTTCCAACCTGACAACCGCCACGCCAGATGCCGGCTGGCGCAAAGCCCCCGGCTCACCGAGCCTCGCGGAGGTGCATCGCTCGATCCACGTGCCAAGCGGCGCGGGGTTTTTCAGGAAGATGCTCGCGTTCGCCGGGCCGGGCTACCTCGTGGCGGTCGGCTACATGGATCCCGGCAACTGGGCCACCGACATCGCCGGCGGCTCGGCGTTCGGCTACACGCTGTTGTCGGTCATCCTGCTCTCCAACCTGATGGCGATCCTGCTCCAGTCGCTCGCGGCCAAGCTCGGCATCGTCACCGGCCGCGACCTCGCGCAGGCGTGCCGCGACCATTACTCGAAGCCGGTCGCGATCACGCTCTGGGCGCTGTGCGAGGTCGCCATCTGCGCGTGCGACCTGGCGGAGGTGCTCGGCTCGGCCATCGCGCTGAACCTGCTCTTCGGCCTGCCGATGATCTGGGGCGTGTGCCTGACCGTGCTGGACGTATTCGGCATCCTTTACCTGCAAAACAAGAGCTTCCGCTGGATCGAGGCGCTGGTGGTGACGCTCATCGTCGCCATCCTCGCCGCATTCGTCGCCGAGATCTATTTCTGCAAACCCGACGCGGTCGCGGTGTTCAAGGGGTTCCTGCCGCGCTTGGAGATCGTGAAGAACCCCGAGATGCTTTACATCGCGATTGGCATCCTCGGCGCGACGGTGATGCCTCACAATCTTTACCTGCACTCCTCCATCATCCAGACGCGCAAATACGACCTCACCTCGGCCGGCAAACGCGAGGCCATCAAGTTCGCCGTGTTCGACTCCGTCATCGCGCTCTCCACCGCGCTGCTGGTCAACGCCGCCATCCTCATCGTCGCTGCCGCCACGTTCCACAGCACCGGCCATCACAATGTCACCGACATCAAGGACGCCTACCAGATGCTCGCGCCCGTGCTGGGCGTCGGGGTGGCGAGCACGTTCTTCGCGCTGGCGCTGCTGGCCTCCGGCCAGAACTCGACGCTCACCGGCACGCTCGCGGGCCAGATCGTGATGGAGGGTTTCCTGAACTTCCGCATGAAGCCCGCGCTCCAACGGTTCCTGACGCGGGCCGTCGCGATCACGCCGGCCATCATCGCCATCGCCATCTACGGCGACGCCGGCGCGGGCAAGCTGCTCGTGCTCAGCCAGGTCATCTTGAGCCTCCAGCTTTCGTTTGCCGTCATCCCGCTCGTGAAGTTCACCGGCGAGCGCGCCAAGATGGGCGAGTTCACCAACCCGCGGTGGGTCAGCGCGCTGGCGTGGCTGGTCGCCGCCATCATCGTCGTGCTCAACGTGAAATTCCTCACGGATTACTTCGGCCTCACCGCGTCGCTGATGTCACTGTTCAAATAGGAGCCGCCATGTATCAAAAAATCCTCGTCGCGCTGGAAAACAGCCGGGCCGACAAGAGCCTGCTGCCGCACGTCGCCGAACTGGCGAAGCTGCACAAGTCGAAGCTTCTCCTCGTCCACGTCGCCGACGGCTGGGTCGCCCGCAACTACGACCGCCTCCAGCTCCGCGAATCCCAGGAGATGGTGGAGGACCGCGCCTACCTCGAAGCCACGGCGAAACAGCTCCGCGAGAAGGGCCTGACCGTCGAGACTTGCCTCGCCCTCGGTGACCCGCCCAACGAAATCCTCAAGACCGCCCAGCGCGAAAAGTGCGACCTCATCGCGATGACCACGCACGGCCACCGGCTGCTCGCGGACATTTTCTACGGCAGCACCATCGAGAAGGTGCGGCACGCCTCCATCATCCCGTTGTTGATCGTCCACGCGGCGTCGAAATAGTCTTCCGCCTTCCGATTTCCGCCTTTCTCCTGTAGTCTCGCTGCCATGAGCGACTTCGAGATGCCCGCATTTCCCGTGGCCCGTCCGCGACGGCTGCGCGCGACCGCAGCGTTGCGGCGGATGGTGCGCGAGACGCGCGTGACCACTGACGGATTGGTGATGCCGCTGTTTGTCCGGCCCGGCAAGGGCGTGCGCAAGCCCATCGCCTCCATGCCCGGCAACTTCCAGTGTTCCGTGGATGAACTGGTCAAGGAGGCGCGCGCGATCCGTGAGCTTGGCATCCCCGCGATCCTGCTCTTCGGCATTCCCGACAAGAAGGACGAGAAGGCCAGCGGCGCTTACGCGAAGAACGGCATCGTCCAGACCGCCGTGCGCGCGGTGAAGGACGCCGTCCCGGAACTGCTAATCATCACCGATGTCTGCAACTGCGAATACACCAGCCACGGCCACTGCGGCATCGTCCGCAAACGCCGCGACGGCGCGCTCGACGTGGACAACGACGCGACACTGGAGCTGCTCGCGAAAAGCGCCGTCAGCCACGCCGAGGCGGGCGCGGACATCGTCGCGCCGAGCGACATGATGGACGGCCGTGTCGCCGCCATCCGCTGCGCGCTCGACAAGGCCGGGTTCGTGAACACGCCCATCATGAGTTACGCAGCGAAGTTCGCGAGCGGGTTCTACGGGCCGTTCCGCGACGCGGCGGAAAGCCCGCCGCAGTTCGGCGACCGGCGCACCTACCAGATGGACTGCGCCAATGCCGAGGAGGCGTTACGCGAAGTGGCGCTCGACATCGCCGAAGGCGCGGACATCGTCAGGGTGAAGCCGGGCCTCGCTTATCTCGACCTCGTGCGCCGCGTGAAGGAGCGGTTCGGCTATCCGACGGCGGTCTATAGCGTCAGCGGCGAGTTCTCGATGGTGAAGGCCGCTGCGAAGAACGGCTGGCTCGACGAGCGCGCCATCGTGATGGAAATCATGACCGCGTTTCGGCGTGCAGGCGCGGACATCATCATCACCTACTGGGCGAAGGACGTCGCGCGCTGGTTACAGGCGTGAACGTCTCGCGCCCTTTCTCATGTGCCTGTTGCCGCCAAAGAGTAGGAAAGGGGGCCATGGAATCCGTGGTTGAATGCGGCGGATGAGTTAATCAACGCGCTGAGGAGATGAGGATGCGATGAAGACTCGACATACATTCGGCACGCTCATTCTCGCGACGCTGTTGGTCGTTGCGGGGATTGAGACATCGGCAGAGGCACCTGCGCAGGGGCGGGAGGAACACAGCAAAAACTCCGGGAAGATTGAAAGGCTGGGTAGTTGGGAAGAGGTGACGTTAGAGGTGCATTCAATGACGAACCGGCCTGTAGAGCGTGTGCGCGCGAGAGCATCTCGACACATTGCTCGGTTTACCTTTCGAGGTGAAACCAAGCCTGCTGATGTCACTGTGACTGTTTTTGCAACGAAAAGCGGACGCGTATGGGTGGGACCGGAGCAGTTGTTTTATATTGAAACCGAGTCGGGTATTGTTGGTGGGAAAATGTGGGGCGAATCAAAGATCCTCTGGTGCGAAAGCTTAATTAACAAGGCGGAGAATCAACGCAGCGATCTTGACAGTGCGGTGGGACGCTTTGAAAAAGAGGTCAGTGGACCTAGACTGTTCGATGCCTACAACGGCTATGCACTCAGGAGTGATGAGGAACAGATCAAGTTAATCACACCATTTAACCGTGTTTTGATCAACTTCCTCGGCTCAACAAGCGGAAACCCCGAGTGTGAATATAAAGTTCGAGTCGTTGACGTGATCGGAAACACGCTGTGTCTCGATATGAAAGGTCCACGTAAACGATGCCCTGCCGCCACGCTGTGGATTGACATTAAGTCGAGGAAAGTCGTCAAGGCCGTGGAAAACGGCAAACAGGTGTTTCCAAAATAGGCAAGCGCAGCCTTGGTAGTTGAACAACCTGCGGTGAGACTCCGCCAAGGAGAGCGCCGCCCCTACCGGCCGATGACCATCAACTGGCGAGCCGGTTCTTCCACCACTCGACCGTCTGCCTCAATCCCGCGTCGAGGTCGTAGCGCGGTTTCCAGCCGGTGCTTTTACGGAGGCGGGAATTGTCGGCGAGGATGAACATCGGGTCGCCCGGCGAGTAGGGCTGCGCGCCGAGGGCAAGGAGGTCGGGCCGGCCGATGATGGCGGCGATTTTCTCGGCGATCTGGCGAACGGGGTCGGGCTGCGCGGAGCCGACGTTGACGATGCCGGTGAGCGCGCTCTGCGCAACGGCGACGATGCCGGAGGCGACATCCTCGATGTGCAGGAAGTCGCGGACCTGTTCGCCCGGCGTGAGCTTGAGGGTCTGGCCTTTCAGCAGCGTGTTGATGGCGTAGGGCATGAGCCGCTGCGGGGCTTCGTCGGGGCCATATTGGTAGAAGAGGCGCACCCAGACGATTTGCATCGGCGTCAGCCGCGCGAACTGTTCGAGCATGAGCGCGGCGGAGAGTTTGCAGGCGGCGTAGAGGCTGCGCGGCTTGGTCGGGCTGGTCTCGGAGAGGATGGCGCCGGCGTGTTCATACTCGAAGCAGGTGCCGATGCCGACGAGCCGCCGGCAGCCGAGCGCGGCGAGTTTGCGGGCCAGTTCGATGGTGGCGTTGAGCGAGGCGAAGTTCTCGGGCGCGTCGAGGTATTTGCCGGGCACGGCATACCACGCGAGGTGGATGCACAGCTCGGGCCGCACGGCGTCGAGGCACGACTCAAGCTCGGCGGGGTTTTCGAGATTGCACGGGATGACGTGCAGCCGCGGCAGGAGGTCGCGGATGCGGACGGTGTCGTGGTCGCCGAGAACGGTGGCGTGGACATCGTGCCCCTGCTGGACGAGCAGGCGCGCGACGTGGGAGCCGATGAAGCCGCCAGCGCCGGTGATCAGTATTTTCATGCGGAAGCTTCCGGGATTCTGCGCGGGGCGCACGGCGGCGGCAAAACCAAGTTTTGCCGCATCAAAAAGTTTGACCGTGCGGCTGCGCGGGGCATGATGGCGGCGGACCAACAAAGGAGACCCCATGAGCAACCCCAATGTCCCGCCCCCGATGCCGCCTGCCGCGCCGAAGAAGCGCGGTTGTTTCTTCTACGGATGCCTGACCGCCATCATCGCCGGCGTGTTGCTGGCGGTCCTTGGCGGCTTTGGCACCTACTTCGCGATGAAAAAACTCGCCGGCATCGCCGTGGACTACACGGAGGCCACGCCGGCCCAGTTGCCGAAGGTGGAAGTGTCGCCGTCGGCCTTCGACGCGCTCAAGAAACGCATGAACGACTTCAAGGCGGCGTTGGATGCCAGCAAGCCAGCCGCGCTGGCGTTGACCGGCGACGAGTTGAACGTGCTGGTCGCCGGCGAGGCGAGCAAGTCGCCATGGAAAGACCGCGTCCGGTTTGCGATCGAGGGCAGCGACCTGAAATGCCAGGTCAGCATGCCGCTCGACGACATGGCGAAGGTGCCCGGCTTCGGCAAACTCAAGGGCCGCTACCTCAACGGCTCCGCCGCGGTGCGGGCGACGATGGAGACCGGCACGTTGGTCGTGACGCTCCAGTCGCTCGAAGTAAGAGGCAAACCGCTGCCGTCGGCATTCCTACAGGCGCTGCGCAAAGAGAACCTCGCGAAGGAGGCCTACAACGACGCGGACAACGCGAAATTCCTCAACCGGCTGGAGAGCCTCAAGATCGCGGAGGGCGCGATGACGCTCGTGGGCAAGTCGGCGCGGTGAAGCGCGCGCCTCACTTGCCGACCGGCTGCTGCTTCGGTTGCTGCACGGCCCAGAGGTAACTCTGCGAGGCGACGTAGAGGACGCCGTTGGCCACGACGCCCGTGCAGTAGGACGGCGAGCCGAGGTTGATCTTGTCCAAGACCTTCGCCTCTTTGCCTGCGGCCATGATGTAGAACGCGTTCTTGGTCGCGAGATAAAGTTTCCCGTCGGCCACAAGCACGCCGCCCCATGTCTCGGCGTTCGTCTCGTAAACCCAGTAACACTTGCCCGTGTCGGCGTCGAGACAGTGCAGCCGGCCGGCGATGTCGGTGATATAGACCAGCCCGTCGTGCACTGCGGCGGTCGCAATGGTGCGGTCCAGCCCGTCGTAGCTCCAGAGGCAGCCGGTCTTGGTGATGTCGCCGGTCTTCGTTGCGTCAATGCAGTGAAACATCCCCCTGCCGCGGCCGTGCGCGGGATCCTGGCCGATGCCGACATAGACGCGGTTCTTGTAGAACACCGGCGTGGCGATGATCTCGCTGGGGCCGACGTAGGTGCCGTCGTTGGTGTTCGGGCTGGTCTTCTTGCGTTTGTCGCCCTCGTAGAGCGGAATCGGTTTGCCGTCGCGGAACTTGTAATGCGGCGGGTTGCACTCGTAGCGCCAGGCCTCCTTCAACTTGACCGGTTCCTTCGGCATCGTCGTCAACGCCTCGAACGCGTAACACACGCCGTCGCCGCCGCCGTGGAACACCAGCATCTTGTCGCCGACCTTGCCTGCGGACGGCGGCGACCACTCGGCGTGATGGATGCGCCCGCTCAGGCCGTTACCTTCGGTGGCGACGAGCCGCCCAGTGCGCTTGTCCAGCACGATCAACGCCGGCGCCTGCGGGTTGATGACGTGCTCGTGCGGCTTGTCCACGCCGTTGGAGGTGCTGGTGTAGAGGAAGTCGCCGATGATCAACACCGAGCAACTGGCCACGTCATGCGG
Source organism: Verrucomicrobiota bacterium (assembly GCA_016219905.1). Taxonomy (GTDB): domain Bacteria; phylum Verrucomicrobiota; class Verrucomicrobiia; order CAIQCK01; family CAIQCK01; genus JACRKA01. Next base: position 24,622 of record JACRKA010000202.1, read on the forward strand.
CCGCACGGCCAACTCCTTCATCATATCCACGCGCCAGATGATGTCGCCGTCCTTCGGGCCGAGCTTGATGGGCGGCTTGCCGGTGCCGGCCATGAATTGGCCTTCGTCCTTGAACGGCCCGGCGTTGCCGTTGGCCTCGCCGCGCACATCGAGACACAAAATCTCCGCCGCGCTGGTGACCACATAGACGCGGTCGCCGTCCACCGTCGGCGACGAACAGGTGCCGAGATGCTGCTGGCCGTAATGCAACCCTTCCGGCAACTCCGTCCGCTTCGGCACCTCCAATTGCCAGAGCAGCTTGCCGGTGGCCTCCTCGTAACATTTCACCATCCCGCCCTTCGACCGCTGGAACCGCGGGTCATCGGCGACCCCGAAGTCGTCCGTGCCGACAAACACGCGCCCCTTGGCGACCGTCGGGTTGCCGTAGGTGGCCGAGCCGAGGCGCGTCACCCACTTCACGTTCTTCGTCGTCGCCATGTCAATCCCGCTGCCGTCGGTCTTCTTCTCGCCGGGCACGAACGAACCCGGCAGCCCCTTCTCGTCGCAGACCTGGTTGCGGTCGTTGTGACCGCCCCATTGCGTCCAGTCGGCGGCCATCAATGGCGACGAGAGGACGGCGCTGAGAGTCGTGAGCAGGGACAAACGATGACAGGTGTTCATGAGGAATTGTTCTTGTTGGTTCAGTGTTTTTGCGCGGTCAGCGTTCTAACACCGCAAGCCGGCGCGCGATTCACCGAGCTTGACGCAAGAGGCCGCGGTGCACAAGCTCTCAACCTCTTTTTGCCTGAAGGATGACCATGAACCGAATGTGGAAGACTTGTTTGCTTGTCGCACTGAGTGGATTGACTGCCGCCGGCCAACCCGCGGCTTGGGCCGCTGCTCCGAAGACCGCAAAGAAGACGGCGCCTGCCGCGCCTGCGAAGAAGAACACCATCGCCCGCGACCCGTATCTGGGCGCGATCGTGATGGACGCCGCGACCGGAAACGTCCTGTTCGAAGACAAAGCCGATACGAAAGGCTATCCCGCCAGCATGCTCAAGCTGATGGACCTGCTGATCATCCTTGAGATGGTCGAGCAGGGGAAACTTTCGATGAACGAGCAAGTCCCCGTCAGCGCCAAGGCATCGAAGACCGGCGGCTCGCAGGTCTGGCTCGCCGAGAAGGAATCGTTCACGCTCGACGAGATGCTCTACGCGCTGATGGTGCAGTCGGCCAACGACGCCGCCGTGGCGCTGGCCGAGAAGATCGCCGGCTCCACCGAGGCGTTCGTCGGGCTGATGAACCAGCGCGCCCAGCAGCTCGGCATGACCGGCACGGTCTTCAACTCGGTCCACGGCCTGCCGCCATCGGCGGGCCAGCAGCACGACGTGACCACCGCGCGCGACTTCGCCGTGCTCTGCCGTGAACTGCTCAAGCACAAGGACACGCTGCGCTATACCTCCACGCGCGAGCGGCCGTTCCGGCCCAACAATCCCAAGCACATGGTTCTGATGCATACCCATAACCATCTGCTCGGCGCGGTCGAGGGCTGCGACGGATTGAAGACCGGCTACATCGCCGCTGCGGGCTACTCCATCGCCGTCACCGCGCAGCGCAAAGGCCAGCGCGTCATCGTTGTCGTGCTCGGCAGCGCCGACGGCAAGGTCCGCGACGCGAAAGCGGCGGAACTTCTCTCCAAAGGCTTCCTTGCCCTGCCCGCCGCACAACCAGCCGCGCCAGCCTCCACGCCACTGCCCGCGCCGACTACGGCGACACCGCCGCCGAAGCCAACGAGGAAGTAAGTCCGGTCTGGCGGGCCAAAAGCTGTATTGCACAAACGCCGCGCTTGTCATACAGTCGCCGCGTCATGAAAACGCTGACCGTTCGCTTACCGGAAAACCTCGTTTTGGATATCGAGGCGGAGGCGCGCCTTCGGAAGGTGCCGAAGTCCGATGTCGTGCGCGAGCGGTTGAGCCATGCGCCAACCCGCCCCAAGAGCAGGCAATCCAACGTCATGGACTTGATTGGCGACCTCATCGGCTCGGTGGCGGGCCTGCCGCCCGATTTGAGCGCGCGCAAGAAGCACTACCTGAAGGCGTCGGGCTATGGTCAAAACCGTCCTCGTTGATACGGGCTTTCTCGTCGCGCTCTTGAGCCGGGAAGACCGGCATCGTGCTTGGGCGGCCGCCCATGTGCCACAGCTTGGGCAGATCTGGGTGACATGCGAGGCCGTGCTTTCAGAAGCATTCCATTTGCTCGGCCCGGCGGGCGGATCGAAGCTCGCAGAACTGTTGCGGCGCGGGGTGGTAGTGCCGGGATTTGACTTGGGTGACGAGCTAGAGCCGGTCCTCAGCCTCATGGACAAATACAGCGATGTGCCGATGAGCATGGCCGACGCCTGCCTCGTGCGCATGACCGAAACGCTCGCCGATCCCGTCGTCGTCACCACCGACACCGACTTCCGCATCTACCGCCGCCACAGCCGGCAGGTCATCCCCTGCCTGATGCCGTAACCGTTCGCATTGGCGGGCTGCGCCTGCTACACCACGCTGCGCAACAGCGCGATCTCCTTCTTCAGCACGCCGGGCTGTTCCTCCTTCGGATACTTGCGGACGCACTCGTTTTCGAGGCAAAGGTCGCCCGCGTAGCCGGCCTTGCGCAGGATGCCGGCGACGCGCTTGTAGTCAATGTCGCCTTCGTAGATCGGCGCGGAGTATTTGCCATATTCCCAGCCCATCGGCCGGCGCACGTTCCGCTGGTCCTCGGGATAGCGCACGCTCTTGCAGTGCGTGTGGAAGGTGCGCGGGGCGAACTTCTCGTAGATGCCGTAGAGCGATTCCAGCGGATGGCCAAACCAGTAGAAGTTCAGGAAGTCCAGCGTCAGCCCCATCTTTGGCGAGCCGACGCCGTCGAAGAGTTTGTCGAGGAACTCGGGGTCGTTGGTGGTCTTGCCGTGGTTCTCGATGCCGAAGCGGACCGGCGTGCCCTCGGCGGCCTCGCAGAGTTGTTTGCAGGCCTTGATGGCGAACGCGAGGAATTCCTCCGGCTTGGTCTTGCGCGGCACGACGTCAATGCGGATGACGCCGACGCCTAGCTCCACGCAGGCCTTCACCAGCTTGCGCGTCCACTCGATCTCCTGCTCCAGCCGCTCGTCGAGCCGGTTGTGCATGCAGAACGCGGTGAGGACGCGGCGGTTTTTGGCGAAGGCGTCTTTCACTTGTTTGATGCCGTCGTCGGTGGCGAGGCTGTATTTCTTCTCCGGCCACGAGAGGCTGTAGCACTCCATCTGGTCGTTGACGTCCACCTCCGCGCCGTCCACGCCGAGAAACTTCATCGCAGCCCAGCAGTCGGGTTGGCCGGTTTCCTTCAGGTGGGCGTCGCGGCAGGCCACGAGCCACTTGCGGCGCTTCGCGGCGGCGAGGCTGACGGCCGGCGCGCCGGTGAGCGCCGCGCCGAGGGCGAGGGTGGTGGAGGTCCGGATGAAATGACGGCGGGAGATGCGAGCGGTGTTGTTCATGGGGGTCATTCGGTTTCGGTTTCGTCGCTGCCGCCGTGGTAGGCGCAGATGCCGCGTTTGCTGGCGGCGATGAACTCGATGAAGTGGGCGATCTCCGGCGTCTGGGGCATGGCGCGGAGTTGGGGCAGGGCCTCGGAGACGTTGAGGCCGCCGAGGTAGAGGGTGCGGAAGGCCTGCTTGAGCAGGGCGCGGTTTTTCGGGGAGACGCCGGCGCGGCGCAGGCCGATGGCGTTGAGGCCGCTGACGTCGTTGGTGAAGTTGGTGATGCAGTAGGGCGGCACGTCCTTGGAGACGCGGGAGCCGCCGCGCATCATGGCGAGCGTGCCGATGCGGGTGAACTGGTGGACGAGGCAGTTGCCGCTGATGTTGGCGCGGTCTTCGACGGTGACGTGGCCGGCCAGCAGCGCGCCGGTGGCGACGATGACGCCGTTGCCGATGGTGCAGTTGTGGCCGGCGTGGCTGTGGGCGATGAAGAAGCAGTGGTTGCCGATGCGGGTGGTGCGGTCGTCCTTGGCGGCGCCGCGGTGGATGGTGGTGTATTCGCGGAAGACGTTGCCGGCGCCGATTTTCAGGAACGTCTCGCTGCCGTCGTAGCCGATGTCCTGCGGTTCGTGGCCGATGACGCAGCCGAAGTGGATGGCGTTGTCGGGGCCGATGTCGGTCCAGCCGGTGAGCCAGGCGTGGGGGCCGACGCGGGTGCGCGGGCCGATGCGGACGTGGTCTTCGATGATGGCGTAGGGGCCGACCTCGACGGTGGGGTCGAGTTCGGCCTTGGGCGAGATGATGGCGGTGGGATGGATGGACATGGATCAGAGCACTCCCATTTCTTTGAGGCTGACGTAGTCGGTGGTGCGGCTGAGGGTGCGCTTGCCGACGATGATGTGGTCGAGGACTTCGATCTTCATGATGCGGCCGGCCTCGACGAGTTCGCGGGTGATCTTGAGGTCGTCGGAGGAGGGCGTCGGGTCGCCGCTGGGATGGTTGTGGGCCAGCACGACGCTGGCGGCCTTGGCCTTGACGGCTTCGTGGAAGACTTCGCGGGGGTGGACGAGGCTGGCGTTGAGGGTGCCGCGGCTGACCTCCACGTCGCGGATGAGACGGTTGCGGGAGTCGAGCAGCAGGACGTGGAACTTTTCGATGTCGTAGTGCTGCATCGGCTCGCGGAGCAGGTCGGCGACGTCGGCGGGCGTGGCGATGGGCTTGCGGTCTTCGCGCGAGTTGGGCAGGCGGGCGGCCAGTTCGAAGGCGGCTTTGAGCTGGACTGCCTTGGCGAGACCGATGCCTTTGATCTCGCTGAGTTCCTCGACGGAGGCTGCCGAAAGCCTCTCGATGGTCTGAAAGCGTTTGAGCAGTTCGTTGGCGGTTTCGAGAGCGGACTGGCCGCTGGTTCCGGTGCGCAGGAGGATGGCGATGAGTTCGGCGGTGCTGAGGCGGTCGGCGCCTAGCGCGTGGAGTTTCTCGCGCGGGCGCTCGTGTGTCGGCAGATCAGGGATTCGGACGGCCACGGCGGGGCATCTTAGCGGCGGGGGCGTGCGTTGCAAGGCTGGTTTCCAACAGGAGCGGGGTGCGGGATTTTTCTCGTGCGGCCGGGGGCGGCCGATTAGACTGCAACGCATGAAAGTGCGACTGGTTTCCGAGATCACGGTGCTGTGCATGGCGGTGGTTCTGGTGGGAACATGGCAGGGGTGGTTGGATGTGCCCGAGAGTGCGTTGATTGCGGCGACGATGTGTTTGGCCACAGCGCTGGCAATGTTGCTGCACAGCGCGTGGAGGAAGACGCCGAAGGAGTGACGGGGGCGGGTGCCCGGTGGCGCGTGGGCGGACCGTTGTGTAACCTTTGGCCCGCAGGGCGGTAAGAGGGGGTTGAAACCATTTGGAGAAAAACCATGCGCATCACCCGTCCCGTTGTCATCCTGCTGGCCGTGGGGGCCACGCTCGGTTTGTTTGCCATCAGCAAGAAACAGCCCGGCGCACCAGGTGCGAAGGCGGCGAAGGCCAAGCCCGCCGCCGTGGCCGGCGAAGGGCGCGACGCGCGCGCCGTGCTGGACAAGTTCGCGGCGTTGATCAACCAGCGCGACGCGGCGGGGCTGGAGGCGATGATCCACCGGCCGTTTTACGCTGACGGCAAGAAGTTCGAGGACGACCAGGAGCGCCGTGAGTTGATCGAGAAACTCACGCGCGATGTCAACCTCCCGGTGACCATCGCCGAAGCCAAGGCCGTCACCTTGGCCGAGTCGGGCCTGCCGCCGGAGGCGGACCAGGTGTTGACGGCTGACGACTCCATCTTCCTGACCGAGCTGCACGCAGGCGACCGCTCTGAAAGCCACACCGTTGTAGTGCGCAAGACCGAAGCAGGCTTTCGGATGCTGGCAATCGTCAAGAATACCGCGCCCTGAACTGGACAGGCAGCGGTCGTTTTTGTCCAAGAACCACACATATTGCGCCAGCCAGCGTCTCGCGGACGCACGCTTGGGGGGCTTTGGGCGCTTGGCAACACACCTGCAAGATGATATGAGGAATCCGTAGGTGGAAGAGTCCTATGTTCTCAGTCAATCGAGCCATCCTGAAGATCCAACGCCGCGCGCCTCGTCGAATGAAAGCGCGCACCGTCATCCCCGCCCCAAGACCTCGCGGCCAGGCGCTGGCCGAGTTGGCCATCTTGCTGCCCGTGCTCATCATCCTCGTGCTCGGCGCGGCCGACTTCGGGCGGATCTACTACCACTTCGTGACCGTCGAGTCCGCGGCCGCCGCCGGTGTGCAATACGGCTGCGTGGACACCACCAAGGCTGCCGATACCGATGGCATCCGCCTCGCCGCGATGCGACAGGTCCAGGACATCACCAACCGCTCCGTCGTGGTCGTCAGCTCTCTGGTGACCAACAGCATCCTCACTGTCAACGTCAAGGCGCGGTTCGTCACCTTTTTCCACTGGCCGTTGATGCCCACCGACACGCTGGTCTCCCGCTCCGCCCAGATGCGGATACTGAAGTAAGATCCGTTGCGCCCGCCTGCCGTTCAAAGCAGGACCGTCTTGCAACAATTGCTTGCGCTCTGCCAGCGGGCTATCGCGACGGATTGCGGATTGGCGGCTTGCAGGTTGCGTGGTATGTTTTGCCAAACCAGCCGGGCCGATGAGGAAGCTGTCCCGGCTGGCCAAAGGATATTCGCGATGAGAAACTGGATTGCCGGCAAGCGCGGGGACTGCGTGGTGCGAAAAGGCCAGTCGCTGGTCGAGTTCGCCATCGCTCTGCTGGTGACGCTGCTGTTGGTTTTCGGGGCGGTGGAGATCGGGCGGGCGGTGTTCGCCTATAACACCGTCGCCAACGCCGCGCGGGAGGGGGTGCGTTACGCCATCGTTCACGGGGCCGACGCCCGCAGCGACGCACAGCTTGGCCCCACGTTGAACGATTCGCGCATGCAGAATCTCGTGCGCCGCTGGTGCATGGGGTTGCAGACGAACCTGGTCACCACGACCTGCGTGTGGACCAACGCGACCGGCGCGGTGCAGAACGCGCCGGGAGCCGCGGTGACGCTGCGGGTGAACTACACGTTTGTCCCGCTGGCCTTCGGGAGGAATTCGCAGTTTCCTAGCAACTACTTCTTCACCCTCCAGCTTCGCAGCACTTCCTCCGGCATCATCCTCAACTGACACGCCGCCGACGGCGAGTCATTGCCAGCACAGCCGCCCCGCCGGCCAACGCCAGGCCGGCTGACCCCGGTTCGGGAATCAACTGGATCATGAGCTTGTCCAGCCCGAACTCGTAGTTGACACCCGGATCGCCGGGGCCGGGCGCGATATAAGCGAACCCTGCGCCCGGCGCGACGCCGGTCGGCATGCCCGCCAGAAGCGTGTTGGTCGTGCTGCCTTGGACCGTGACGACGTTGAAAATCATCGCGTCCAGGTTGATCAGAAACTCGATGTTGGTGAACGCGCCCGCCTGGTATTCGCCGATTTCCGCGGACACGCCGAGCGCGTTCTCCACGCGAAACTTCCCGTTGGCGCGGAAGTCCAGCGTGAGCTGGCTGCTGTCGGAGAAAGACAGGGGCATCCAGTTGGTGGTTGTCACAAGCCCGGCAGCGGCCAATTCCATCGCCACGCGCAAAAAGCCGTTGGTGGGCTGGTTGACGGCGTTGATTTGCGCGAGCAAATAGGCCGACGCGCTGTTCGTGGCGTTGAAGTAAGCGAACTTCGACGGGTTCCCCCACAGATTGTTGGTGATGGAAATGAACGAGGGCGAAGAGATCGCCGAGGCGGTGAAGTTCGTGGCGACCGGCAGGGGCAGCGGGCCGAGACTTGGTTCCAGGCCGATGGTTTCGTGTTCGAAGTCCACATTGAAGTAAATCGGCAGGAGGGCCTGCGCCGTCCACGGCGCCAACCCCAGAAGGAGGCTCGTGGCGAGTCCCGCACAGAACCTGCTCAATGACGTTGTCTTCATCTCGATTTTCACGTTTGACCTGCGCGCTCGCGCATCTCCCGCCTATCATATCCGTGCGACGCCCGCAAGCTTCGTCTGCAGCTTCGTCTGCAGCTTCGTCTGCCGCGCCGCGGGATGGGGGCGCGCGTGGCCCGACCAGCCCACGCGCGGTGGCGGGGTGAGGGTTGTTGTGCCATATTCGGCCAGCATAAAGGAACAACCGAGACGCCGATGGCATAGGGAAGGGGGAAGCAGGATGAAGCGACATCCGCAAGAACGTTCGTTCGGGCAGGCGGCCCACCCGCAATCAGGGCAGATTCTGCCCGTGATCGCGTGCGTGCTGATCGCGATGGTCGCCATCCTGGGGCTGGTCATAGACGCCGGCATGATCCAGGCGAACCGCCGGCACGCCCAGCGGGCCGCGGACGCCGCCGCGCAAGCCGGCGCGCGCTGGCTGCTCAGCGGCACCAACGCCGCCAACCGGCTGGCCGCCATCAGCGCCGCCCAACTCTACGCGGCACAGAACCTGATCCTCGCCAACAACGTCAGCGTCGAGATCCCGCCGACCAGCAGCCACTACTTCAACGGCAGCAACGGCTACGTCCGCGTGCTCGTCACCCGGCCCGTGAACACAACCTTCATGCGGCTGTTCCTGCGGCTGCCCACCGCCAACGTCGCCGCCTACGCCACGGCCGCCGCGGTCCCGGTGCCCATCCCGGTCACAATCCTGGCGCTGGATCCAACGGGCCGGGCGTCTTTGAAAATCAGCGGCGGCGGCACCCTGCGCGTGGTTGGGGGCGCGGTCCAGGTGGACTCCGGCAATGCCCAAGCCCTGTCGTTGGATGGCGGCGCGGAGCTTCAAGCCGATGAAATCAACGTGGTCGGCGGCGCGAATAACCCCGATCAAGTCCAGGGGCCGCTCAACACCGGCGCTCCTTATTATCCGGATCCATTCATCGCGAAGGATCCGCCCGTGTTCATTGACCACAACACGGTTCGTTATGGCGACGGCGCCACCACCTCGAACGGCCAGCATGGCTCGTGGAACAACCCGAACACCTATAACATCAATGGCGGCAACCACACTCTCGACCCCGGCATCTATTACGGCGGCATCAAGATCACCGGCGGCAACGTCACGATGCGCCCCGGCCGCTACGTCATGGCCGGCGGCGGATTCAGCGTGTCGGGCAACGGCACCTCGGTGTCAGGGACCGACCTTTTCATCTACAACACGAACGATCCCTTCGACCCCAAGGGCCAGGGGGCCTTTGGCGACATCAGCCTCACCGGCGCCGCCAACCTCCAGGCGCCCAACACCGGCGCCGACGCCTACTACAAGGGCTTGCTGTTCTTCAACGACCGCGACCCGCTCAACACCACCACCGTCAAACTGGCCGGCCAGACGGTCTCCGGCAACGACTCTCCCTTGGTGGGCTTCGTCTATAGCGTCAACGGCCAGGTGCAGATCACGGGCGGGGCCGGCAGCGCCGGCTTGGGCGTCGTCGCGTGGAACATCTCGATTTCCGGCGGCGGGACCTTGGGCGTCACCGACCCGACCCGGATTCCAGACGACAGAGCCGTGAGGTTGGTCGAATGAAAACCCAAAGCCTATTCCGACACCGTTCCGGCGGCCAGGCGCTCGCCGAGTTGGCGATCCTGCTGCCGCTCTTGATCATCATCGTGCTCGGCGCGGCCGACTACGGCCGGGTCTATTACCACTTCGTGACCATCGAGTCCGCCGCGGCGGCCGGCGCGCAATACGGCTGCGTCAGCACGACCAAGGCCGCCGACGCCAACGGCATCCGCCTCGCCGCCATGCGCCAGCTTCAAGACATCACCAACGCCAACCCCGTCGTGACCTCCTCCGTGAACAACAGCGTCCTCACCGTCAAAGTCACCGCCACCTTCTCGACGGTCCTCCACTGGCCCGGCATGCCCAACGGCGCCGTCATCACCCGCGGCACCCAGATGCGCATCCTGAAGTAACCCGCCCGCGCCGCGGCCAGAGAGCCGATCCGCGTTCCGCCGTCCCAGTCCGGCTTTGCGGACATGGCTGTCCTCAAGCCGCACTCTCCACGTTGCAACCTCATGGCCGCGAGCTGGCAACCGCCCTGCTCTCCTTCGCAGAGAGGTTCATAATCCGAACAGACGGCGTGTCTGTCATCGTCGCCAACCGAGAGGTGAATGTGAAGCAGACAAGAGGTTCCCCGAAGCTGCCCACCGCCCGAAAGTCAGGCCAGATGGTTGTCGCTGCCGCGTGCCTGATGCTGGCCATGATCGCGGTCCTGGGCTTGGTCACGGATGTCGGGCTGCTTGAGTGCAGCCGTCTGCACGCGCAACGGGCCGCCGACGCCGCCGCGCAGGCCGGCGCGCGCGAACTGCTCATGGCCACCGGCGGCATATACGACGAGAACGCCGTCAGCGCCGCGCAAACCTACGCCCTCAAGAACGCGATTCTCTCCAGCAACGTGACGGTGGAGTTGCCGCCAACCACCAGCGCGCACTTCAACAGCAGCAACCGTTACGTGCGCGTGCATGTCAAGCTGCCGACGCGGACGACGTTCATGCGGCTGTTCCTGCGGCTGCCGGTGGTCAACGTGGCCGCCGCGGCGACCGCGGGCGCGGTGCCCTCGCCGATCCCGGTGACGATCCTGACGTCCTCCCCCCATGCCCCGGCCGCCCTGAAGGTCAGCGGCGGCGGCACATTGAGGATCGTGGGCGGCAGCGTCTATGTGAACTCGGACGACGCGCAGGCGGCCTCGATTGACGGCTCGAGCACGGTCGAAGCGACGGAGTTCGACGTGGTCGGCGGCGTGGACCATCCCGACCAGATCCAAGGGACCGTGCTCACGGGGATGCTGGCGGAGTCGGACCCGTTCGCCCAGAGAGTCGCGCCGGAGTTCGTGGATGCCAGCGCGGTGCGTTATCCGGACGGCACGATGGGTTACATCTCGCCCACCAGTGGCGGCACGGCCTCCAAGCCCGCTTCCAAGAGCGTGAGCAGCGATACGACGCTCTATCCCGGCATCTATTACGGCGGCATCAAGATCACCGGCGGCAATGTCACGCTCATGCCGGGCCGCTACATCATGGCCGGCGGCGGCTTCAGCGTCTCGGGCAGCGGCACCGGCATCTCCGGCACGGATGTGTTCTTCTACAACACGCAGGACCCCTACAGGACCACGGCCGCCGGCGCCTTCGCCGACATCAGCCTGACGGGCGGCGCGAATCTGTTCGCGCCCACCGCCGCCATTGACAGCTACTACAAGGGCTTTCTCTTCTTCAACGACCGCAATCCCGACAACACCTCCACCATCAAGCTGGCCGGCCAGATGGCCGTGGGGGACTCCGCGCCCCTGAAGGGTTACATCTACTCCGCGAACGGCGACGTGCAGATCACGGGCGGCGCCGGCAGCGCCGGCCTGGGCGTCGTCGCAAAGACCGTCACCATCACCGGCGGCGGCACTTTGGGTGCCATTGACAAGACCCGCATCCCCAACATGAACATCGTCCGACTGGTCGAATGAGAACCTGCAAACACATCCGACAACTGCTCGACGGCCAGGCGCTGGCCGAGCTGGCCATCATCCTGCCCCTGCTCATCCTCCTGGCCCTCGGCGCCACCGACTTCAGCCGTCTTTACCACCACTTCCAAGCCGTCGAGTCGGCGGCTGCCGCCGGCGCGCAATACGGCTGCACCAGCGTCTCCCGGGCGGTGGACACCAACGGCATCTGGCAAGCCGCGATGGGCCAAGCCCAGGACATCACCAACCGCCACCCGGTTGTGTCTTCATCGGTTGCCAGCAACATGATCAGCGTGACGGTGACGGCGACCTTCTCGACCTGCATCCGCTGGCCCGGCATCCCCAGTTCCACCACCGTCTCGCGGTCTGCGCAGATGCGCGTCCTGAGATAGCCGCCCCAAGCTGCGCCGCTGCCCGCCGCCCGCCGTGTTGCGGCCAAGCGCGGCCTCAATCCATCCATAGTCCACTACATGGACACCCCCATGCCCAAACGGCATGATGAAGCGCCGCGCCCCGCAGTCACAGGCTGGCAAGCGCTGTGCTAATCCATGGCGGTGTCGAAGTTCGAACAGGGAGCGAGTCTGGCAGTCTGGGGAACGAAAGGGCGAACGTGAAACAAACAAGTGGCTTCCTGAAACCGCTGGTGGCGCAGCGGTCGGGGCAGATGTTGGTGGTGGCGGCATGCCTGATGGTGGCAATGATCAGTTTCCTGGGCCTGGTCACGGATGTCGGGCTGATCGAATGCAACCGCCGCCACGCGCAACGGGCCGCCGACGCCGCGGCGCAGGCCGGCGCGCGGGAACTGCTGGCCGGCGCCAGCAGCACCCACACCGCCAATGCGCTCAGCGCGGCGCAGAACTACGCCTTCCAGAACGCCATCCTTGCCGGCAACGTCACTGTGGAACTGCCGCCGACCACCAGCGCGTATTTCAACGGCAGCAACCGTTTCGTGCGCGTGCATGTCGTCCGGCCGACCAACACCACCTTCATGCGGCTGTTCCTGCGCCTGCGGACAGCCAATGTCACCGCCAGCGCGACGGCCGGCTCCGTGCCCAACCCGATCCCGATCACAATCCTGGCGCTGGATCCCAGCGCTTCGGCCGCGTTGAAAGTCAGCGGTGGCGGCACGCTGCGCATCGTCGGCGGCAGCGTCTATGTGGACTCCAACAGCGATGTGGCCGCTTCGATTGACGGCGCCTGCACCGTCGTGGCGACCGAATTCGACACGGTGGGCGGGGTGGACCATCCCGATCAGATTGAGGGAACCGTCGCCACGGGCGTCGGGGTGGAGCCGGATCCCTTCGCGTCGAAAGTCGCGCCGGTGATTGTCAACAGCAGCACCGTGAGTTACCCCGACGGCACGACCGGCAGCACCTCGCCCTCCAGCGGCGGCACCGCCACCAAGCCCGCCTCCAAGATGGTGAGCGGCGACACCACGCTTTATCCCGGCATCTACTGGGGCGGCATCAAGATCACCGGCGGCAACGTCACCCTCATGCCCGGCCGCTACATCATGGCCGGCGGCGGCTTCAGCGTCTCCGGCAGCGGCACCGGCATCACAGGCACCGATGTTTTCTTCTACAACACACAGGATCCCTACAAGACCACGGGCGCTGGCGCGTTCGCGGACATCAACCTCACCGGCGGCGCCAACCTGCTCGCGCCCACTCTCGAAGCCGACGGCTATTACAAAGGCTTCCTGTTCTTCAACGACCGCAATCCCGCCAACAACACCGTCATCAAACTGGCGGGCCAGATCGCCGTCGGCGATTCCGCGCCGTTGAAAGGCTACCTCTACACCGCCAACGGCAGTGTGGACATCAGTGGCGGCTCCGGCAGCGCCGGCCTCGGCGTGGTGGCCAACACCATCAAAGTCACCGGCGGCGCCACCTTGGGCGCCATTGACAGAAACCGCATCCCGAGCATCCCCATCGTCAGACTGGTCGAATGAAAACCAACAATCATAATCCACGGCACTCCGGCCAGGCGCTCGCCGAGATGGCCATCATCCTGCCTCTGCTGCTCCTCATCGCCCTCGGTGCGACAGACTTCAGCCGCCTCTACTCCCACTTCATGGTGGTCGAGTCGGCCGCAGCCGCGGGCGCGCAATTCGGCTGTATCAGTCCCGCCAAGGCAACCGATACCGATGGCATCAGGCGCGCCGCCATGGCCCAAGCCCAGGACATCACCCAACGCCACCCGGTCGTGTCCTCCTCCGTCGCCAACAACATGCTCAGCGTGACCGTCACCGCGACCTTCGCGCCCTGTGTCCCCTGGCCTGGCATCCCCCACTCCACCACCGTCTCGCGCTCTGCCCGGATGCGCGTCCTGAGGTGATGCGCGTCCGTCCTCACAGCCACGCCACGCCCTTGTATTTCGTCAACACGCCCCGCTTGAGCTGCGGGTAGCCCGTCTTCCAGAACGCCTCCAGGTCCTGCGTCGTCTCCAACCGCTTGCCATCGGGCGCGGTTAGATGCACGGCCACGGCCACCTTGCCGTCGCAGACGCGCGGCTGGTCTTTCACGCCGAAAAGGTCGTTGAGCTTGACCGTGATCGCGGGCGGCCCGTCCTCGTCATAGACCAGCTTGCAGCGTTTGCCGTTGGCCAGCGTCACCGACTCCGGCGTGAGGTCCGCGATGAAGTCGCGCTGGACGGGGGTAAGGAACTCCCGGAACGCCGGCAGCAGCGGTTTCTCCTTCGCCTCCTTGTAGAGCAACGTGCCCGCCAGCGCGCGACTGAGGCACTCCAGCTTCGCCGCGTCGTCATAGGGCCGGATTTCCAGTTCGGGGAAAAGCCGCGCCACCAGCTTCACGCGGGCCAGCCACTGGTCCAGTTCGTGGTTCCACAGCGGCAACTCGATGTTCTCGGCGAGGAATTCCTTCGCGAGCGCGGCAGCCGATTCCTTCGGGTGCGTGCAGTTCTGGTGGGTGTGGTCGAGGATCAGGTCGCGGTAACGCAGCAGCCGCACGCAGGCCACGCGCCGCTGGACGCGGTCGTAAAGGTGTTCGGTCTTCTCGACGAGCTGGTCGGCGAACAACTCGCGCAGCCATTCCAGTTTCACCTCGCTCGCCAGCCCGAGCAACGTCATCTCCTTGCCCTCGCGCGTGGCGATCTGGCGGATCTCGGCCGTCACCAGCAGGTCGCTCTTCTGCACCACGCTCTCCCGCATCAACGTGCCGGAGCGTTTGCCGGCCACCACGCAGTCCAGCGTGCCTTTGCTGACGCGGCGGGCCAGATGGTCCACGAAACCGGCCAGCACGCACTTGAGCATGTCGTCGTCGGCGTGCTCGCGGTCCTCGCCGCGGATGCCGTTCTTCTCGCAGAGGTCGAGCAGTTGCTCGTAGGTGTCCTCGACGTTCGCGGCGGTCAGCGCGTGGATGCCGGCGCGGCGGCAGGCCTCCAGGCTGAAGTTGCGCTGCCGCGCCCACTGGAACGCGCGCGAGAGCGTGAAAAAGTCGGAGTTCTCGTTGGTCTGGAAAATCTCCAGCATCTCCTTCGCCGACTCGTCCTTCGCGCGCACCATCATATCCCGCCCGCTGACCAGCGCGGCCCAAAGCGCGATGGTCCGCACGCAGCCGCGGCGCGACGCCTCGATGAGCATCCGCGCGTAACGCGGATGAACCGGCAACCGCAGCATCTGCCGGCCTGTCCCGGTGATTCGTCCCGTAGCGCCGGCATCCTTGCCGGCGAATTTCTCTGAGGCGGACTGGGCCGGCAAGGATGCCGGCGTTACAGCACCCAACCGCTCCAGCATCTCCAGCGCGGCCTGCACGGCCGCCGGGTCCATTTTGTCGGGCAGGTCGAAGCCGGCGATGTCCTGCACGCCGAGCGAGCGCAACAGCAGCACGACGCTCGCGAGGTCGGTGCGGTGGATCTCCGGCGTGTTGGTCTTCGGCCGGTCCTTGTGGTTGACGAACGTCCAGAGCCGGCTGCACTCGCCCGGCGCGGTGCGCCCGGCGCGGCCGGCGCGCTGGTCGGCAGAGGCATGGCTGATCGGCTCGATGCGCAGCGCGCTGATGCCCAGCGCCGGGTCGTAGCGGTTGATGCGCGCCAGGCCGCTGTCCACGACAAAGCGCACGCCGTCAATCGTCACCGAGGTCTCGGCGACGTTCGTGGCGACGATGACCTTGCGCGACACCGACGGCTGGAAGACGAGGTCTTGCTGGTTGGGCGGCAGTTCGCCGTAGAGCGGCAACAGCGCGAGCGGTTCGTGCGAGCGCAGGCTGCGGACGGCGTTGAGGGTCTGCTGGATCTCCCAAACGCCCGGCATGAACACGAGGATGTCGCCCGGCTTGCCGCTGGCGAGGATGTGCTCGACGGCGTCGGCGGCGACCTCCTGCGGTGGCCGGCGGTCGGGCGCGTCGAGATGTTTGATGGTGACAGGAAACGACCGGCCTTCGGAGCGCAGGATGGGGCAGTCGCCAAGGAACTTCGCCACCGGCTCCGCGTCCAGCGTGGCGGACATCACCATTATTAACAGGTCAGGCCGGCGCGCCGCCTGCAACTGTTTGGCAAGGCCGAGCGCGACGTCGCTGAACAGGTTGCGCTCGTGAAACTCGTCGAACAGGATCGCTCCCACGGAAGCCAGGTCCGGCTCGTCCTGCAACCGGCGCAGCAGGACGCCTTCCGTCATGAAGAGGATGCGCGTCTGCGCCGACGCGCGGTCGTCGAAGCGGATCAGGTAGCCGACCTCGCCGCCGAGCGCCACGCCGCGTTCGGCGGCCACGCGCGCGGCCACGCTGCGGGTCGCCACGCGGCGCGGCTGGAGCACAATGATCTGCCGGTCGCCAGCGTGGCCGTCTTCGAGGAGCATCTGGCAGACCTGCGTGGTCTTCCCGGAACCGGTCGGCGCGATGAGCACGAGCCGGTTCTGCTGCCGCCACGCGGCGCGCAGCGGCTCGTGCAGCGTCCAGATCGGCAGCGCGCGGGCGGTTTGGGCGAGCGATGTCATGAGTGCGACATGATAGGGCGGGCCGGCGTCAGTTCACGGCGAACGGACTCAACTCAAGAGCTGCCGGTCGAGCGAGCGGTATTGGATCGCCTCGCTGACGTGGTGGGACTGGATGGTCTCGCTGCGGTCGAGGTCGGCGATGGTGCGGGCCACCTTCACGATGCGGTCGTAGGCGCGGGCGCTGAAGTTGAGCTGGGT
The DNA here is from genome assembly GCA_016219905.1 of Verrucomicrobiota bacterium. Lineage (GTDB taxonomy): Bacteria > Verrucomicrobiota > Verrucomicrobiia > CAIQCK01 > CAIQCK01 > JACRKA01. The sequence goes on from JACRKA010000202.1 coordinate 41,209, forward strand.
CATTGCCATCTGCAGAAGCTGGTGGCAGCCCTCGTCGAGTTTGCAGAACTGCTTCAGTTCGCGCGGCCCCATGCGGGCGTTGCAGAAAACTTTCCGTTTGCCGGCGAAGCGCTTCGCCTGCACCTCGCGCGCGGCGATGACGCGCTCGCGAAGCTTCTCGCTCGGCTCGCCGGTGGTGTCGCCAGCCATCGTCTTGTAGGGGACGTTCGGCACCTCGACGTGGAGGTCAATGCGGTCGAGCAACGGCCCCGACACGCGCGAGCGGTAACGTTGGATCGCGATCGGGTTGCAGCGGCATTCGCGCTTCGAGTCGCCATAGTAGCCGCACGGGCAGGGGTTCATCGCGGCGACGAGCATAAACTCGCTGGGGAACGTCATCGAGCCGACGGCGCGGGAGATGGTGACGCGGCCTTCTTCGAGCGGCTGGCGCAGGACTTCGAGCGCGTTGCGGTGGAACTCCGGCAGTTCGTCGAGGAACAACACGCCGTGATGCGCGAGGCTGACCTCGCCAGGCGCGGGCGTCGTGCCGCCGCCGATGAGGCCCGCGTCGCTGACGGTATGGTGAGGCGAGCGGAACGGCCGGGTTGCCACCAACGCCTGGCCGGGCACGAGCAGGCCCATGATGCTGTGGATCTTCGTCGTCTCCAGCGCCTCCTCCAGCGATAGCGGCGGCAGGACGCTGGCGATGCGCTTGGCCAACATGCTCTTGCCGGTGCCGGGCGGGCCGACCATGAGGACGTTGTGGCCGCCGGCGACGGCGACCTCCAGCGCGCGCTTGACGCTTTCCTGGCCCTTCACGTCGGCGAAGTCCACGTCGTAGCTGGCGTGGTCGCGGAAGAGGGCGTCGAGGTCCACGCGGTGCGGGGCGATGTCGGCGTTGCCGGTGAGAAAGTCGGCCGCTTCGCGGAGGTTGCGGACGGGGATGATGTCGAGGCCGGTGACAACGGCGGCCTCGGAGGCGTTGGGCACGGGCACGAGCAGGCCCTTGAGTTTCATCGCGCGGGCGCGGAGGGCGACGGGCAGGACGCCTTTGACGGCGCGCACGCCACCGTCGAGGGCGAGTTCGCCGACGAGGGCGTATTGTTTGAGGACCTCGCCGCGGAGGTCGTCGAGGGCGATCTGGCCGTCGCCGGCGAGGATGCCGATGGCGATGGGCAGCTCGAAGCTGGGGCCTTCCTTCGGCACATCGGCGGGGGCGAGGTTGATGGTGACGGTGCCGCGATGGTAGTAGAAGCCGCTGTTCTGGATGGCGGTATAGACGCGGTCGCGGCTCTCGCGCACGGCGGCGTCGGGCAGGCCGACGATGACGGTGTTGAACTTGCCGTGGCCGGGGCAGTTGGCCTCGATCTCGACCGGGATGGCGTCAATGCCGTGGACGGCGACGGAATGGACCTTGGCGAGCATGACCTCGGCGCAGATGAAAGCCGCCGCCGCGGGCGGAGTCAAACGCAATTGTTGGCGGCGGCGCACACAGGGGGCACACGCGAAGGTTGACGCCGACGCGGCGTGTCCGCTATTTTACGCGCGCTCTTCGGCGGGGAACAGCCCGCCGGCGGTCGGCAAGGTAGCTCAGTTGGTAGAGCAGCGGACTGAAAATCCGCGTGTCGTCGGTTCGATTCCGACCCTTGCCACCATTCTCAGACGCGCTTTTCGTCAGCGGCCCGCGCGGGCCGGCAGCCTGCGGTTGATGGTGCACACTCAAACCAAGGAGTTGACATGACTGAGATCGCTTCACAATCCCCGGTGACCAGGAACTTCCGCTGGGCCGGCCTGGCGTGCGTGCTGATCGGCATCGCGATGTTTTTCTACGCGGGACTCCGTTTCATGGAATCCATGACACAGGTGGATGCCGCCCAGAAAAACTATGCGCTGGTCCACGAGCAATGGGACCGGATCGCCCAGAACCCGGCCCAGAGCGCCAAGCTCGCCCAAGCCCTGAGCAGCAGCACGCACCAACTCGCCCTCACCAACCGCCGCCTCAAGATCGCCATCCTCGGCCTCAGCGTCCTGCTGGCCGGCGCGGGCGGCATGCTCTGGTTCAGCGGCCAGCGGCGCTGAACGGCCGCGGCACCCTCCAACTCCCGCCCGACGGCCGCTGCCTTGCAAAGCGGCCGGCGTTGTGGCACGCATAAGCCGACGATGGCGCCGAAGAAACCACCCAAACGCAAGAAGGCCGTCCTCCTCGGCCTGGGCCTCGACAACAAGGACGGCCACAAGCGCATCACGCAGGGCGAGACCTTCGTCCTCCTCGACGGCTCGCAGGAAACCCATGAGCGCATGACCGAGAAGGCCATCAAGTTCAACGAGAAACTCAAGCACCGCGGCAAGCAACTCGAGGAGATCAACAAGGACGAGTTCCTCGACATCGCCCACGAAGTGGACATGTGAGGCCAGTGTGTCGGAAAATAATTGACAATGTTTGTTTTGCCTCAGGCATTCTTTCGCGCGTCGTTCGGGAACCAAGGGATTGGTCAACCGCAGTTCTAAAACATGGAGGAGTCCGCGGTGAATAGATTCAAGATCGGCAAGTCGGTGCAACGCTCCTGCGCCAGCCAGTTAGCCATCCCCAAGTTTAGCATGGCAGAAATGCCAAGAATCAGGAGTTGACCCCATGAACTCGTCGAGTCCTCGACTTCAGCCTGGACCGCAACGTGCAGACCGAGCGCGAGAGTGGCAAGAGACATTCCAATGAGAACCCGGATAATGATGCAACTTTGCTGCATAGCAGCCACCACAGTCCCGTTTTGGGGATGTGTTGATTGTCGCCGTGTCTCTGATGTGAAACAGACTGAAGCGGTGATTTCTGACCAAAAGCTGAAGGACCTTGTCGGCGAGTGGAGGAGCACCATGGTTGTCTGCACTCTTTCTGATGTTGTTAGAGGTATCAACGAGTGCATTTTTCGCATTTACGATATTGATCCAGAGCAGCGGAGTGGCGACAAAGGAGGATGGTGGCCAGTCCATGCCGAATTGCTTGTCCGAGGATCAGACGGCGAATTGGTTCCGTTGGACTACGACGCGGGTGATTGGGCGTATTTCTCTGGAGAAGAATTTCGCACCGGATTCATTGGATATACTCTTCAGTGGAGAATGCATAACAATCGTCTTGAAATGTCGCTTCAAGCAGACAGCGGTCGCTTCCACGCAGTGTTTGAAAAAGTGAGTAACAAGCCTCCACACGAATGGGTATCGCGTTGGGGGCGGAAAAGCCGTGACTAATGTGTCGGTGCGAAGAAACTTCGGGTCGCCCGCGATTTCTCAGAGAGAAGTCATGGGGTCAATTCCCGACTCTTGACAGATTCATGAAGGCTGTTCATTGCGGTTGACTCAACGAAGGCGCAGGCAGAAAAGACGGTCGCGGAAACATGTGTGTGCCGTGAAGAACAACTGAATCGCAGATGCCGAAGAGACGAACATTGCTGATTGGCGGATGCGCGGCGGCGCTGCTGCTGGTGCTGGCGGTCATCGCTGCGGCGGCGGGGGGGGGGGACGTAGAGAGGGGGTGGAGGATCGAGGATGGAGGCAAGATAATGACGATTGGCCGCGCCGGAGTCGCGGCCCACTCTATGGCGAACCTGGCGGCGGTGGTGGAACTGGATGAGCAGAAGCAGGTGGCGTTTGAGTTTCAGGCGACGGCGAGCCGGGGCATCCATCGGGTGGCGCTGCGAAAGGGGAGCGACGTGAAGGTAATCAGATCCGCGTAATTTTTCCTCTTCACGATTCATGTTTCAGACTCTACGCTCCGCCGTGGCCATGAAAAAACCGCCCTCCCTCAAAGCCTGGCTGCCGCTCGCGCGCGGGGCGGCAAACGGAACTGCGGAACTGCCTACCGGTGCGGCGTTCCGCGGCGAGTGGATTGATTTTGAGCGCGGCCTCCGCGTCGGCAACCTCGAGCCGCACGAGCGCATCACGCAGATTTTCAAATACCACCTCGAAAGCCGTTACCGGCAGCCGTTCACCTGCGACCGCTGGGGCCGCGGCGTGTTCTGGCAGTGGATCTGTTGGGTGCCGCGCAAGAACCGCGACGCCAAGCCCGTCAGCCATGACGTGAACTGGAGTTGCGCGAAGTTCTTCATCTCCGTGGACCAGGAGGAGCGCGTCTTCAAGGCCGGCGCGCAGGTCGAGCGCGGCCCGGCCGAGGGGCCGGAGGAATTCCCCGGCTGCGTGCTCAAGCCCGACTGGGACTGGCACCGCTTCGCCGCCGGCCTGCGCGCCGGCAGCGCGCTGGAGCGCGAACTGGCGCGGCTGATCCGCCGCGATGATTTCGTCGCCCGCATCGGCGACTGGGAACGGATGGAGAGCTTCAACGCGAAGAACTTCCGTTCCGCAGCGCAACTCCGCGCCGCGCTCCGGCGCGTCGGCCCGCGCGACTGGGTCGGCTTCCAGCTCTACTATCCGTTTCCCGAAAAGGAGGTCCGCTCGATGACCGGCCATGAGCTGGTGCAAGCCGTCGCCGCGGTCTTTGGCGAAACCACGCCCGCAATGAACACGTGGATGCAGGTGCCGCTGGAAACGGCGGCCGGCTAGAACGTCGCGATGTCGCCGAGCGTGTCCGCGATTTCCTTGCGGCTGTCGGCGGCGTCATACTGGTAGAGCTTGCCCGGCTCCTCGGTGCGAGCCTGCTTGTGGCGGCCGTCGCAGTAGGGCTGCTTTTGCGACAGGCCGCACTGGCAAATCCACAGCGGCTGGCCGCCGGGCACTTCGATTTTCAAGGGGCTGGTCTGCGTGCGTTTGATGATGCGTGCCATGATGATCTCCGGTTTGGGCTTGGTTTGAACGGGCGCACTCTAAACCCTCCCGCGACGAACGCAAAATGCGGCCATCGCCTGGCCGGATTGTTCTTGCCACCGCTTCCCGCCTTTTGCGAAACGTGGTGGCCATGAGCATGCAAACACCGCCACCGGATGAAGGACGCGCCACGCTCTGGAGCGTCACGCTGATCGTGCTGGTGTGGGCGGCGCTGTTCGGCATCCGGCTGGCCGGGCCGCCCGACCTGCTCGACAAGGACCAGCAACGGCCTGCGATGTATGTGCTCGACGCGGTCCGCAACGGCCACTGGATCTGCCAGCGCGACGACTGGGGCGAGATCACCTCCAAGCCTCCGATGCACACCTGGCTGGCGGCGCTGGCGACGCTGCCGTTTGAGCGTATCAACCGCTTCTCGCTCTACCTGCCGGGCGCGCTGGCGACGCTGGCGCTGGCGTTGATCATCTTCGCCGTGGGCCGCAAGCAATTTGGCGGCTGGGCCGGATTGTCCGGCGCGCTGGCGTATCTGGTCTCGATGCCCGGCGCGCGGCAGGTGGCGCTGGCGCGCACCGACGGGCTGTTCGCGCTGACCATCGCGCTCGCGGCGCTCGCGGCGTGGCGCGCGTGGCGGCTCGGGCGCGGCTGGACGTGGTTCTGGCTGGCGGCCGCGGCGGTGACGTTGACGAAAGGCCCGCTCGGTGTCGTGCTGGCGGCCGGCGGCTTGCTCGCGGCACTCTGGGAGCGTCGCAGTGGCGAACGCGCGCCGCTGCGCGGCTCGCAGGTCGCGGGCATCGCGTTGTTCGCATTGCTCGCCGGCGGCTGGTTTGCGCTGGCGTGGTGGCAGATGGGGCAGGAGTTGATTGACAAGATGATCGGCAGCGAACTGGTCGAGCAGGCCGTCGGCCGCAAATACGGCATCGTCGGGGCCGGTTTCGCAAAGCCGGCGATCTATTTCCTGGTGCGGTTCGCGCCGTGGAGCCTGCTGGCGTGCCTCGGCTTCTGGCGCGTGTGGGCGCGGCCGTCGGCCGATGCGGGGCAGCGGCGATTCGAGCGGTTCCTGTTCTGCTGGTTCTTCACCGGGCTTGTCATCTTCTCGCTCGCGACGCACCAGCGGTTCGACCACCTCCTCCCGCTGATCCCCGTCGCGGCGTTGTTCGCCGGCCGTGAACTCTCGCGGCTCGCCGGCACGGCGCGGCCGCGCGCGGTGCTGACCGGCGTCGTTGCTACCATCACTGTCGGTCTTGCGGCCATCGGCCACTCGTTCGGGCCGGCGCTGGCGACGACGGAGCGCGCGATCCGGACCAAGGCGCTGGAGCGGGCGGCGGAACTGATCCGCTCGCGCGCCGGGGAAGGTTTCCCGCTGACTTACGTGGACACGGAGTCCACGTTCCAGTTCTACATGAACACGATGCGGACGCGCGTGCCGGCGGAACGCGCGGCGGAGTTGCTGCGCGGCGAAACGCCGGCGTTCGTGGCGGTCCGGAGGCTGGAGGGTTTCGGGACGGTCTTGGGGACCCACGCGCCGCCGCTGCACGTGCTGTTGCGCTGGCCGGCGACCGGGGAGTGTTTCATCGCCATCGTCAGCAACCATCCGCGGCTGGAACGGACCGGGCGCATCGCCTCCGCCGTGGGCCGGCCCTGAAGGCCATCACGCCGGTTTGATCTCGGCGTCCACGTTGACGGCCTCGCACGCGGCGTTGAGTTTCTCGCGAAGCTGCTTCTCATCGAGGCTCGGCGGCGCTTCGATTTTCAGGTCGAGGATGAACTGCGGCGCGCCGGTGATGGGGGCGCTGGCGGCGGTGCTCTCCAGCGCCTCGATGTTGACGCCGAGCGAAGCCAGCGTGCGGGTGATCTGGTGGACGATGCCCTCGTGGTCGAGGCCGACGGCGTGGACGCTGTAGCGGCGGTAGCCCTTCGCGGCACGGTCGGCGGGCGACGAGGTCGTCTTGGTCACGATGGTCAGCTTGGTGTGCTCGCCAAACCCGGCCTCCGCGTCCTGCAACGCGGCGATCTTCTCGGGCGCGCCGGAGACCAGCACGATGAGCGCGAACTCGCCGCCGAGGACCGCCATGCGGCTGTCCTCGATGTTGCAGCCGAACTGCAGGATGAACTTGGAGACGGTTTCGACGATGCCGGGCTTATCGTGGCCGACGGCGGAAAGGACGAGATACCGGTGCATGTGTTTTTCCTCGCGGGTTGCAGGTTGCGCGCCAGCTTAGCGGAAGTTGGGCGCGGTGCAAGCCCGCTGCGGGATGAGTCTCACCGCTGGCTGGAAAAATCCGTCGAAAACTTGGGTCCGGCGAAGTATAAGCGGCGGTCATGTGGCAGCAGAACTACACGGCGGTCGGCGGCAACTTGTGGCTTTCGGCGACGGTGGCGGCGCTGCCCATCCTTCTCCTGTTCTATCTCATCGGCGTGCGGCAGCTCGCGGCGTGGAAATCCGCGCTCGCGGCGCTGGCCGCGGCGTTCGCCATCGCGTGCTTCGCGTTCGGCACGCCGGTGACGGTGGCGGTCGCGTCGGCGCTCTACGGCGCGGCGTTCGGTTTGTTTCCCATCTGCTGGATCGTGCTGTCGGCCATCTTCCTCTACCGGCTGACGGTGGAGAGCGGGCAGTTCGAGGTCATCAAGGATTCCATCGCGCACCTCACCGACGACAAGCGGCTGCACGTGCTGCTGATCGCGTTCGCGTTCGGCGCGTTCGTGGAGGGCGCGGCGGGCTTCGGCGCGCCGGTGGCCATCGCGGGCGCGATGCTGGCGGGTGTCGGCGTCAAGCCGTTCCACGCGGCGGCGCTCTGCCTGCTGGCCAACACCGCGCCGGTGGCGTTCGGGTCCATCGGCATCCCGATCATCACGCTGGCGGGGCTGACCGGCCTGCCGCTCGACAAGGTCAGCGCGAGCGTCGGCCGCATCTCGCCGATCCTGTCGCTGGCCATCCCGCTTTACCTGACGGTGGTGTTCGCCGGCTGGCGCAAGACGCGCAGCGTGCTGCCGGCCATCGCGGTGGTCAGCGTTGCGTTCGCCGGCGTGCAGTTTGCCGTCGCGAATTTCCACGGGCCTTACCTGACGGACATCCTCGCGTCGCTGGCGGCAATGGCAGGGTTGGTGGCGCTGCTGCGGTTCTGGAAGCCGCGCGATGATTTCTTCCACGAGGACGCCGCGCCGACGCGGCATCGCACGCACTCTGCCGGCGCGGTGCTGCGGGCGTGGACGCCCTATCTGCTGCTGGTGGTGTTCGTGCTCCTGTGGGGTGTCCTGCCGCTCGAAGGCGTCACGGTGAAGTGGGAGGTGCCGTTCCTCCACAACGAAGTTCAGCGTGTGCCGCCGGTGGCGCAGGCCGCGGCGGCGGTGGAGGCGGTGTTCAAGTTCAACTGGCTCTCGGCGGCAGGCACGGGCTGCATGTTCGCCGCGATCCTCGGCGGGCTGGCGACCGGGATGCGTCCGCGGCAGATGACGCGGGTCTTCGGCGCGACGTTGCGGCAGCTCGCGCTTCCGGTGCTGACCATCGCGTCGGTGCTCGGGTTCGCGTTCCTGATGAACTACTCCGGCATGACGGCGACGCTGGGGCTGGCGTTCGCGGCGACGGGCTGGTTCTTCCCGTTCTTCAGCGCGTTCCTCGGATGGCTCGGTGTGTTCGTGACCGGCAGCGACACGTCGGCGAACGCTCTCTTCGGCAACCTGCAGATGGTGACGGCGCAGGCGCTCGGCCTGAACCCGCTGCTGACGACCGCCACCAACTCGGCCGCGGGCGTGATGGGCAAGATGATCTCGCTCCAGAGCATCGCGGTGGCCGTCGCGGCGACGGGCATGCCGCAGTCGGACGAAGGAAAACTGTTCCGCTGGACGATCAAGCACAGCCTGCTGCTGACGGCGGTGATCGGCCTCATCGCGATGCTATTCGCGCACGTCGTGCCGTGGGTGATGCCGTCCGTGGCGCACTAAAGGGGCGGGAGCGGTTCGTGGGCCTTGCGGCCATAGACGCGCTCGTAGGCGCGGCAGAACGGACAGACGTGCTTCTCGACGGTCTTGACAAGGTTGAAGGCGGCGCCTTGCTGTTTCTTGCGGGCGATGTTGCACGCGGGACAGAAGCCGCAGGCGCGCGCCATCACGCGGTCGAGGGTGCTGACGGATCGGGGTTGCATGGGGGTTTCCACGGCGATGGCGAGGATAGGCCGCGGGGCCGCCGATGTCGAGCGTGGAGCGGGCGGCGGATTGACCCGTCGGCGGCGTTGCTCTATCCTGCGGCGCGTGTGAGGAGGAACGCGCGATGATCGAGAAACTGTTCCGAGTGCGGGAACGCGGCAGCCGCGTCCGCACCGAGTGCCTGGCCGGCGTCACGACGTTCCTGACGATGGCCTACATCCTGTTCGTGCAGCCGGTCGTGCTCTCGGCGGCGGGCATGGACAAGGACGCGGTGCTGATCGCGACGGCGGTCGGCAGCGCGCTGGCGACGCTGGTGATGGGCCTCTACGCGAACTACCCCATCGCGCTCGCGCCGGCGATGGGCCACAATTTTTTCTTCGCCTACACCGTCTGCATCGGCATGAAAATCCCGTGGCAGGTGGCGCTCGGCGCGAACTTCATCTCCAGCGCGCTCTTCGTGCTGCTCTCCACCGTGAAGTTCCGCGAGGCGATCTTCGACAGCGTGCCGGCCAGCCTCAAGCACGCCATCGCGGCGGGCATCGGGCTGTTCATCGCGTTCATCGGCCTGCAATGGAGCGGCATCGTCATCGCCAAGCCGGGCACGTTCGTCGGCCTCGGCCCGTTGAACACGCCGCCCACGATGCTCGCGCTGGCCGGGCTGGCGATCACCGCCGCGCTGCTGGCGCGCCGGGTCCACAGCGCCATCCTGCTCGGCATCCTCGCCACGCTGGCCATCGGACTGCTGACCGGGCTGGTGAAGTTCCAGGGCGTCGTCGGCGTGCCGCATCCGCAGCACGTGGCGGCGCTGCAACTCGACATCGCTGGCGCGTTGAAGCTGGGGTTTGTCACGGTGATTTTCACGTTCTTCCTGCTGGCGGTGTTCGACACGGTCGGCACGTTGTTCGGCGTCTCGCAGCAGGCGGGCTTCCTGCGCGACGGCAAGCTGCCCGGCGCGGGCCGCGCGTTGTTGTCGGACGCGGTCGGCACAATGGCCGGCACGTTGCTCGGCACCTCGACCATCACGGCCTACATCGAGAGCGCATCGGGCGTCACGGCGGGCGGGCGCACGGGCCTCGCGAACGTCGTGACGGCGGCGCTGTTCTTGTTGTCGCTGGTGTTCGCGCCGCTGATCGCCATGGTTGGCATGAGCATCGCGGGCAACGGTGGTGCGATGCTCCACCCGGTGACCGCGCCGGCGCTGATCATCGTCGGGTCGCTGATGGCGCGCAGCGTGTTGGAAATCCCGTGGAGCGACCCGACGGAGGCGCTGCCGGCGTTCCTGACGCTGGTGGGCATCCCGCTGGGCGACAGCATCGTGGACGGCATCGCGTTGGGCTTCATCAGCTACGTGCTGCTGAAGGCGGTCACCGGTCAGTTCCGCGCGATCTCGTGGGTGTCGCTGGCGACCGCGGTGGTGTTCGTCGTGAGATTCGCGTTGGAGCCGGGGGCGAAGTGAAACGATCCACAAATCACGCCGAGTTCATGCGCGCGGCGATCCGGCTGTCGCTGCGGGCGGTGTGGCGCGGGACGGGCGGGCCGTTCGGGGCGGTGGTGGTGAAGGACGGCGTGGTCGTCGGGCGCGGCTGGAACGCGGTGACGTCGCGCAACGACCCGACGGCGCACGCGGAGGTGATGGCGATCCGCGCGGCGTGCCTGCGGCTCGGGACGTTCACGCTCAGCGGGTGCGAACTCTACGCGAGCTGCGAGCCGTGCCCGATGTGTCTCGGCGCGATCCATTGGGCGCGGATCGGGCGCGTGTTTTACGCCAACACGCGGCAGGACGCGGCGGCGATCGGGTTTGACGACGCGCGCTTCTACGCGGAGCTGGCGCGGCCGGCGGCAAAGCGGCGGATCAGGATGAGGCCGTTGTTGCGGGTGGAGGCGCTGGCGGCTTTCGAGGCCTGGCGGCGGAAGAGCGACCGGGTCGAATACTGACCGGGCCGGTTGCACGCAATGGTTGGGGGGAGAACGGCGCGGAGAGCGCTCGAGCGAGGCGAGACGGGAAAATTCTTGGAGATTGGGATGTGATGTCCTATTCTCCGGAGTTTATGCAGCCCGCAAGCGAGCCAGCCGGTGGTTGCGGCGCGGGCCGGGTCAGGGGATTCCCCGACCGGCCGCGACGCGGGCGGGACGGCGGGCAGGACCCCCAGGGCCATGAGCCTGAAGAATAAATCCGCCGCGGTTGCCGGCATCGCGCTGGCGTTGCTGGCGTTTGCGGCCGGCGTGTCTTTGTGGAACGACACGCCGGCGGCGATCATGGCGTTCACGCTGGCGGGGCTGGCGGTGGTGGTGGCGGGCTGGGTGATCACGGGCCGTTACGTCACCGAACGCCGGCGCGCGGAGGAGATGGTGTTGGAGACGGACCCGCGTTTCCGGCGGTTCACGGAGGTGGCGCTGGCCGGCGTCTATATCATCGAAGGCGAAAAATTCCGCTACGTGAACCCGGGGCTGGCCCGCATGTTCGGCTACGAACCGCACGAGGTGGTGGACCGGCTTGGCCCGGCGGACCTGACCCATCCGGCCGACCGCGCGCTGGTGATGGAGAGCGTCCGCAAGCGGCTCGCGGGCGAGGTGGACTGGCTGCATTACACCTTCCGCGGGCTGTGCAAGGACGGGCGGGGCATCGAGGTGGAGTGCCTGGGACGGCGGACGGATTACCACGGCCGGCCGGCGTTGATGGGCACGTTGCTGAACGTGACGGAACGCAAGCGCGACGAGGAGCGCGTGCGTCTGCAATCCGCCGCGCTGGACGCGGCGGCCAACGGCATTGTGATCACCGACCGCGACGGCCAGGTCATCTGGGTCAACCCGGCCTTCACGACGCTGACCGGCTACGAGCCGGCGGAGACCCTCGGCAGGAACATCCGTCTGTTGAAGTCGGGCCAGCACGACGACGAGTTCTTCAAGCAAGTATGGGACACCGTGCTGGGAGGCGCCGTGTGGCACGGCGAGATGGTCAACCGGCGCAAGGACGGCAAGTTCTACACCGAAGAGCAGACCATCACGCCCGTCAGCGACAGCGGCGGCCGGATCACCCACTTCATCGCCGTCAAGCAGGACGTCACCTCGCGCCGGCACACGGAGGAGGAGTTGCAGCAACGCGCCGGGTTCATGCAGTTGCTGCAAGTGGTGGCCGTGGCGGCCAACGAAGCGACGAGCGGCGACGCCGCCCTCCGCGCCGCCCTCACGCTGGTTTGCGCCTACACCGGCTGGGCCGTGGGCCACGTGTATCTGGTGGAACCCGATGGCGGACTTGCGCCGACGGACATCTGGCACCTCAAGGATCCGCAACGGCTGGCCGCGTTCCGCAACGCGACGGAGCAGACGCGGTTCACGAGGGGCGTCGGGCTGCCCGGCCAGGTGCTGGCCACCGGCCGCGCCGTCTATGCGGTGGACCTGGGACAGCAGCCCGATCTGGTCCGCGCACGGGCCGCCGTCGAGGCCGGCCTGCACGCGGCGTTTGGGTTCCCGGTCTGGGTCGGCAGCGAGATCGTCGCCGTGATCGAGTTCTTCTCCGAACAGGCCGTGGCGCCGGACGAGCGCCTGCAACAGGTGATCCTCCAGATCGGCACCCAGCTCGGCCGCGTCATCGAGCGCCAGCGCGCCGTCGAGCGGGTGCGCGCCGAGGCGCATGTCAATGCCGCGCTGCTGCTGCTGGAGACGACGTTGAACCGCGCGCGCGGCACGCAGGCGGTGTGCTCCTCCGTCGTGACGGCGGCCCCGACGCTGCTGCCCGGCGCGCAGGTCATGGTCTGGACCTGGGACGACGACCGCGAAATCCTCCATCCGATCGCCGCGCCGCAGGAATTGCCCGAGCGGGCGCGCGCCTCCTTCCTGAAATCCGAGCCGGCCCGCCAGCAGAGCGAGGATTTCGCCGCCGTCCTGCGGACACAACAGGCCGTGTGCGTGACCGACACGGCGACGGACCCGCGCGCCTGCGAACCTTTCTGGCAGGAGTTGGGCATCCACTCATTCCTGCTGGAGCCGTTGCTGGCCGGCGACCGGCTGCTCGGCGTGATCGCCTTCGGCCGCAAGGAAGCCGGCGCGTTCAACCCGCGCGAAGCGGAGCTGGCGCGGGGCGCGGCCCAGCGCGTGGCCATGGCCCTCCAGGGCGAGCAGGCCCGCGAAGAAGCACAGCGCCAACTGGACCACGTCCGGCTCCTGAACCAGATCACCCGCGCCATCGCCGACCGCCAGGATCTCGCGAGCATCTTCCGCGTCGTGCTGGAGCACCTCGAAGATTACCTGCCGGTGGACCTCGGCGTCATCTGTCAGGCGGAAGCCGCGGCCAACGGGTTCTCCGTCGCGGCCCACGGACGCAAGAGCGCGCCCCTCGCCGCGCAGTTGGGGCTGGCCGAGGGCGCGCCCCTGGCCGCCGAGCGCACCTCGTTCCGCCAATGCCTGCTGGGCCACATGGTCTGCGAAGCCAACACGGCCGCCGCCACCTCGCCGCTTTCGCGCGCCATGGCCGAGGCCGGCCTCCGCTCCGCCGTCGCCACGCCGCTGACCGTCGAAGACCGGCTTGTGGGCATCCTGCTCACGGCCCGCCGCGCCGCGGACGGTTTCAGCAGCAGCGAATGCGAATTCCTGCGGATGCTCAGCGAACACGTCGCGCTGGCCGCCGACGACGCCCGCCTGCGCGACAACCTCCAGGCCGCCTACAACGAGCTGCGCGAGACCCACCGCGCCGCGATGCAACAGGAACGGCTGCGCGCCCTCGGCCAGATGGCCTCCGGCATCGCCCACGACATCAACAACGCCATCTCCCCCATCGCCGGCTACACCGAGCTGCTCCTGAGCGACGAGACCAGCCTCAACGACCGCAACCGGCGCTACGTCGAGATCATCCAGACCGCCTGCGGCAACATCGCGCAGATCGTCGGCCGCCTGCGCGACTTCTACCGCCAGCGCGGCCAGCGCGACCTCTTCGCCCCCGTCAACCTCGACCAAGCCATCCGCCACGTGCTGGAACTGACCCGTCCCCGCTGGCGCGACATCCCCCACCAACAAGGCCACGTTGTGGACCTGCGCACCGACATCGCCCCCGACCTGCCCGCCATCATGGGCATCGAGAGCGAGATCCGCGAGGCCCTCACCAACCTCATCATTAACGCCGTGGACGCGATGTCGCACGGCGGCACCGTGACCATCCGCGCCTTCGCCGCGAAAGAGGAGCCGCCCGCCAGCGACGCCCCGCACGGCCACCTCATCGTCGAAGTCGCCGACACCGGCGCCGGCATGGACGAGGAAACCCGCCGCCGCTGTCTGGAACCTTTCTACTCCACCAAAGGCGAGCACGGCACCGGCCTCGGCCTCTCCCTCGTCTATGGCGCGATGCAACGCCACGAAGGCGACATCCAGATCGAGAG
>JACRKA010000203.1 GCA_016219905.1 Verrucomicrobiota bacterium
ACGAGTTCCTCCCGCTCGGCAATGGCACCGTCTTCGACCTGCTGATGGCGCAGACCAACCCGAAGTTTGTCGCGTTCCAGATGGACATCCTCTGGGTCGTCTTCCCCGGCCAGGATCCGGTGAAGTTGTTCCAGAAATACGGCAAGCGATGGGAACTCGTCCACCTCAAGGACCTCAAGAAGGGCGTCAAGACCGGCGAGCACACCGGCCACACCGACGTCACCAACGACGTCGCCATCGGTTCCGGCCAGATGGATTATCCCGCCATCCTCCGCGCCGCGCAGAAGGCCGGCGTGAAATACTACTTCATCGAGGACGAGTCGCCGTCCGTCCACGAGCAGCTTCCGCAGAGCCTGAAGTTCCTCAAAGAAGTGAAGTGGTAAAGTAGCCGCTTCACTCCGTGACGCGGCTACTTCAGCAGCTTCCACACGCGAAGCGTCTCCGTCACGCCCCACGCCTGCGCGTCGCAACCGCGCGGCGTATGCGGCGCGTCGCCGTCCACGATCTCCGGCAACTGGCCGATGCAACCCTCCGCCATCAACCGGTCCACGCTGCCCAGATACGACCGCGCCGCCGCGACCGCCTCTGGTGAGAATTCCCACGCGCACGCCAACGCCTCGCAAAATACGGGGAATGTCCACGTCCACGCCGTGCCGTTGTGGTAGGCCGGCTTCCGCCGCGTGTCCTCGTCACCTTCGTAGCGCCCCTGGTAGGGATTGTGCGGGTCGTTCAACAACCGCCCGTCGCGCGCGTGGATCGGCAATGGCACCGTCACCGGCAACGGCGCGAGCGACCGTAACGCGCCCGGCACCACCAGATGGCGCGCCGCCGCCTCGACGCAGCGCCGCGCGCGGTCGCCGCCGACGAGTCCAAGGCTGACGAGGAAAAGCTGGTTGCTGCGCAGCGCGTCGTCCACGCGCGCGCACGCTGCCGAGCCGCCGCCGGGCGCGATCAATACGTCGGCAAACCAGCCGCGTTCCTCGATCCAGAACAGTTTCTCCACCGACGCCATCGCGCGGTTCGCCAGCATGGCCCAGCTTTCGCTTTCAGGCCGCGCGCCGATGCGATCGAGTTGTCTCAGCAGCCGCACCCACAGCGCCTGGATCTCCACAGGATAGCCTTCGCGCGGCGTGCAGGCCGGATGGTTCGTGTCCATCCACGTGAAGTGGCTCGGACTCCACACCAGCCCTGACTCGCGGTCCACGCGGATGCCGTTCGGCGTGCCGTGGAGATAACCGGCGGCGATGTCGCGCAGCACGTCGGCGATGGGGCGGCGACCGTCGCGCGTCGTCGTCCGGTAAAACTCACCGCCAGCAATCGCCGCCAGTTCCTCACATGCCACGCCGAACCACAGCGGCGCGTCGGACGTGTCGCGGTTGCCGATATTGTCGCCGTGGATCGTGTTCGGCAGCGTGCCGCGGTCCTCGAACCGCGCAAAGGTCCCCAGCAGTTGCCGCACGTCGTCCGTCATCCCCGCCGCAAGCAGGCCGCGCGCGCAGATCAGCGAGTCGCGGCCCCAGTCGAGGAACCACGGATAGCCCGCGATCACCGTCTTGCCGCTGTCGCGCTTCACGACGAACGCACGCGCCGCATTTCGCAGATGGCCCGCAAAGGCGTCGCCTGTCTCTTCATTCTGCATTCCGCATTCCCCATTCCGCATTTCCTCCGCCGTCGGGTCGCTTTCCTCCGCCGTCGCCACGAGCGTCACGCACGCGCCTTTCGGCAGCGGCATCTCGAACCATCCGGGACTGTAAGCATCGCCCGCGCCTTCCTGTCCGCGGCTTGCTTCGACCGGATGCGGGATGTTGTCGCTCCACTCCGGTTGCGGGTGATAAGTCCCCGCGTCGCTGAACACGCGGAGCTTCCGGTCGGCGGCCGGCGTGAACGCAAAACCGGGCTTGCCCTCCAGCGTGTGCGTGTTCGTTGCGAAATGGTGCTCCGCGCCGCCGTTGCGCTTGGTCTCCCAGTGGAAGTTCCGGTCCTCGATGTCGAGCCGCACGGTCAGCCGCACGTCCGCGCCGGCGGGCAGTTGCTTGCCGGTCGCCGCCTCCTCCGTTGGCCGGCTGAAACGGAACACCGTTGTGTTGCTCCCCACTATCATGTCGGCGGCGAATTGTATCTGCACCGTCCTCGCGTCGCCCGCGTTCGCGACGAAGTCCCACACTGCCGGCGGCCCCGGCGCGAACGTGGCGATGCTCCGGCCATCCAGCGGCGTCAGGAAGCCGTCCGCATTGACCCACACGCGGATGCGTTTGGCCAACACATGGCGGTCCACCGGCAACGACGGATGCAGGTTCGCCGCGAGCACGCAGTCGTATTTCGACCGCACGCGGCCGAGGTCCGCACACATCCGCGCCATGCCGCCGCGGCCGTTGGTCAGCAAAACCAAGGCGTCCGTTTTTGGATTTTGGATTGCCGCCCTGACCCCTCGGCCTGTCGCAGACTCCAGTTTGGATTTTGGATTGGATGGCTCGGCCGAAAGAAAGCGGATCGGCGCTTCGACCTGCTGATCCGCGGCCGCGTAGCGTTCGAGCGACAGCGTCGCGTCAGCAACCTCAACGCGCGGCGCGAAGCACGCCACATGACCGCCAGCAGCGGCGATGGACTCGACATGCTCGCGGTGCGCCCCATTCCGCATTTCCAGCGTTTCCCGGAACGGCGCGCTGTCCCGCACCAGCAGCCAATGACCCGGCGGCACGGGCGTGATGCGGCGGCGGTCGGAAGGCTCCCACACGACAACGCGCGGATAGACCTCGTTGCGAGCGGCTTTCCCAACCAGCGCGGGCAGCGCGTCCGCAGCGTTGTGGCCGTCGAGCGCGCTGACGGCGGCGAGGAAATCGCGCGGCGACTTCTCCGCCTGCTGCGCCAGCCAGCGCCAATCGAAGCCGTCCACGTTCTCCACCGGCACAACGCGGCCGATGGCTTGCAACCCCCACGCCGCCTGCGCGCGGGCGCGGCGATACGCCTCGCCGCCGAGGCCGGCCGGTTTCTCGCTGTGCGCCAGGCAGTGCGCCGCGCCGGGCGCCAGCGTGAATGTGATCTTGCCGTCGGACCCGGCGATGACCTTCGGCAGCGGCAGGCCGAGCAAATCCACTTTCAGCGCATCGAGGTCGGGAAGCGCGCTTTTCTCCAGCGTCAGCTTCTTGTGGGCTTCTGTGTCGAGATTGGCCAGCACCAACACGCTGTCCTTGCCCTCGGCCGAATCGCGCCGCAGCGCGAGGACCGTCGAGTCATCCGGGCTGAGCCGCGCCAGCTTTGCGCCGTCGAGGAAACACGGATGGTCGCTCACCAGCCGGTTCAGGTGCGCAAGCTCCTTGATGATGTTGTCGGGGTTGCCCCACGACATGCCGCGGCTGGAGTGGACGTTGATCCGCTCGGCGGCGAGCCACTCGACGCCGCCGGTGAAGCCAAAGCCGCCGCTCACGCTGGCCAGCGCGCAGAGCCGGGTGCGGAGCAGCGACCACGCGCGGCCCTTTTCCGCGAGGCTGGGATTGTCGTGCGTCTCGCTGTAGTGGACATAAAGCCCGAGCCGCCCGCTCTGGCGCAGGCTGTAGTCGAGATAGGTTGCCACCTCGCGGCCGGAGTAGTTCTGGAAAAGCTCCGAGTAGGCCCACTGCATCCCGCCCTCGGTCAGCAGCGCCTCGGTGGCCTCCCACGTGCCGCCGAGGCCCTCCAGCAAGAAGACCGTCTCCGGAAACTCCTGACGGACCCGCGCCACGATGTATTGCCAGGCGGGCACCGGCACCTTGTAGCCCGCGTCGCAACGGAACCCGTCCACCCCGCGCCGGCACCACGTCAGGAACACCTCGCTCAACTCGTCCCACAGCGCGACGTTATCGTGCTTCAGCTCGACCAGGTCCTCCCAAGTCACGCCCCACGCGCCGGGGCTGGCGAACTCGCCGTCGCTCTTCCGCAGATACCACTCCGGGTGGTTCTCCTGCAACGGCGACCCCCAGCCGGTGTGGTTGATGACGATATCAAGGAACACGCGCGCGCCACGGGCGTGCGCCGCATAGGTCAGCTCGCGGAACTGGTCCACGCCCGTCGCGCGCTTGTCGAACTCCACCAGCGCCGGGTCCACCGCCGTCAGGTCGAGGCTCGCATACGGGCTGCCGAAGCGGCCGAACCGCGCGTAAGTCGTCGGCGTCGGGTTGATCGGGAGCAGTTGCACGATGCGGCAGCCGAGCGTGTCCACGATGTGCGGCAACTGCGCCGCGAGATCGCGCAGCGTGCCCGACGGCGGGATGACCGTGTAGCCCTGCAGGTCGAGCGCCTTGAGCTGCTCGTCGAGCTTCGGGTCCTGCGTCGCCAGCGCCGTCCGCGTCGGCCCGAACATCCGCACGAACGCGCAGTAGATCGTGTTCGCGGAACGATAGCGGTCGGGATGGACGGAGATGCCGACGTCCGGACCGTCGGGCCAGTGCAGCCAGCCGCGCGGATCGAGCGCGTAGGCCTTCGCACTGAAAAAGCCGACCTCGGCCAGCGGCAACTCGATGCTCCAGCCGTCGCGCTCGCGCTTCATCGGCAGGTCGCGCCACGACGCGCCGGCCACCGGCACACCGTGCGTGTGGGCTTTAAGGATTTCGCTCCGCAACAGATCAGCGCGACCAAGATTGGTGCGCAGCCGCGCGCTCCAACCCTCCGGCGGCGGCGCGCCGCTCGCGTCGCGGAGCGTGAAGCGGACACGGTCGCCGACGAAGCGCAGGAGGCGCTCGCCGGTCGCCGGCGTCATGATTGGCGCAAAACGGAACACTACGGATAGCATCGGCAAACGGCGGCTGGAATTCAATCCAACTGATGCGTAGCCCCGACGGTGGGGCGAGACTCCGTCGAGCCTTTCCGCAAGGAGGCTCGACAGAGTCTCGCCCCACCAAGACGTCCGCCGCCTGCTACCTGCTACCCGCTGCCCTTCGTCCGAAATGCCGGTCCGCGAACGCCAGGTATCGCTCCCAATCGTAGGCGGTCACGTCGTGTTTGCCGGTGCGGACGTGGTAGCCGATGGTCGTGCCCACGGGCTTATCCACCGCGGGCATGTCGTCCACGCCCAAGCCCTCCTTGCCGAGCAAGCGATAGACCGGCTCGGCGTTCTTTGCCGCGAGAAATTCGCCGCGCGGGTCGGCCCATCGGTCCTCCACGGCGCTCGCCACATAGACCGGCCGCGGCGCGACCAGCGCGATCAACTCATGCTGGTCCACCGGCAGCGCGCTTTCGTTGCCGGCATATTGCTTGAAGTTGCCGCAGAACCAGTGCGGGAACGCCCGGTTGATGATCGCCGTCGTCTCGCCGAACCACCGCCGCGCGAGCGCCGCGCCGCCCTCGCCGGAGTTGTTCGAAATGGTCAGCGCGAACCGCTCGTCCTGCGCGCCGGCCCACAGCGCGGTCTTGCCGAGCCGCGAGTGCCCGATCACCGCGACATGCTTCGCGTCCACGTCGCGGTCGGTCTCCAGGTAATCCAGCGCGCGGCTCAGGCCCCACGCCCACGCGCTGATCGCGCCCCAGTCGTCCGGCGCGAACTGCGTGTTCGCGCCGTCCTTTGCGAGCGCGGCGCGCGTGGCGATCTTCCAGCCCTCGGCGAAATCCGGCTCGATGTCGCCGTAGTAGGCTGTCGCGAGCGCGTAGCCGCGCGCGAGGACCGTCTCGACCTGCCATCGGCTCGCCTCGGTGCCGCGCGAGGCCTCGGTGGCGCGGTTCTCGACGATGCCCTTGTCCTTCGAGGGCCGCATCCAGACCGTGGAGAGCTTGACGCCGGGATCGTTCGCGACGGCGTGGTTGCCGCCGAAGCTCAGGCCGAGGAACGCCGGCACGGGCCGCTTCGCGCCGTTTGGCAGATAGACGAGCAGTTCGATCTTTGGCCCGTCCTTCGCGCCGAGAAGATAGATCGTAACCTCGCGCCGCGTCGCCTTGCCGCCGAACGCGTTCTTGTCCTCGGCGGTGACCTCGCACTTCATCGCCGCGGGCCGTGCAGGACTGCGGCCATAGACGTGTGTCCGGAACAGCTCCAGAATCTCCGGCCGCCGCTTCTCGCGCCACGCTTTCGCCGTGGTAACCTTTGTGTTGTCCGCGCAGACGAGTGGATCGGGCAGCGTGTAGGCTGGCAGTTTCTCCTCGTCGTAGTTGATCGCATAAAGCGCGGTCAGGCGCTCTTGGAGCTTGCGCCACGCGGCGATGGAGCGCTCCAGATGCTCGCGCGCGTCGCCGCCGATGCCGAAGCATTGGAGGCCGACCGGCCCCTTGTAGCCGAGCTGGCCCAGCGTCTTGAGAAAGCCGTAGATGTCGAACGAGCCGCTCCCGAGCGGCTGGATGTAGTTTTTCCAGCCGGGCTTCTCATCGAATTCATCCGCGCCGTTGATCGAGACGGCGAAGAGCTTCGGCATCGCGCGCTCCAGCAGCGGCCGGTAGTTGCGCCCCTTGTCCGCGCGCAGCCAGTGGCAGAGGTTGAACATGACGCCCACGTTGGGCCGGTCCACCTTCTCCGCGACGCGGACGGCGTCCTCGATGCGCTCGACCCAGTTGTTGACGTGCGGGTAGAGCAGCAACTGCGCGCCGGAATCGCGCGCGAGGTCGGACATCTCGCGCAGGATCGCCACCGCGCGATCGTCGCCGGCGGGGTCCGACGGCTTGCCGCCGCTGGTGAGCAGGCAGAACTGCATGCGGCGGCCCTTGACCATCGCGAGCGCCTCCTTGAACCCCGCCTCGTAGGCCGGCTTGTCGGGCGCGATGTTCATCCTCATCGTGATCTGGAACAGCTTCAGCTTCGCGTCGTCGAGCGACTTGATCCGCTCGGCGAGTTTCTCCAGCCAGACGTGGCCGACGCCCGCGTAACCAAGCTCCTTGAGCATCGCGGCCTGTTCGGTGAACGAGCGCTTCTTCGCGTCGTGCCAGTCAATGCAGAACGGGAAGAAGGCGTTGTCGCCAGCGGGCGCGAGGCGCGCGCCGAAAATCAGCAGGCCCGCCAGAAAACATGTTCGTCGCAAATCGGAGTTCATGGTTTTGAGTTGTCGTGACCGCGGTTCACTTCAATCAGCCTTGCCGAAGCACAACACCTTGCCGTCCTGGAGCGACACGTAAACGCGCCCGCCGGCGAGCGCGAGGCCGTCATAGGTCGGCGGCAATTCCAGGGGATAGCCGGCCAGTTGTTTGCCGCCTTCGAGCGATACCCGCCAAAGGAAACCGCTGATCGCGCCCGTCTTCGCGTCGCAAACCCGCCCGGCCACAACCAGTCCGTTGTCCGCCAGCGCCATCGCCTCGATTTGTTGGCCGTCCGGCATCACCGTGCGCCACGCGTAGTCCTCGCCCTTGAGCTTTTCTTTTTCGTCACCAGCGGTCTTCTCATGCGCGAGGGCGAAGACGGTCCGCGACTTCGATTCATAACCGAAAAGCGTCTTGTCGTTCCACGCGAACAACTCGGCGCTGGCACGGCCGATCTTGTGGCCGCCGGAGCGGCGCGTGCCGAGCCGCGTCCACGTGCCGTCAATCAAACCTTCCAGACTGCCCTCGCGGCCGCCTTTGCCCGCCGCGCTGCACGCGCCGGTCTTCGCGTCGAACCGCAGGTGATGCAGCGCGATCCTGCCGTCGCGCAGCGAGAGCAGATCGTTCTGCCGCACGGGGCCGGGGCCGACTTCCTTTGCCCAGAGTTGTTTGCCGCCCGCCGGCTCGAAGGCGCACACCGCGAGGCCGCCATCGGACTCCGTCGTGCGGCCGGCGCTCGCAAACACCGCGCCGTCATGGACCAGCACCGAACCGGCCGCGGGCCAGACCGACTCGACCGCGCCGAACGCGACCATCCGCCGCTCGGCAGGGGCGAGCCGCGCGCGCCATGCGAGCGCGCCGTCGCTGGCACGCAACGCGTAAAGCCAGCCGTCGTGGGCGCCGAACAGGCACAACCCGCGATGCAGCGTAGGCGGCGTGTCCACGCGGCTGCCGGCGTTGAAGCGCCACCGTTCGTGGCCGGTCGCCGCGCAGAGCGCCACGATCTGGCCTGCGTCGGTCGCGGCAGCAATCGCGATTCCGTCTGAAACGACGGGCGCGGTGAGGCAGGAGGTGAGGCGCGCGTTCCACGCGCCGGCCAGCGGGCCTTCAGCGGGCCGCGAGGCGTAGTGCTGCCACGCCAGGACGAACTTGTCCGCCACGTTCATGCGTCCCGCGCCGCTGCGCTGGGCGTCGTGGCGCAACATCGGCCAGTCGTCTGGATTTCGGATTTCGGATCTTGGATTTTGGATTTTGCCGAAGGCGGGGCCTTTCTCGATCGGGCGCGCCTTTTCGAAATCGCCTGCCGTGGGCGGATCGCCGGTCGGGCCGAACGCGACGAAGCCCGGCACCTGGCCCGGCGCGCACCGGCACCAGTTCTGGCCGGTGTAGAACATGCCGTGGGCGGGCGTCGCGCCTTCGATGCACGCGCCGCGCGCGCCGGCCCAGTTGATTTTCGTGCCGCCTTGTGGCGCCGTGCTGTCGGCGGAGGCTGAGAGGTCAATGTAGGAACAACCGCGGCTGGCGGTGACGTAATCGCCGCCGCCCACAACGCAGGCGGGTGTGCACATCGGCGAGTCGAACGATGCGGGGAGTTTGCCCTTCTCGCCGCCGCTCTTTGGATCGTATCGCCTGCCGGCGTGCCACAGCTCGCCGTTGACCAGCGGCGTCCAAAACCTTTCGGTCTCTTTGATCTCCCAGAGCACGCTGCCGTCAGCGAGGGAAAGGACTGAGAGCGTCTTCGCCTTCGGGCGCAACACGGTCACGATGCCGCAGCCGGCGCAGCCGAGGTTCAGCGGCGACTGCGGCTCGAACTTCGTGTGCGCCACGCGCCAGCGTTCGCGGCCGGTTTGCAGGTCCATGCCGACAAGATGTTGCTCGGTGGGCGGGTTGCCGGATTGTTGGAGCAGACAAACAACGCCGTCCGCGGCAACCATCTCCTGCGCGGGTGAGGTCAGCGACCATTTCGCTGCGCCGCTCGCGGCGTCGAAGGCTTCGACCGCGCCTGCGCCGGTCTTGGGGACCCACGGCGCCCAGATCGTGCCGCGTGCGAAGCCGGTGAGCAGTTCCTTTTTCTCCCAGCCGGATGCGACCAGCACGCCGTTGGCGAGCAGCAGGCGGACGGTGGGGAACTTCACGTCGCAGCTCAGCGCGGCCTTGCCGTTGGCGGCGTCGAACGCGACAAGCTTGTCCTTCTTGAACGCATAGACGCGCTTTCCATCGGTGACGAGCGCGGCGGGGTTGAACGCGTTGAGGGCCCTGCCGTCGTCGGTGGTCTCGCAGTTGACCTTCCAGAGCGGCAGGCCGTTGAACGCGTCGCGCGCGGTGAGGTATTGCTCCATCCTGTGCTTCGAGAACGACGCGGGGCCGAGGTTCTCCGGCTCGGTGGTGCCAAGCGTGAAGCAGCGGCCGCCGGCGATGACCCAGCCACGGCACGCGGCCCACATGTTGAAGTTCAGCGGCACGCCGTCCTGCCAGCGCAGGCCGACGGGAAACTTCACGATCTTGTCGCGAGAGACGCGGTTGCCGTCGCCGCCGTGCGCGGGCTGCGGCCAATCGTCCATGCCGGCCGGGCGCGCCTTCACGGTCTTGGTCAAACGGCCGTCTTTGACGATGCAGATGACGCCGCCGGGCGCGGTGACGCGCTCGACTTCGGCCATCGTGAGGCCTTGCGCGGCAAGGGCCTCCCAGTCCGTGATGACCACGAGGTTGGCGAGGTCGTTGAGATGGGGCAACGGCGGAAGCGCGACCTTCTCGATCATCGCGCGGCCCGAAAGCCCCCTCGCATCAATAACGCCGCGGGCGCGCGCCAGAGATGCGTCATCGAGCGCCAGTCCGTGGACGAGCAGGCGGCTTGCAGCGGCGAGGTTGGCGATCAGCGCGGGATTCTGATGAGAACCGCAGCCGAGGTGGACGCAGAGTCCGGCCTTCACACCGGACGACGCCAGAATCTCGTCCGCGAGCGTCTTCGGCCGCGGGGTCGCTGCGATGGCCGCAGTGATGCTCCAGGCGCCGATGAACAACAACCATCCATACTTCCCCCAACTGCGCATGGTTACCCCTTTCTGAATCCAGGATCATCCGCGCCACGGTCGGGCGCGTTGCTTGATGCCGGCCAGCACTTCGGTCGCGATCTTCACGTCCTCGGCGATCTCGAAGTCGAACATGCCGGCGAGCGAGAAATCCGCGCCGTTCTCGAAGACATACTTGAAGGCGTTGCGCGGCGGGATCGCGCCGGCGGCCATGACCTTGAAGGCGATCCACGGTTTCTCGACCGTCCGCATGAACTCGGCGGTCTCCTGCGGATGGCTGCACCAGTAGCCGGGGATCTCGGCGTGGGGCGTCTTGATCTCCTCCGGCTTCGGGCTGGTGCGGTAGTTGTGGTGGTGGAAGGTCTTGACGTAGAAGTCGGCGCCGAACTTGCCCTTCTCGCTGGCCTTGATGACTTCGAGGTCGTGCGCGCCGACGCCGGCGGGGATGTTGTGGGTCTTGATCACCTGCACAGCCTCGCCGATGAGGTCAGCCTTGCCCTGCTTGACGAGCGCGTCTGTCTGGACACCCCAGACGTAGATGACATCGGTGCCGTCGTCCACCATCTGCTGGACGGACTGGCGGTATTTCTCCAGGCCCGGCTCGATCGGCGCGGTGGTGCAGATGATCCACTGCATCTTGCCGCCGCGTTCCTTGCGGTGTTGCTGGAGGACTTTGAGCGCGGCGGGCACGGTGTGGATGACCAGCGTGTTGATGCCGTTCTGCTCGGCGACGGCGAGCGTCTCGAGGATTTTCTCGTCAGTGTTGTAATGCCGGGTCAGCGCATAGACGTATCTCAGTTCGCGGCTGTGGGTGAAGTGGGTGAGCAGGTTGCCGCCAAGGAGGATGCGGCTGATCTCCATCGTGCCGATCTTGCCGCGCGGCAGCGCGCCCTGCGGCCCGGGCGCGGGCGCGGCGGGCTTGGCCTGCGTGACGGCAACGGCTGTGCGGTCGGTCGCGGCGAGCGCGGCGCCAGCGGATGCGAGGACGGTTTGCTTGACGAAGTGGCGGCGGTTGACGTGGGACGACATGGGGAATTCCTTTCCGCTTTGAGGTCGGTCGTTCATGGAACGTCTGGCTCTGGTCGGGCGGCGACAGGCGAGAGAGTATCAGCCGCCCGCGCAGCAGCAAGCCGGAAAAGGCTGAAAAGGCCGGCGCTGGCTTTTTGGCGCGGGGTGTGTGATTTTCCCGCCCGAAGGAGACAGCCCGAGACACCATGAGCGAACCGACGCAAGCGACGCACCAGAAGGCGTTCCAGATCAACGTGGACGCGACCAAATACGGCACGTTCGCCGAGATCGGCGGTGGCCAGGAGGTCGCGCGCTGGTTCTTCCGCGTCGGCGGTGCGTCGGGCACCGTGGCGAAAACGATGTCGGCCTACGACATGGCGGTGAGCGACGCGATCTATGGGCCGACGCCGCGTTACGTGAGCCGGCAGCGGTTGCAGGCGATGCTCGACCATGAGTTCAAGCTGCTGCTGGAGCGGCTCGACAAGCAGCGCGGCGACCGGTGCGCGTTCTTCGTGTTCGCCAACACGGCCGCCACGCGCAGTTTCACGCGGCAGGAGGAAGGCCACGGCTGGATGGGCGTGCGGTTCCAAGCCGCGCCGCGCGAGCCGGCGTCGGAGATCATCATCCATGTGCGGCTGCTCGATGCGGACAACTGGCACCAGCAGGAGACGCTCGGCGTCCTCGGCGTGAACCTGCTGCACGGCGCGTTCTACCGCCACACCGACCCGGAGGCGCTGATGGCGTCGTTGATGGATGAGCTGACGCCAGCGCGGGCGGAGGTTGACATGGTCTGCTTCAGCGGCCCGCGCTTCGCGAGCGTCAACAACCGCCTCATGAGCCTGCGGCTGGTCGAGCGCGGCCTCTGCCCGGCGACGATGTTCGCGCCCGACGGCGGCGTGGCCGACCCGGCCGAGGTGCTGCGCAAGAAGCCGGTGTTGATCGAGCGCGGCAGTTTCCGGCCTGTGACGTTGACGACGCTGGAGATGCTGCAACGCGCGCACGAGCAGTTTCAGCGCGAGCCGAAGCTGCAAGGCGAGCCGCCGGTGGTGCTCGCTGAGGTCACGCTGCGGAGCCTGCAGGGCGGCGATGCGAAGCCGCAGCGCGACTTCCTCTCGCGCGTGGACATCCTTGGCGCGCTCGGACAGACAGTGCTGCTCTCCAACCTCGGCGCCTACCATCGCGTGGTGGCCTACCTGTCGCGGCACACGGACAAACCGGTCGGCATCGCGCTCGGCATCCCGAGCTTGTGGAACCTGCTCGAAAAGGAATCCTACGCCGATCTCGAAGGCGGCCTGATGGAGTCGCGTGGCCGGCTGTTCAAGCGCGACGCGAAGCTGCTCGTGCATCCGTGGCGAAACCCGGACACTGGCGAGGTCGTGACCGCCGAGACGTTGCAGCCCGCGCCGCCGCTGCGGCATCTTTACACGCACCTGCTGGAGAACGGCTTCATCGAAGGCATCCGCGGCTGCAACCCGGACTGGCTCCCGATCTTCCCCTCCGGCGTGCGCGCCAGGCTCGCCGCCGGCGACCCGTCGTGGGAAACGATGGTGCCGCCGCAGGCCGCCGCGATCATCAAGCGCGACCGGCTGTTCGGATTGAAAGCGTAGCGCGGGAGCATTCCGGCGCGGTTGCCGTCCAATGCTGCGTGCGACCGCGGGTTCACAGACAGTTTGATTTTGCCGCCGCGATGCGGCACAAGAAGCCGGCTCCGGGACGCGCCACCGAGGTTCGACCATGAAAACACTTCACACCATCCTCCTGACGACCTTCATCAGTTTCGCCGCCTCCGGCGCGGTTCCCGCCACGGACCGCCCCGCGCAATGGAAAAAGGTGGACGAGGCCATCAACAAGGGCCTGCCCAAGACCGCCATCACGGAACTGGAGCCTATTATTAAGGGCGCGCTCGCCGACAAGGCGTGGGGTGAGGCCGCCAAAGCCATCGCCCGCAAAATCGCCCTCGAAGGCACCATCGAGGGCAACAAGCCCGAGGAAAAAATCCCGCGCCTCGAAGCCGAGATCGGCAAGGCGCCGCGCGAGATGAAGCCGCTGCTGCGGACCATCCAGGCCAACTGGTATTGGCACTACTTCCAACGCAACCGCTGGCGGTTCATGCAGCGGACGGCGACGGCGCAAGCGCCCGGCAAGGATTTCACCACGTGGGACCTGCCGCGGCTGTTCGCGGAGATTGACAAACAATTCCAAGCCGCGCTCGCCGACGCCGACACGTTGAAGAAGACGCCCGTCTCCGACTTCAATGACATCCTCGAAAAAGGATCGCTGCCCGACCGCTACCGGCCGACGCTCT
>JACRKA010000197.1 GCA_016219905.1 Verrucomicrobiota bacterium
AACATCCGGATCAAGGAATTGAAGTGAAACGTAAAACGTGAAACGTGATGGTTCTTACGTTTCACGTTTCACGAACCTCCATGAATCGTTTCAGCGTCCTTGCCGTCCTTTGTGTCGTTGCGTTCAACTTCACCGCCGTGTCCGCCGACGAGCCGCGCCGCCCCAACTTCCTCGTCATCATCAGCGACGACCAGCGGCCCGACACGATCCACGCGCTGGGCAACCGCGTCATCCGCACGCCGCACCTCGACAGCCTGGTCAGTGGCGGCACGGCGTTCACGCGCGCGGCGGCGGCTTACCCGATATGCGTGGTCAGCCGCGCGGAAATCCTCACGGGCGTCTGCAGTTTCCGCAACGGCGTGCTTTACGGCGGCGGCAAGCTCAAGCCGGGGTTGGCATTCTGGGCCGACACGCTGCGGCAGGCGGGCTATCGCACGTGGTATGTCGGCAAATGGCACAACGACGGCACGCCGAAGTCGCGCGGCTACATGGAAACCCGCGGCCTTTACACCGGCGGGGGCGGTGGCAAGGAGCAGACGTTACCGCGGGACTGGAACGGCCGCGAGGTCACCGGCTACCGCGGCTGGACGCTCAAGACCGACGACGGCCGCGCCGAGCCGGAGAAGGGCGTCGGCCTCACGCCCGACATCAGCCGGCGGTTCGCCGACGCGGCCGTCGAATTGATCAACCGCAAGCCTGCCGAGCCGTTCTTCCTGCACGTCAACTTCAGCGCGCCGCACGATCCGCTGCATATCCCGCCCGGCTACGCAGGCAAATACGATCCACAGAGCATCCCGTTGCCGGCGAACTTCCTGCCCGAGCATCCGTTCGACCACGGCAACCTGCGCGGCCGTGACGAGCTGCTCTGGCCGTGGCCGCGCACGCCGCGTGATGTGCGGGAGGAACTGGCGGTTTACTACGCCGTGGTCGAATACATGGATGCGCAGATCGGCCGCATCCTCGCCGCCTTGCGCAACAGCGGTCAGATGGAGAACACCATAATCATATTCTCCACCGACCAAGGTCTGGCCGTCGGCAGCCACGGCCTGCGCGGCAAACAGAACCTGTATGAGCACACCTTCAACGTGCCGCTGATCATCGGCGGCCCCGGCATCCCGAAGGACCGCCGCCTTGCCTCGCAGTGCTACCTGCGCGACCTGTTCCCGACGACGTGCGAACTGGCCGGTGTGGAGATTCCCGAAACCGTTCAAGGCAAGAGTCTGGCCCCCGTGCTGACCGGCAAGGCGGCCTCGGTCTATCCGCACCTGGTTGGCTACTTCACCGACACTCAGCGCGCGATTCGCACCGATCGCTGGAAATTCATCCTCTATCCGAAAGCGGCGAAGCAACAACTCTTCGACCTCGCCGCGGACCCAAACGAACTCCGCGACCTATCTGCCGAGCCGCAGCACACCGCGCAGGCTGCCGCGTTGCGCGCCACGCTTGAAACGTGGTTGAAGCAAAACGGCGACCCGCTTTTCACCGGCGTGCGATAGCCGTAGCTGAGGCTCAGCAGTTGCGCGCCGCCACGAGCGCAAGTTGCTCCATCGGCGACATGGCGCGGACCTGGCGCACCACCTCCACCACGCGCCGCGCGGCGTAATCAATCTCCTCCACTGTAGTGAACCTGCCCAGCCCAAATCGGATCGAGCAATGTGCAAGCGCGGGCTTCACGCCCATCGCGCGCAGGACGTGCGACGGCTCGACCGCCGCCGTGGTGCAGGCCGATGCCGAGGACACCGCCACGTCGGTCATCACCGCCATGATTGCTTCGGCAGCCGCGCCGGAGAAGCCCAAGTTGAGGTTGCCGGCGAGCCGTTCGGTCGGGTGACCGTTGAGGGTGACGTCGTCGAGAGCGCCGGTGATCGCCGCGTGCAGTTGGTCGCGCAGGGCGCGGACGCGCTCGTTCCCGGCGGCCATTTCCTGGCGGCAAAGTTCGCAGGCTTTGCCGAAGCCGACGATGCCAGGGACGTTGAGCGTGCCGGAGCGCAGGCCGGACTCGTGCCCGCCGCCATCCAGCAGCGGCGCGAGCGCGACGCCGCGCCGGACGTAGAGGGCGCCGACGCCTTTGGGGCCATACATCTTGTGGGCGCTGAGCGAGAGCAGGTCCACGCCGAGGGCTTCGACGTCGAGGGGGATCTTGCCGGCGGCCTGGGCGGCGTCGGTGTGGAACAGGACGCCGCGTTCGCGCGTGACGCAGCCGATGGCGGCCAGCGGGGCGAGCGTGCCGGCTTCGTTGTTGGCGGCCATGACGCTGACGAGGAGGGTGCGGGCGGTGATCGCGTCGCGGACCGCGTCGGGCGAGACGAGGCCGTGCCGGTCCACGGGCAGGCAGGTGAGGCGGAAGCCGTCGCGTTCCAGCCGGCGGCAGGGGTCGAGGACGGCGCGGTGTTCGGTGGCGACGGTGATGATTTCCGCCTCCCCACGCCGGCGGCCACCCGAAAGCGCGGCGGCGACGGCATCGGCGGCCTTCCAGCCGAAGACGTGGGTGCGGCTGGCGGCGTTGCCGAAGTGTTCGCAAAAGAACGGCTGCATCGCGTCGAGCACGCGCGGGTCGAGCGGCGTGGTGGCGTGGCAGTCGAGATAGACGGGCGGTTTCATCGGGACGCGCGGGGTGAGCTTACGCGGGCGGCGCGGCGAGGCAAATGGATTCGCGCGAGGAAGAGGAGGCGTTCAGAGGCCCGGGCGTTGCCGCGCCCAGTAGATGGTGAGCAACTGGCCGCAGACCAGGATGACCCAGCAGAGGGCGAACCAGTAGGGCCGTTGCTTTGGCCGGAAGCCCAGGCCGCCGACGTCCAGCGCCCAGGTCATGAGGATGCCCGTGGGGATGTTGATGATGGCGATCAGGGAGATCCAGGCCCAATCGGGCGCTTCCACGAACCACTGTCCGATCGGCGTGAAGATTTTCCCCAGTTTGGTGACTCCCCAGCTTGCGACCGGGTGCGCGTGCCCGCCGAAGCCCTGCACCATGATCTCGAGCATCACGATACCGGCCAGCAACCCCAGCACGGTCACCATGCCCCTCAGAAATGGTTTGGCCCATTTTTTTCGTCTCATGCCACGCTCCTCATGGCCCACGAGGTCCAGCCGCCCGCGCTCTCGCCGGCGGTGCGCCGCCAGCCCAGCGCTCGGAACACCGCGCCCACACACCGCGCGTCGCGGTCGAGCACGCCCGCCAGCACCAGCGTCCCGCCCGGCGCCACCCATCGCACCAGCCGGCGCGCGTTGCCGGTGAGCAGGTCGGCGGCGAGGTTGGCCGTGACCACCTCGAACCGGCGGCGGCCGGCGGGCGCCACAAACTTCTCCACGTTGCCCCGAAGGATTGTCGTCCTGCCGGCGACACCGTTGAGCTTCGCGTTGGCGCGCGCCACGCGCATGGCCTGCCGGTCGTAGTCGAACCCGATGGCCGGCGCGCAACCCAGCCGCGCGGCGGCGATGATGAGGATGCCCGATCCGCAACCGCAGTCAAGCAGGGAGAGCGGGCGGCGACAGGAGGCTGAAGTTTTCCTGCGCGCCAATCGTTCGATCATCCGCAGGCAGAACGCGGTGGTCGGGTGATGGCCGGTGCCGAAGGCGAGCGTCGGGTCAATCTCGATGACCACCTCGCCGTTTTGCGCTGGCCACCGCGCCCAGGTCGGCTTCACCACGAGCGAGGGCGAGACACGGACCGGCTCGAAACTGTTGCGCCAGGCGCGCGCCCAATCGCGTGTTCGGATGATCCGCCGGCGCGCGCGGACCGGGCCGGCGCCCGGTTGCAGCCGGTGGACGATCGCCGCCATCGCGCGCACCGAGCGCAGCAGCCGGGCCGTGCCGCGGCGCGCAGGCAGGAACAGCGAGATGGCCGCGCGGTCGCCCTCGGCGGGCGTCCAGCTTGTCGGCCACTGGCCGGCCAGCGCGCGCAGGTGCGCCGTGAACGCCGGCTCGAGCCGGCGCGGCACGGTGACGATGATCTGTTGAAGTTTGCCGCCTGCCATTTGCGGTTGTCCTGGGTTCGCCGCCGCCTATGATGCTGACGGCGCGGCCAAACACAAGCCATGAAGGTGGCTGGGCCGGTGTCGCGGGTGGAGCAGCTTGTGCGAGTGGGACAGCGATCGGACGGTTCATGTTGGTTTCCGCGGGCGGAGCTTCCGGTTTCGCCGGGGCGGGCGGTTCGGTTGCGGGCGTTGGTGTCCCGCCTCTAGCCGGTGATTGCTCCGATGCGACCGCCTGAAGAGACTGTGTGAAAAACGCGCCGGCTGTTAGTTAGCTCCGTAGGAGCGTCATGTTTATAGCAAGCGGTATCGAAAGAAAGCCAAGCTCCGTAGGAGCGGCATGTGACGGTCGCAGAGGCGATTGGCTCTG
>JACRKA010000195.1 GCA_016219905.1 Verrucomicrobiota bacterium
GGAGCGGCATGGTTGGTGTGTCCGCCGGTGCGCACATGCCGCCCCTACGGGGCTTGGTGGAAACGGCGACGCGTGATCTATAAACATGGCGCTCCTGACGGAGCTTTGAGTGCCGTTGTAGTTCGAGAACTTGAAGGAAGATTTCATGACGGGAAGCCGTTTCGATCATTTGTTCTTAGGGTTTGTTTCGGGCTGCAGCGGCTGCAGGTCTTTCATCAACAACGATTCCAGCTCCGCCTGGGCGACGTTCAACTCCAGCAGCTTGTCATAGTAGGCAAGCCGCGCCTCGACGGTCGTGCGCTGCGTGTCCAGCAAATCGAGCAGGCCGAGCTTGCCCGCGTAGTAGCCGCTGCGCACCAGCCGCAACGCGCCGTCGGCCTTCGGCAGGATGCGCGCGCGGTAGCTCTCGACCTGCGCGGCGGCGGAGCGCAGCCGCGCGTCGGTGACGGCCAAATCGCGCGCCAGCCGCAGTTCCGTGGTGGTCAGGTCGTATCGCGCGATGTCAGCGTTGGCGCGCGCCTCGCGTTTGCGGCCCTGCGCGCGGTCGAAGATCGGGAGCGGCACCGACACCCGGAACGCCATCAACGTCGTGTCGGCATCGTTGTCGCGGCCCGCGGCGACGCCCAGCGTCACGTCGGGCAGCGGGTCGAGTTTGGCGCGGCGCAACTCCAACTCCGCGCGGTCTCGGTTGGCCAGCACAGCGCGGACATTTGGGTGCCGCGCCAGCATCTGCTCGCGTGATTGTTCGAGCGCGGGCACTTGCGCCTGCTCGCTCAATTCGCCGGCCAGCGCGCCGAGGTTTTCTGGCCGGCGCCCCAGCAACGGCGCGAGCGACTTCTGCGCCTCGATCTGTTCGCGCTGCGCGCCGGTCAGGGTGACGGCAGCGCGTTCCTCCTCGATCTCGGCGCGAAGCTGCTCCTGATCGGGCGCGGCGCCATGCTGCACGCGTTTGCGGACGGCGGCGGCGGTCGAGCGCGCCAGCGCGGCCAGTTCCTCGACGGTGGCCAGCTTCTTCTGGGCGGCGAGCGCGCGCCAGAACGCGGTCTTCACCTCGCGCAGGACTTCGAGTTCGCGGCCGAGGTATTCCCACTCAGCGGCGGTCACACCGGCTGCGCCGATCTTCGAGTCGAGCGCCTTCTTGCCGGGAAACGGCACGGTCTGGCCGACGCCGGCGAGCGTCTGCGAGCGCGAGAGGCCGCCGTTGTTGACGGGAACCTCTTCGGCGGTCAGTTCGAGATTCGGGTTCGGCCAGAGGCACGCCTGGACCGCACGGCCCGTGGCGGCCTCGATGCGAGCGCGCGAGGCGCGCAGCTCGGGGTTGTTGGCGGCCGCCTCCGCGAGCGCGGCGGGCAGGTCGAGTTTCGTTTGGGCCGGCGCGTCGGCACACGTGACGACGGCGGCAGCAAGCACAGCAAAAAAAGTTTTCATGACAATCCTCCGCTGATTTTCAGGACGCACACGAATCCCGCGGAGCCGGGATCGCGGCATGCAGACACACTACGGGCGCCGATGGGGAATCAGGCCCGGGGCGGAGGTGTGGGAGGACGGAAGGAGAAGGATACGAACTGGTTCAACTCGACCGGGAGCAGCGTGGTCGCGGGGCCGACTTGGACGACGGCCCCGGCCGCATCCGGCGATTCGATCGCCTGCGTGCAGAGGCACAACATGCACGGGCCGCAGCAGTCGTCGTCATCCGAGCAAAGGCAGGTCGCCGACTCGAAGAGGGAAAACGCCAGCAGCCCGCCGAGGAAGACGTTCATCAGCGCGCGGATTGGATTGCTGCGAGCCATCACGACGGTCTTTTAACCCGCGGCCACGGCAAAGTCAAACCCGGCATCATGGCAACAAACGCAATCCGCTTTTCGAACAGTCCCGGATCGAGTCATCGGCGTTTCACTTTGGCGGCCTTTGGATTGGACAATCGCGGGGCCGGCCGCTTAGCCTGTCCTCGCCGCAAGTCAAACAAGGAACCTGACCCATGAGTCCATTCTGCGCGGAAATCGTCGGCACCATGCTTCTCGTCATTTTCGGCGACGGCGTGGTCGCAAACGTCGTCCTCAACAAGTCCAAAGGCCAGAACGGCGGCTGGATGGTCGTCGCCACGGGATGGGGACTGGCCGTGGCCGTGGCGGTCTATGCGGTCAACGCCATCAGCGGCGCGCACCTGAATCCCGCCGTGACGCTCGGCATGGCTGCGATCGGCAAGTTTGCGTGGGCCGATGTGCCGGCGTATGTCGCCGCCCAACTTATCGGCGGGTTTCTCGGCGGCGTGGTCGTGTGGCTCGCCTATCTGCCGCACTGGCGCATCACCGAGGACAAGCCGGCCAAGCGTGGCGTGTTTTGCACCGCGCCGGCCGTGCGCATGCCGGCGGCGAACCTTCTGACGGAAATCATCGGGACGTTCGTGCTGGTGCTCGGCATCCTCGCGATCCTCTCGCCGAAGAACCTCGTGCCGAATTCCGGCTTGGATACCGGCCTCGGCCCGCTGCTCGTGGGTGTGCTGGTGTGGGCCATCGGCCTGTCGCTCGGCGGTCCGACCGGTTATGCGATCAATCCCGCGCGCGACCTCGGCCCGCGTCTGGCGCACGCCTTCCTGCCGGTCGCGGGCAAGGGCGATTCCGATTGGGGTTACGCATGGGTGCCGGTGGTCGGGCCGGTCATCGGCGGCATGCTGGGCGCGCTTTGCTACAAGGCGCTCTGGCCGATGTAGGCCGCTGCGCTGCGCCGTCACAGAAAAAGGCGGACTCCATGAAATACATCCTCGCTCTCGACCAAGGCACCACCAGTTCGCGCGCGATTGTGTTTGATCACAGTGGCAGCATCGTGGCGACAGCCCAGCAGGAGTTTCGTCAGATTTTCCCGCGGCCGGGCTGGGTGGAGCACGACCCGCAGGAAATCTGGGCCACGCAATCGGGCGTCGCGGCGCAGGCATTGCAGAAGGCCGGCATCACGGCCAACGAGGTCGCCACCATCGGCATCACCAACCAGCGCGAGACGACCATCGTTTGGGATCGCGCCACCGGCAAGCCGGTCTGCAACGCCATCGTCTGGCAGGACCGTCGCACCGCCGGCGCGTGTGATCGGTTGAAGGCGCGCGGGCTGGCGCCGATGATCCGCCGCAAGACCGGCCTCGTCGTGGACGCTTATTTTTCCGCGACCAAGTTGCAGTGGATCCTGAACCACGTGCCGGGCGCAAAGGCCCGCGCGCGGGCCGGCGAGCTGGCGTTCGGCACGGTGGATTCGTGGCTGGTGTGGAACCTGACGGGAGGCCGGCAGCACGTGACCGACCCCAGCAACGCCTCGCGCACGATGCTGTTCAACATCCACACGGGCGATTGGGATGATGAACTGCTGCGCCTCTTCGGCGTGCCGCGGGCGGTCCTGCCGGCGGTGCGCTCTTCCAGCGAAGTCTATGGCGAAAGCCACCTGCTCGGCAGCGCGGTGCCGATCGCCGGCATCGCGGGCGACCAGCAGGCCGCGCTCTTTGGCCAGGTCTGCACGAGTCCCGGCATGGTCAAAAACACTTACGGCACCGGATGCTTCATGCTGATGCACACCGGCGCGAAACCCATCGCTTCGAAGAACAACCTGCTCACCACCGTCGCGTGGCGCATCGGCGACCGCACCGAATACGCGCTGGAGGGCAGCATCTTCATCGCCGGCGCCGTGGTGCAGTGGCTCCGCGACGGCCTCGGCCTCATCGCTTCCTCTGGCGAGGTGGAGGCGCTCGCGATGCAGGCGCCCGACAACGGCGGCGTCTATCTCGTGCCCGCGTTTGCGGGGCTGGGCGCGCCGCACTGGGACCCTTACGCACGCGGCCTGATCGCCGGCCTCACGCGCGGCTCCACGCGCGCCCATATCGCGCGCGCGGCGCTGGAGGGCATCGCCTACCAGGTTGCCGACGTGCTGCACGCGATGGAGAGCGACGCGAAAATCCGCCTCAAGCAGCTTCGCGTGGACGGCGGCGCCTGCGCGAACAACCTGCTGATGCAGTTCCAGGCCGACCTGCTCGGCGTGCCGGTGGTGCGCCCGCGCGTGGCGGAGACGACCGCGCTTGGCGCGGCTTATCTTGCGGGCCTGGCGGTCGGGTTCTGGAAAGACCGGCGCGAGATCGCCGCGCAATGGCAGGCCGACCGGCGTTTTGTTCCCGCGGTCAAGCCCGCCGTCCGCAGACGGCTGCTCGCCGGCTGGACCCATGCCCTCGCGCGGGCGCGGCGATGGGCGCAGCCGGTCTGAGTGTCGGGGGCAGCGACGGCCTCCTAAGAACTTGCGTTCGCCGAGAGTTCAGGTTAACTAGACAGCCATGGATGCGCCGAAGCCAACGGAACCTGGCGCGCCGTCCCGCCAAACGGACCTGGAACAGTTCATCTACCGGGTCAGCCACGACCTGCGCTCGCCGATCAGCAGCATCCTGGGCTTTTCCGAACTGCTCGCATCCGACTGCGGCTCGAAGCTCGACGCGCAAGGGCAGCGTTACCTGGAGGCGGTGAAGTTCGCCGCCCAGCGGCTCAACGGCATGATCGAGGGCCTGCTGGCGCTCTCCCGCGTCGGCCGCGCGGCCGATGCGGCGCGCACATGCGACATGACGGCGGTGACCGGCGTGGCCCGTAACCAGGCGGTCGCGCGCACCGGACGCAAGGACGCCGTCTGGAAGATGCCCGCCGCGTTGCCGCAGATCCTCGGCGTGGAATCGGAGTTGCGCACGCTGTTCGGGCATCTGTTCGCCAACGCCCTCCAATACAACCCCAACCCACAACCACTGG
Source organism: Verrucomicrobiota bacterium (assembly GCA_016219905.1). Taxonomy (GTDB): domain Bacteria; phylum Verrucomicrobiota; class Verrucomicrobiia; order CAIQCK01; family CAIQCK01; genus JACRKA01. The sequence continues at coordinate 4,764 of JACRKA010000195.1, forward strand.
TCGAACTGACCTGCCGCGAGGAACCCGGCCGGTTTGTGTTCTCGGTGCGCGACAACGGGCCGGGCATTGAGCCGCGGTCGCACCAGGAGATTTTCAACATCTTCATGCGGCTGGTGCCGCAAGGCCAGGACCAGAGCGTCGGCATGGGGCTGGCCCTCGCCAAGAAGATCGTCGAGCTTCACGGCGGCCAGATCTGGGTCGAATCCTCCAAGGGCCAGGGGGCGACTTTTTCCGTGGCGTTGCCGAGGAAGTAGCCGCCCGCCCGCGCCCCCGTTCCGCGCGGCGGCAAAGCTCAGGAACCTGCCTTCACGGGGACCGTCTTGCGCCGGTAGGGCGAGTGCAGGTTGAAGTAGATGCCGCAGAGCGGCCGGCGGATTTCGGCGGCGGATTCGGGAGGCTCGCTGAGGATGATCGTCACCTGGCTGTCGAGCGCGATGCCGTGCTTGAGGCCCGGGGCGCGGTTCTCATAGACCTTGATCGCCTTGGCCACCAGCGAGTGCAGGCTGGACTGGAACTGGTCCGGCGTCTTGTCAATGCAGACCACATAGCGGTCGTAGGCCGCCACCGCTTCCCGGATTTCCGTGGAAAAATTTTCCGCTTTCATGTTCAACGTTGGGCGAAAGCTTGGCGGCTCGCGCCCGCGAAGTCAAGGGGCCGTCCGGTGAGATGAACATGTTTGGGCAAACACATTTCCATTCTGAATCTTCTTGCCTCTACCCATTGAAGAACGCGGCGGCCATTCCCCGGCTCAACGCTCCGGTCCCGCCGCCGCGCGGAAGCCGCAACCTTGGAGTGCTGCGGCTTGACGCAGCCTTGGATTCGCCCCGGCTTGACGGGGCGGGTGATCCGAAGGCCGGTGCCGTTGTCAGCTCGCTCACGACGGCGCGAGTCAAGCCTCGCGCTTCCGAAGGCGGTGTCAAGCCACCGCACTCCACAGGCCTCGCCGCCCGGCCATCCTCCCCGGCTCAACGCTCCGGCCGCAGCCCGGCCAATTTTGAAGTTGGACGAAAACATCACGAAGGAGTAGCCTGCGCCGAAACATTGCGACAGGAGCGCCAAGCACATGACGATCACGAAGATCCGCGAACAACTGCACGCTCAACCCTTTCGCCCGTTTTGGGTTCACTTGGCCGACGGTGGCAGAATCCTGATAAACCACGAAGACTTCGTCGCTTTGGATCCCACGGGCACGGAGATGATTGTCTTCCTGCCTGACGGAACACACCAGGTCGTTGACGTGACACTGGTCACGCGTCTGGAAGTCAGGAAACGCAACGGTGCCGCCCGCACCAAGAGCCTCAAGAAGTAACCCGTTGTCATCCTTCCTCAAGGGCTTTCTGCCCGCCCCAATACTTCACCACTCCCACACTCCCACACGCCACCACTCCGACCCTCTCCGTCCTTTCCGCTCGGCTCAACGCTCCACGCCCACCGCCACCCGGAAGCCGTCGATGCTGGGCGAGTCGGACGGGGAGTTGTAGAGGCGGAGGGCACAACGAGCGTAGCCAGGGATGTAGTAGAACGACCCGCCCCGCAACACGCGAGCGCCGGGATTGCCCTTGTAGCACTCTTCGTGGGCCTGTGTTTCGTCGAACTCATCCAGACACCATTCCCACACGTTCCCCAGCATGTCCGCCAGTCCAAACTTGTTCCGACCGCGCGAACCGTAATGGTCCACCGGCGACACATACTCAAAACCATCTTCCTTCTCGCTCCTGTTTAGGCGGCTCTCAATACCTTCCTTGGTCTCGCCCCACCAAAACCTCGTCTGTTTCCCCGCACGGCACGCATACTCCCATTCCGCCTCGCCCGGCAATCGCACCTTGTAACCGGGTGGTAAGCGCCCAGACTTTTGCTCCCGCTCGTTGAGCCACTCACAGAACGCCACCGCATCGTTCCAATTGATACAACTCACCGGATGATTGTCTTTCAGCTTGAACCCGAAATTCGGGTCCTTCCAACTTACTCCCGGCACTTTCAGAACCCACGGTTTGCCCGGCCCCGTCGGCGCCTCGCCGACGAAGCCTTTCTTCTCCGCGTCGGTTTGATAGCCTGTCGCCGCAAACTGCTTCCATTGCCCCACCGTGACTTCCGTCTTGCCCAGCCAGAAGCCTTGCTTGATGGCCGTCTTGCGCGGCGCTTCGCCCTCGCGTTTCACGTCTTCTTCCTTCCCGCCGTTGGCGTTGGCCCACGCGCGTTCCTCCGGCGTGCTGCCGAGGAGGAACTCGCCGGGCGGGATGTAGAGCAACTCCATGCCGGTGGAGGTCATCAACGGCTGGCCGGGTTGCGCGGCGGCGGTCGCGGCAGGCGGCGTGGTTGGAGGCGCGCTCGGCGGCTTCTGTGTCGCGTCCGAGGTGGCGGGAGTTGAGGCCGGAGTCTTGCCAATCGGCTCCATCCCAAAGCAAACCCGAAAGCCGTGGGAGCTAGTCGAGTTGGCCTGATGGCGGTAGTCGCGGGCGGCACAGCGACAAAGGGCGTAAAAGGGGTAGAACGACACACCCCGCAACACGCGAGAGTTGGGATTACCCTTGTAGCACTCTTCGTGGGCCTGGGTCTCATCGAACTCATCCAGACACCACTCGCCTACATTACCGAGCATGTCCGCCAGACCAAACTTGTTCCGCCCGCGCGAGCCGTAGTGGTCCGCCGGTGACACAAACTCAAAGCCGTCAGCCGTCCCCCACCAATTCAGCCGCCCATCACCGCCCTCCTTTGTGTCACCCCACCAGAACTTCGTCTGCTTTCCGGCGCGGCATGCATACTCCCACTCCGCTTCCGTCGGCAGCCGAAACGTGTAACCGGGCGGCAACCCCGAAAGCGTTCGGAGCAGGCCGCCCGCCTTCGTCTCTCGTTCATTCAGCCATTTGCAGAACGCCATCGCATCGTTCCAACTGATACAACTCACGGGATGGTCGTCCTTGAGCTTGAAACCGAAGTTCGGGTCCTTCCAGTTCGCCCCTGCCACCATGCCAAACGTCTTGCCCGGCCCCAGCGCGGTGCTACTCCCGCCTTTCTTCTCGCCGTCAGTAACGTAGCCGGTGGCGGCCACGAAAAATTTCCACTGGCCCACCGTCACCTCCGTCTTGCCGAGCCAGAAGCCTTGCTTGATGGCCGTCTTGTGCGGCGTTTTGCCTTCGATCTTCACAGAGTCCGCGCGGCAACCGTTCAGCACCGCCCACGCCTGTTCTTCTGGCGTGCTGCCCAGCATGAACTCGCCGGGCGGGATGTAGAGCAGCTCCATGCCGATGGAGGTCATCAACGGCTGGCCGGTTTGGGCGGCGGCGGTCGCGGAACGTGGAAGCGTGACAGCGTCCACGCGTGCAGGGGTTGGCAGCGCGACAGGCGGCGTGATTGGAGGCGCGCTCGGCGGCTTCTGTGTCGCGTCCGAGGATGCGGGAGTTGAGGCCGCAGTCTTGCCAATCGGCTCCATCCCAAAGCAAACCCGAAAGCCGTGGTTGCTCGTCGAGTTGGCACAATGGCGGTAGTCGCGGGCGGCACAGCGACAAAGGGCGTAACTGCGTTGGAACGACACACCCCGCAACACGTGAACGCTGGGATTACCCTTGTAGCACTCTTCGTGGGCTTGGGTCTCATCGAACTCATCCAGACACCACTCGCACACATTGCCGAGCATGTCCGCCAGGCCAAACTTGTTCCGCCCGCGCGAACCGTAGTGGTCCACCGGTGACGTAAACTCAAAGCCGTCAGCCTTGCCGTTCCAGTTCAGCCGCCCATCACCGCCCTCCTTTGTGTCACCCCACCAGAACTTCGTCTGTTTGCCCGCGCGGCACGCATACTCCCATTCCGCTTCCGCCGGCAGCCGAAACGTGTAACCGGGCGGCAATCCCGAAAGCGTTCGGGGCGGGCCGCCCGCCTTCGTCTCTCGTTCATTCAACCATTTGCAGAACGCCATCGCATCGTTCCAACTGATGCAACTCACCGGATGGTTGTCCTTCAGCTTGAAGCCGAAGTTCGGATCCTTCCAGTTCGCCCCTGCTACCGAGCCCCACGTCTTGTCCGGCCGCAGCGTGGTGCTCGCGCCTTTCTTCTCGCCATCAGTGACGTAGCCGGTGGCGGCCACGAACAGTTTCCACTGGCCGACGGTGACTTCGGTCTTGCCGAGCCAGAAGCCTTGCTTGATGGCCGCCTTGCGCGGCGCTTTGCCTTCGGACTTCACATTGTCCGTGGGGCAATCGTGCTGCAACGCCCACGCCTGTTCCTCCGGCGTGCTGCCGAGGAGGAACTCGCCGGGCGGGATGTAGAGCAACTCCATGCCAATGGAGGTCATCAACGGCTGGCCGGTTTGGGCGGCGGCGCCGGGTTTGAGGGATGTAGGCCCGGTCCCCTGACCGGGCGGCGTCGTTGTCGTTGCACCGGACGTTGCGCCGGGTGAGGGCACCCGGCCTACGACGGACGGCACGGGCGGCTTGATGCGCATGCGCATCCAGAGCGCGGCGGGGGCGAGGTCGTTGATCTTCCGCAACGTGGGGATCGAGGCGAGCAGCGGGGCGTGCTCCGGTTTCACGTCGCAACGCAGTTCCATCAGCGGCGCGCCGGCGAGCGGCGAGAGGTCGGTCACTCTCGTGCCGTTGCACCAGAGGATGGTCAGCGGCATTCCCGCGAGCGGTGAGAGATCGCTGACGGGCGTGTTGTCCACGCTCAGGATGGTCAGGGGCATTCCTTTGAGCGGCGTGAGGTCGGCGACCTGCGAGTTGCCGCAGGCGAGGAAGGTCAGCGGCAGGCCGGTGAGTGGGGTGAGGTCGGAGAGCGGAGATTTCGCACCTTGCTGCCACGGCAACAGCGTCAGCTTCTTCAGACCCGTCAGAACTTTCAAGGGGACGATGTTTGTTACAGCGACGGTGGAGAAGGCGAGTTCGGTGATAGCTGGGAGGGGCGACACTCCTGTCGCCCCATCGCCGGAAGATCTCGGCGACAGGAGTGTCGCCGGTCCTTGTTTTGTCGCGGATTGGCCAGACAGGAGTGTCTGGCCTATGGATTCGACCTTGTGCGTCTCCTTGCCATCGAAACCCGGATTCAACTCCTTCAACTTCGCCACCACCGCCGCGACCTGTTGCTCGGCGGGCAGGGCGGCGATCTGCTTGAACCACGGGTCTTCGGGCGCGCCAACTTCCTTCCAGAAATCCGCCGCGGATTTGCCGTTGATGCTCTCCAGGGTCTTGATGGCCCACAACGCTTCCTTGTCGCGATCAGGCTGGAAATCGCAGGAGAGTTCCTTCAGCGGCACGGCTTTCAGCGGCGAGAAATCCGTCACCTGCGAGCCGCCGCACCAAAGCGTGGCCAGCGGCGCATCGGCGAGCGGGGCGAGGTCTTTGACGGGCGAGTCCACGCAACTGAGCCACGTCAGCGGCGCGCCCTTGAGCGGGGCAAGATCAGTGACGCGGGTGTTGCTCATCTGCAACGAGGCCAGCGGCATGCCCGCCAGCGGCGTCAGGTCGCTGACGGCGGTGGAGTGGATGGCGAGCTTGGTGAGCTTGAGTCCTTTCAGCGGGGAGAGGTCGGCCAGCGCCCGTTTCTGGGCGGTGCCGCCGATGGTGAGGCTTTGCAAATCCTTCAGCGCCTTCAGCGGCGAGATGTCGCCGACTTCGGCGGTGGAGAAGGTCAGTTCGGTGACTTTGCCGTTCTCGATCTTGTGGGCATGTTTGCCGTCGAACTTGGGGTTGAGCAGCAGCAGCTTGTCCATGACGCGTGAGACCTGGTCTTCGGGCGCGAGCGCGGCGACGGCGGCAATGAAGGCGGAGTCAACGGGAGCGGGGCGTGATTCGTGACTCGTGACTCGTGGTTCGAGGGGGTGCTGCGTCTTCGCAATAACAGGAGCGGGTGTCTTCTTATCTGCTGGCTTCGCGGGAGCCGCTTCCGTCGTAGCCGGACGCGCCAGCGCTCGGTCCGCAGGTTCCATCTTGGCAGGCTCCTTCTGAACGCTGGCGCGTTCAGCTACGTTCTGCTGCGCTTCAGTCTTCGCGTCTTCGCGTCTTCCCTTTTCATCCGTGCCGCTCTTCCACGGCGCCCACAACAGCAACCCGCCGACGAACACCACAGCCACGGCCGCCGCGATGCCGCCATAGATCATCGTCGGTGCGGGCTTCTTCGTCTTCGCCGTCACCGCAGCGTGCAATGCCGAACTGATCGGCGCGCTGGCCTTCGGCTGGCCCAGGAGGTCGTGCAGGCGGCGCAAGTCCGCGATCAACTCGCCGTAGCTCTGATGCCGGCCCGTGGGGTGCTTCGCCAGCATTTTGCCCAACAGCACCACGATCGGCGGCGGACAGGTGGGCAACACCTGCAAGATCATCGGCGATGCCCCGGTGGCCTGCTTGATCATCACCGACATGGGCGATTCGTCCGCCGCGCCTTCGTAGGGCTTCTTGCCGCTGAGCATGTGGTAGAGCGTGCAGCCGAGGCCGTAGATGTCGGACCGGAAATCAACCTCTTTGTCCGCACGGGCCTGCTCCGGGCTGCAATAGTAGGGCGTGCCGACCGCCATGCCCGATTGCGTCAGCGAGGAACCGCCCTCAGTCCCGACGCTCTTGGCGAGACCGAGATCGCCCACTTTCACCGCGCCCTTGTTGGAGAGGAAGATGTTGGCCGGCTTGATGTCGCGGTGGATGAGGCGGGCCTCGTCCCACGCATACTTCAGCCCGTCGGCGACAAACACGCAAACCGCCAGCGCCTCCTGCGGGTCCATGCGACCGTCGCGGGCGAGCCGTTCGTGCAGGTTCTCGCCCTCGACGAATTCCTCGACGAGAAAGTGGGTGCCCTGGTCTTCGCCGGCCGCATAGACCTGGACGATGTTGGGGTGGTTGAGCTTGGCGGCGGACTTGGCTTCTTGCTGGAAGCGGGCGATGTAGGCGGCGTCCTTGGCGACCTCCGGCGCGATGACCTTCAGCGCGACGTCGCGGTCCAGCACAGGCTGGCGGGCCTTATAGACCGCGCCCATGCCGCCGCCGCCGATCAATGCCGTGATCGTGTAACCGCCAATCTGCGCAGGATGTTTCGTTGTCCCAGCCATCTTGCACTCCTTGTTCGCGGCGAGTCTATCAGCGAAGCGGGCGGGGTCAAGCGCAGCGGTTGATGGGTGAGCCGCCCCGCTCAGAGTTTGTAGCCGAACTTCCGGAGCAGTTGCTTGCGCGCGGCGATGTCCGCCTCGGTCTCCACGCCCTTGCTCTTCACGCCGTCCACCACGCCGAGGATGCCGCGGCCCGTATCGGTCTCCGCGACGATCACTTCGACCGGGTTGGCCGTGGCGCAGAAGATGGCGCAGACCTCCGGCACGGCCTTGATGGTGTTGAGGATGTTGATCGGGAAACCGCCGCTCAGGAAAATGATGAAGCAGTGGCCGCA
>JACRKA010000199.1 GCA_016219905.1 Verrucomicrobiota bacterium
CCTCGTCACGTTCACCGTATCGCTGGCGCGCGAAGTTGCGAAGCACGGCATCTACGTCAACGGGGTCGCGCCCGGTTTTATGGACACCGACATGGCCCGCGAAGCCATCGAAGCGCGGCGCGAACAGACGCTGGCGCGCATCCCGCTGGGCCGGATCGCCGCGCCGTCGGAGATCGCCGACGTGGTCGTGTTCCTCGCGTCGGCACGGGCAAGCTACACGACAGGGGCGACCTTCGACGCCACCGGCGGCATGTTGATGAGATAAGTAGCCGCCGACGTAAGGAGGCGGATGTGGTGTCTGAGTGCGACAAACCGCCTCCTTACGTCGGCGGCTACGTGTGGTTGAAAGATAGAAAACAAGATTATGCTGGTTACTTTGAACGAAGTCCTTCCCAAAGCCCGCGCAAACCACTACGCCGTGCCGGCGTTCGACATCGTCGAGGACGTGATGGTGCGCGCGGTGTTGGAGACGGCCGCCGCGCGCCGGTCGCCGGTGATCCTGATGGGCCTCGCGGGCGCGGGTCTCGACGGCGCCGGCTGGCGCTACATCCCGACGCTCGTGCGCGCGCTGGCCTCGCAATACAACATTCCCATCGTCTTCCAACTCGACCACGCCACGGAACTGGACCAGATCAAGCGCGGCCTCGACGCCGGCTTCAGTTCGGTGATGCTTGACGGCTCGCGGCTGCCGTTCGCGCAGAACGTCGAGATCACGCGCAAGACCGTCGAACTGGCGCACCCGCTCGGCATCACGGTCGAGGGCGAACTGGGCTACGTCGGCGGCATGAACCTTGAGGCCAGCGGCGGAGCCGAGTCAGTGCTCACCGAGCCGGGCGAGGTGGCAAAGTTCTGTGACGAAACTGGCGTGGACGCGCTGGCGGTCTCCATCGGCAACGCGCACGGAAAGTTTGCCTCGCTGCCGCATCTGCACATGGAGCGGCTCAAGGAACTCAACGTGGCCACCAAAGTCCCGCTGGTGCTTCATGGCGGCTCCGGCACGCCGGACAGCGAGGTCCGCGAGGCGGTCAAGCACGGCATCGCGAAGTTGAACATCTTCGCCGACTGCCGCATCGCGATGATGGAGAGCCTCAAGAACGCGATGGCCACGATTCGCCGGACCGATCCGTTGCCGGAGGAGTTCTTCGGCCCGCTCCGCGACGCCGTCGCAAGCGTGACGGATGCGAAGATCGGCCTGCTATCGGCTGCAAACCGGGTCTGACGATGAAACTGAAGCTGCTTGCGATCGCTGATTTTTACGGGCCGCCGCGATTCATGGAGGCCGGAATGGCTTTGCTGCGGCCGTTGGGCGTGGACGTGACGGTGCGCTGCTGGGAGCATCGCACGCTCGTCGAGCTTCAAGAGGCCAACCTCGCCATCGAGACCGGCGGGCCGGGCGCGGTCACGCTCCCCGTGGCATTGTGCGAAGGCCTCGACACGTTCGACATCGTCGTGACGCAGTTCACACCGCTGGACCGGCGGTTCATCGAGGCGGCCAAGCGCGTGAAGGTCATCGGCACGCTGCGCGGCGGGCTGGAGAACATTGACGTGGCCGCCGCGACCGCGCGCGGCATCTCCGTGCTCAACACGCCCGGCCGCAACGCCCGCGCCGTGGCCGAATGCACCCTTGGCCTCATCCTGACCGAGGTGCGCAACCTCGCCCGCTCGCACGCCCGCCTCATGCGCGGCGAGTGGACGCGCACGTTCCCCAACACCGACGAGATTCCTGAACTCAACGGCAAGACCGTCGGCTTGGTCGGCTTCGGCGCCGTGGCGCGGCTCGTTGCCGGTTACCTCCACGCGTTCGGCAGCCGCGTCATCGCCTACGACCCATTCGTGAAGGGCGACACGGGCCACGTGCAGATGGTGGACCTGCCGACGTTGATGCGCGAATCCGACGTCATCTCGGTCCACGCAAGGCTCACGCCGGAGACGCAACATCTCATCGGCGAGCCGCAGCTCGCGCTCATGAAGAAGAGCGCGGTGCTGGTCAACACCGCCCGCAGCGGACTGGTGGACGAACAGGCGCTGACCCGCGCGCTGGCGGAACGGCGCATCATGGGCGCGGCGCTGGACGTGTTCGATGTCGAGCCGTTGCGGGCGGACCATCCGCTGCTGAAGCTGGACAACGTGACGGTGACGCCGCACCTAGCCGGCAGCAGCATAGACGCATTCCGCAACAGCCCGCGCTTGATGGCTGAGACTATCATCCGGATGCTGCGCGGCGAGCACCCGCTGCCGGTGGTAAATGGTGTTGAGGCGCAACTGAGTCTCACGACCCAGCCATCGTGTTGATGAATCTCGCGAAAATGAGAAACGACTCCACCCTCAGCAGCCTGAAGGGCTGCAGTAAGCCAGCCCAGGGCAACGCCCTGGGGTTGGAGCGTTCCCACACACGATGGCGCCCTGAAGGGGCGCCCGTAAGCGCGGTTTCTACGGTCACGTTTACCGCCGCCCCTTCAGGGCGGTTGTTTTTGTTGGGCATGGTTACCCAGGGCGGCGCTCGCAGACTCGCTTGCCCTGGGCTGGTTTACCGTCGGCCCTACAGGCCGGCCAGAGAGCTTGCTGTTTTCCGCAAGACTGGTAGAAGGTGATTTGTGAGACTCATCTAACCCAAGAGGAGACCGACCGCATGAAAGCCGTTTTGATCGCACCCCGGAAGTATATCCAAGGCCGCAACGTCCTCGCCGAGACCGGCAGCTACGCGATACTGCTCGGCGGCAAAGCGATGGTGCTCTGGGACGCGATGGTCAAGAACCTCGTCGGCCAGACCGTGCTCGCGAGTCTCAAGGCCGCGAAGGTCGAGGTCGTCGAGGTCAACTTCGGCGGCGAAAGCTCCAAGGCCGAAGCCACGCGCGTTGCCGACATCGCCAAGAAGGAGCGCGTGGACATGGTCATCGGTATCGGTGGCGGCAAGACGCTCGACACCGCCAAAGCCGCCGCGGCTTGGGCCAACACGAAGGTCATCACCTGCCCGACGCTTGCGTCCACCGACTCGCCGACCAGCTCGTTCACCGTCTGGTATAACGAGCAGGGCGACTGCACCGGCTTCGACGGCTGGCCGTTCAACCCTGACATCGTCATCGTGGACTCGCAGGTCATCGCGCAGGCGCCGGTGCGGACGTTCGTGGCCGGCATGGGCGACGCGATGTCCACCTGGGTCGAAGCGGAGGCTTCCTACAAGACGCGACACGGGACGTTGGCCGGCGGCGTGCCGACGATGGCCTCAATCGCCATCGCGCGGCTCTGCTACGACGCGCTCATGGCGCACGGCGTGGACGCCAAGCGCGCCGTCGAGAACAAGGTCGTCACGCCCGCCGTCGAGAAGGTCATCGAGGCAAACACGCTGCTCTCCGGCCTCGGCTTCGAGAGCGGCGGCCTCGCCACCGCGCACATGATCGCCAACGCCCTGCCGAGCTTCCCTGAGTGCAAGAAGTTCTACCACGGCGAGAAGGTCGGCTTCGGCGTCATCAGTCAGCTCTGCCTCGATGACGACATGACGCCGGAGAAGTCGTATCCGATCATTGACTGGGAGATCGCGGTCGGCTTGCCGGTGACGTTCGCCGAGCTGAATCTCGCGGGTATCAAGCGCGACCGGCTCAAGCAGATCGGCGACATCTGCGCGGGCAAAGGCTCGCTCTGCGAGAGCCACGCGTTCGAGGTCACGAGTGACAGCATCGTGGACGCGATGATCGCCGCCGACGCGCTCGGCCGCGAACGCAAGAAGCTGCTGGGCAAGTAAGCGCGGAACACCGGAAGGAGACGATTGTGACAACCGTGACACGATCATTCCATCATCTCGGTCTGGTGACGCAGAAGCCCGTGCCGGGCGAGATGTATTTCGAGTCGCTCAAAGTCTGGGGCACCGACCCGTCGAAGAACCCGAACAAGGTTGAGTGGGTGCGGTTTGCGCCGGACAGCCCGATGGCAAGCACGCCTGTGGCGCGCGAGCCACACATCTCATGGCAGGTCAACGACCTCGACGCGGCGCTGGCGGGCAAGAAGGTGGCCGTCGGTCCCATCCAGGTGAACGCGAACATCCGCATCGCCTACTTCTACGAGGACGGCGCGCTGACGGAGTATTTAGAGATCAAATAGGCGTCTGTCGGCAGGCGACTGAAGATTCCGCAACCCGGTGGGGCGAGACTCCGTCGAGCCTCCTTGAGGGTTCGGCTTTGTCGCAACGGAATCGGAAGGCTCGACAGAGTCTCGCCCCACCACCACTGAAGCAATCGTTTCCTCCGCCGCTCAGAACCTCACGCCGGGATTGGTGAACCGCAGCGCGCCGCCGCGACAAAAACAATTAGCGGGCTTGTGCGGCAATCACTTCGTTCACCAAAGAGGGGCTTGCGAAGCTTCTTTTTGCTTTTCGCCTCCGGCATTTTGTGGAAACTGACGCCATGCAACATCTCAATCGTCGCAGATTCCTCGTCACGGCCGCCGCTGGCGCGGTCGCCGCAACCCAACTCCGCTCCGTCGCCGCCGACGCGTCGGCCGGCAAGAAGATCAAACTCGGCGTCATCGGCTGCGGCTGGTATGGCATGGTGGACGCCAAGGCCGCGCTCAAGGCCGGTGGCGCGGAGGTCATCGCGCTTTGCGACGTGGACAGTGAACACCTCAGCAAGAGCGCCGATGAACTGGAGAAACTCCAGGGCGCGCGGCCGAAGACATTCAAGCTTTACGAGGAGATGCTCGCCGCGTCGGGGCTGGAGGCGGTCATCATTGCCACGCCGCCGCACTGGCACGCGTTGCAGTTCATCGCCACCGTCGAGAAGGGGATCGATGTTTACTGCGAGAAGCCGCTCGCCTACGACGTGCGCGAGGGCCGCGCGATGGTGGACGCCGCGAAGAAGAGCGGACGCATCGTGCAGATCGGCTTCCAGCGCCGGCAGAGTCCCGCCTTCCAAGCTGTCCGCCAATACATCGCCGACGGCAAGCCCGGCCGCATCGTCCACGTCGAGGCGCAGATCCACTACACCGCCGGCGTGCTCGATGCGACGCCGCAGCAGCCGCCCGCGTCGCTGGACTGGGACCTCTGGTGCGGCCCCGGCCCGAAGATTCCCTACAGCCCGCAGGTCGGCCACAAGAACTGGCGGCTGGAGAAGACCAGCGGCCACGGCCATCTTGTGGACTGGGGCATTCATCTGATTGACGGCACGCGCGTCATCCTCGGAGAGACTGCGCCACGCGCCGTGACGACTGCGGGCGGAATCTACTTTTTGAAAGACAAGATCACGACGCCCGACGTGCTGACCGCACATTTCGAATTCGAGCGATGCCCGGTGACGTGGCGGCATCACATCTGGGGCGCGGAGGAGTTCGCGCCGGAGACCAGCAACGGCATCTTCTTCTACGGCGAGAAGGAGACCCTCTTCGTCACCGACAACAAATGGATCGTCATACCGCGCGGCAAAGACAAGGAGCGCCAGGTCAACGAGGTCAAAGCCGACGCCGGCACGTTGCACATGGCGGAATTCCTCAATGCGGTCCGCGAACGCAAGCAGCCCGGCTGCACGCCCGCCGACGCGTATCTGTCCACCACGACGGTGAAGCTGGCGATGATTGCCTACGATACGGGCGCGAAGATTGCGTGGGATGCGAAGACCGAGCAGATCATCGGCAACGCCGATGCCGCGAAGCTGCTCAAGCGCGATTACCGCGCGCCGTGGCAGCACCCGTATCGCGAATGAGCGGCTCGCTGCCGGTTCAGACGATCTCTTCCTTGACCGGATCCCAGCGCACCACGCGGCGCTTCATGTAGGATTCGATGGACATCAGCGACGTGGCGATTTCGACGAACGCCTCGTCCACGCCGCACTTCGGCGTGCCGCGGCTGCGGACGCAGTTGAAGAAATCCTCCATGTGGTTCGGCTGCTTGGGCGTCTTGCCGCGCACGTAGCCCGCGGGCAGGTCCTTCCGCTCGTTGTGCCGCTCAGGCGTGACAGTGAAGCTCGTGACGTCGTGCGCGATGCCGTCGAACCGCAGCGACGCGTCCTTGCCGCAGAATTCCACCGGCTGGCCGACGCCGGTGTTCATGCTGCCGGTGAAGGTGACGGTGCGGCCCAGCTTGATGAACTGATACGTCGCGGCCCACGTGTCCGGCACTTCGCGGTCGTCCTTCAGCATCGCGTTGAGGCCGACGCACGTGCAGGTGTCGGGAATGCCGTGGCCGAGGATGTATTGGACGAAGTCCATCTCGTGCGAGAGCAGGTCGCCGGCCTGACCGGTGCCGTAGCGCCAGTAACAACGCCAGTGCCAGAAGTGCCGCTCGTTGAACGGAATCTTCTGCGTCTCGCCGAGCCAGAGATTCCAGTCCACGTCCTTGACGACCTTCGTCGGATCGGGGTGCTCCCATTGGTTGTAGTAGCCATACCAGCGCCAGATCGGATGCGAGGGGTCGTTGTTGCCGAAGCGGCCGGTGCGCACGAGCGTGACCGGGCCGAGGATGCCGGTGGCGATGAGTTCCTTCGCCTGCAACGCGCACGCGCTCTGCCGCGCTTGGTGGCCGAGCTGGAACACGGTCTTGCTTTTCTTCAGCGCGGCGCGCATGAGCTTCGCTTCCTTCAGCGTGCGCGAGAAACCTTTCTCGCAGTAGATGTCTTTGCCGGCCTTGATCGCGTCGAGCACCATCTGGCAGTGCCAATGGTCCGGTGCAGCGATGACGACCGCGTCCACGTTCTTGTCGGCGAGCAGTTCGTGGTAATCCACGTAAGGCTTCACGTCCGTGTTCATGCTGCGCTCGACGCCCTTCTGCCGGTGCGGCCCATACACGTCGCACACGGCCGTCACCCGGACGCCGTCGCAGTTGACGACTCCCTTGATGAGATCGCCGCCGCGCGTGCCGAGGCCGATGCAGCCGACGCCGATGGTGCCGTTCGGCGACTTGGCGCTGAGGATGGCCGGCCCGAAGGCCGAGGCGGCGGCGAGCGCCGTCGCGGCTTTGCCGGTGGTGCCGATAAACTCCCGTCGGGTAAGATTCATCTGATCGCTCATGTGGTTCTCCAGTTGGTTTGCAGTCTGACTGAGTTCCGCAAAGAAAACGCTACTTCGCGCGCCCGCACAAGCCTTTTACCTCATCAGCAGCCCGCCGCTGACGTCCACAGTCGCACCGGTCATGTAGCTCGCGGCGTCGGAGGCGAGGAAGACCGTCACATTGGCGATCTCCTCCGGCTCGCCGATGCGATCGAGCGGGATGCGGGCGAGGTATTTCTGTTTTCGTTCCTCCCAGATTTTCGCGACCATCTCCGTCAGCACCATGCCCGGCGCGACGGCGTTGACGTTGATGCCTTCCTTGGCCACCTCGCGCGCGATGGCGCGGGTCATGGAGACCAGCGCGCCCTTGCTGGCGTCGTAGGGCAGGTGGCCGGAGGTGGAGCCGAGAAACGCCGCCTGCGAGGCGATGTTCACGATCTTGCCCTTCGCCTTGCGGGCGCGGAGGCGCTTGATGAGTTCCTGGCTGGCAAGAAACGCCCCGGTGACGTTCACCGCAAACGTGTGCTCCCATTCCTCGCGCGTGTAGCTCTCGATCGGCCCGCTCGGGCAATAGGCGGCGTTGTTCACGAGCACGTCCACCGGCCCGAACGCCTTCTCCAGCGTGTCGAACATCGGCGCGATGTCGCCGGTCTTTGCCAGATCGCCGGGAATCGGCGCGGCTTGCTTCGCGCCGATCTTCTTCACGACCGCTTCGGCCTCCTCGCGGCTCTTGCGGTAGTTGACGCCGACCTTCGCGCCTTCGGCGGCAAACGCCTTGCAGATCGCGGTGCCGATGCCGCGCGAACCGCCCGTCACCAGCACAACCTTGTTCTTCAGTTTAAGGTCCATGATCATTGTCTCCCGCCAAACGCTTCCACGAACTTCACCAGTGCGCGCACGTCGTGGTAGTTGGCTTTCCAGTTGTGCGCCTTGCTGGTGTTTCGCGGCTGGCCGTCGGCCATCACGCTGTCCACCCAGATGCCGTCCTTCGGGTCGGTCATGTGGCGCGCGACAAACACCAGCGTCTTCCCCAGCGCGGCTTCGTAGGCGACATTGGGCTTGTGCAGCAGCGCATCGGTGAACGCCGCAATCATCTCCGCCTGCACCCACCAGACCTTCGTCGTGTCGAACGGCGGCTCGGTGCCGACGCCGCGGTGGTAAAGCCCGCCGCGCTCGCGGTCGTAGCCAACTTTGAGAGCGTGATCGAGGTGGGCGTAGAAGTGTTTCCACGACGGCTTCCGCCCCAGCACCTGTTCGGCGCGGATCATCAGCCAAGCGAACTCGACGTTGTGGCCATACGACAGCCCGGCGCTGCGTGGGTCGGTGACAGCAGACCAATCGGGGTTGCGGTGAAAGCACGACTTGCTGGCATCGAGCGGATAAAAATACTTCGCGTTGAACTGCAGCGATTCCTCCAGCGATTTGCGCACGTTCTTGTCGCGCGTGACTTCATAGAGTTCCGTCAGCGCCTCCATCAAGTGCAGGTGCGTGTTGGCGCTCTTCAACCCCGCCACCTCCACCTCGCCTGCTGGGTCGCGCAGCGCCAGCGGCGTCCAGTCGCGCGTGAAATGTTCCACCCATCCGCCTCGCTTCGGGTCGTCCGCGCGTTTCTGCAACGTCGCGTAAAGTTCCATCGCATGCCGCAGCGCCTCCTGGTCGCCGCTGGCGCGGTGATACTCCACCAGCGCGAAGATCACGAACGACTGGCCATAGACGAACTTGTGCTGTTTCACCGGCTTGCCCGCGAGGTCGGTCTTCCAGAAATAGCCGCCGTGTTCCTTGTCGAGGAAGTGCTCGATGAGAAACCGATAGCCCTGAGCCGCCGCCTTCAGGTAATCGCGCCGCGCATCGCTGAAGCCTTTGCGGTGCGCCAGCGAGAACGTCCAGACCATCCGCGCCTGCGTGACAATGGCTTTTTCCTTCGGCTGGGTGCGGCCTTTCACGAGATCGTCGGCGAGCAGATAGCCACCATTGGCTGCGTCCTGCGCCGTATCGAACCAGTAGGGCAGGATTTTCTCCGCGAGTTGCGCCTTGAACTCGCGCGCACGCTCGGCCAGCGGCGCCGCCGGCAGAGGAAGGGCGCCACAGCATAACAGGCCCAGCGCCATCAGCGCCGGGATCGGATGGGACCGTGTCATAACAACAGCTTAAGCTGGAACCCTGCGCGTGGTAAAGAGCCACGGCAGTCAGGGTTCGGTTTGAAACATCTGCCTGCTACTCCAACGCGCGATCAAGAATCTCAAACAATTCCTCCCGCGTCAGCGCGACCGGGTTGCCTTTCATGCTGCTCGCGGTGGCTGCTTTCTCCACCAACGCCGCGAAATCATTCCGCATCACGCCGTGCGCCGCCAACGGCGGCACGCCGAGCGCCCCGCACAGTTCCCGCATCCACACGACGCCGTCGTCAGCCGTCGCGTTGTCGCGGCCCGTGACGATCCGCGCCACCTCGTCGTAGCGCCGCAGCGCCTCGCTCTCCGGCTGCTGCGCGCGCAACGCGCGGACGTTGGCCGCCATCACGTGCGGCAGCAAGGCCGCGCACACCGCGCCGTGCGCCGCCGGGAACATCCCGCCCAGCGGCCCCGCGAAACCGTGGACCGCGCCGAGGCCCGCGTTCGCGAGCGCCAAGCCGCCGAAGAGACTTGCCAGCGCCATGTCCTCCCACGCCGCCATGTCGCCGCCCTGCTCGAACGCGCGCCGCAGCGACCGCGCCGCGCGCGCCATGCCCTCGCGGCAAAACCCGTCCGTCATCGGGTTGGCCTTCGATGACACGAACGGCTCGATCAGTTGCGTCAGCGCGTCCAACCCGGTGCTCGCCGTAATGGCTGGAGGCAAGTCGCGCGTCAACTCCGGGTCCACGATCGCGACGCGCGGCAACATCAACGGGCTGCGCAAGCTCACCTTCACGCGATGCGGCGGCGAGCCGAGCACGGCGTTGCGCGTCACCTCCGCGCCAGTGCCGGCCGTGGTCGGGATTGCGATGACCGGCGCGGACGGTTTTGTCAGCGGCTTGCCTCGGCCGATGACTTCGAGGTAATCGAACGGGTCGCCTTCGTTGGCCAGCAGCGCGCCGATGGCTTTGCCGGCGTCAATGACGCTGCCGCCGCCAATGGCGATGATGAAATCCGTCTTCGCTTGCCGCCCCTGGCCGATGCCGCGTTGGACCAGTTCGACCGTCGGCTCACCGGCCACGGCGAACGTTGCGCACTCGATGCTGTGTTGTCGCAGCGAGGTAATCAGCCCCTCAACCCGCGCCGCCGATTTCCCCGTCACCACGAGCGCGCGCCGGCCAAGCTCTCTGGCAATCGGCCCGGCCTCTTTCAGCTTGCCGCAGCCGAACAGGATGCGCGAGGCGGTGGCGAACTCGAAACCCATGACAGCTCACCAGCCGGAATCGTCGGGGAACACGTTGCCGTATTTCACGCTCTTGCGCGGCTCGGCCATCATGTCGGCGACCGCGGCGCGCCAGCGGGCGTAGTGCGCCGTTTCCTTGTGAGCGGCGGTGGCCTCGACGGAGCGATAAACCTCCACCAGCACGAACCGCGTCGGGTCGTCGCTCTGCTGGTGGAAATCGAACCGCGCGATGCCCGGCTCCTTCACGCTGTTGCGTGCGTTGTCCAGCGTCGCGGCCTTGAACGCCTCGACACACCCGGGTTTCACATGGACGTAAACGAGAACGGTGAGCATGAGGGGTTCTCCAGTGGGTGGTTCAGTGCTTCCGGTCGAAGAACGGATTCTTGCCGCTGACGCTCAGCGGCAGGGCGAGCGCCTGCCGGACGCTCCCGCCGAAAAACTTCAGCTCGATGCACGCGCGGGCGATGGAATACATGACCCGGTTGTCCATGTGGAACTGGTTGGCCACCGCCGCGGCGGAGGCGATCGCGATGCCGAGGTCGTAGGAATTGAACGCGCAGACGCCGCCGGCCTTCTCCAATTCCTCGCAGGTCTTGTGTCCACAACAGCCGCAGTTCAGTCCCGCGGGGTTGGAGGCGACGCCGATGACCACCAGCGCGTGCGCGTTGGCGATCGAGTTGGCGTCCCGGTCGAGGAACGACAGGTTGTCGCGTTTGGCGATCTCCTTCATCTTCGAAATGACGAGGTTCTTCGTCTCGGTGTCGTCCACCACGACGACGCTGATGTTGTCAATGCCGCGCGTCTTCGGCGCCGTGCGCGCCGCCGCGGCCATGAAGCCGGCGACATTCAACGCGGCCTGTCGCTCCAGTTCCTGTGAGGTCTTCATCGGTGCGTTCTCCTTGGATGTCAGGCGGATTTCTTCGCCGCGAGCTGTTCGTTGACCTTTGCCATCACCGCGAACGCGTCGGCCACGTAGAGCACGTCGGCTTTGCCGCGCGCCCAGCCGCAGTTCGGGTCGAGGCTGATGGCGCGGCGCTCGTTGACGAACCGCCAGCCGACCGTGTGCGGCTCCTCGCCGTGGCAGCAGGTCGAGAGGCCCTTCTGGTGGCGCGGTGTCGAGCCGGTCTGGCCGATCTGGTGCAGGTGCGTCATGAACGACAACACGGCCTGCCCCTCGCCGCCGAGGTCCACGAGCGACTTGCTGCCGCCGAGCGATGCCTGCGTCAGCTTCAGGAAGCCGAGGATGAGCTTCTCCGCTTCAGGCACGTGCGTCTGGCCGTCGGCCTGCTTCTTCGTCCAACCCGCGCCGGCGACCAACAGCAACGGCGCGTCGGGCCGGATGGTCTGCTGGTCGGCAGCGGGCGCTTTGACACCGGTGACAGTCGTGCGCTTCTGTGCCTCGGCGAGCGCGACGGCGACGTTCTCGACGGTGGCTGTGCCGGCGTCGCCTTGCCATGCCTCGCAACAGCCAGGATCAAGCGCGATGACCCACGGCCGCTGCGCGCGCTGGATGACGGCCTCCATGCGCTGGCGGTAATACCAACGGTTGATGCTGATCGCGCCGGCGGCAGCCGAGATGGCGGTGACGTGCGTGTCAGCGCGTCCGCCGAGCCGGTGCGCGACGCCGGAGAGCACGCGGTTCCAGCGCGAGGTGGCGGGCGCGACGATGATGCTTGCGCCCGCAGTCTTGGCAATGGCTTCAGCCGCGGCGGCATCGGTGGCGTAGCGCGCTTGGGTAAAGTCCGCGCCGCTGACGGCGAGGAACTTCGCAGCACCGCAGCCGGCGATGCGATGGGCGGCGGCTTGGACATTTTCGCCGACGAGGCCGATGATGAGCGTGCCGCCGAGCGATTTGGCCGCGCCGAGCGCTTCGAGCGCGGGTTTGGCGAGCGAGCCGTCCGTTTCCGTGTGAGCAAGAACCAGAATCGTTTCCATGATTGTCGTTCTCCTGATTACCCGCCGGTGATCCACGCGACAATCTGCTTCGCGACCTCGTCGGGCGGAGTGTCCTTGACGATCTGGGTGTCGCGGCGCTGGCTGGGCTGCGTGACGCTGACGAACTTCACGCCCTCGGCGCCGAGCTTCGCGGGCTTGGCGCGTTGGAGTGACGGCATGATCGTGCGCATGTTCATCATGCCGGTCTGCGGGTTGTTCGGCGGTTCGGGCAGGTTGCCGGTGGCCCAGCCGAACACGGCGGGCGGGCCGGCGCACTTGGAGACCTGGTGTTTGCCGCCCTCAATGCGCTCGAGGATTTCCATCGAGCCATCGCCGGCGACGGTGAGTTTGTCCACGCCCTGGAACTGGTCGGTGACGCCGAGCCGCTCGCCGACGATCTGCATCGTCGCGCCAGCGCCTCGCGAGGCGGATTCCCAGCCGCCGAACACCAGCAGCTTTTTCATGTCGAGGCCGGGAATGGCCTTGATGGCGTCGGCGAGGATGGCGGCGGCTTCGGCGGCCTCGGTGAAGCCGCTCGACGGGCCGTCCACCGCGACCAGCTCGAACGGCGCCTTCTGCGCGACGATCATCATGACCTGTTGCAGCTTGGCCTTCGGCGCGATGCTGACGAGCCAGACCTTGCTGCCGGGCGCGCCCTTGGCGAGGTGCGCGGCCTCGAACAGCGCGTGCCACGCCCACGGGTCCAGCACGGCGGGCAGCATCATCTCGTTTTTCAGCGCCGGCCCGGCAGGCCCGGCGGCCGGCTCCAGCGTTTGCAACGGGTCCGGCACGATGCTGCCGCAGACGACGATTTGATACGGTGTGCTCATCAGTTGACCTCTTCGTTCTTGCGTTGCTCTTGCGTTCGCCGGCCCGGTGAAAGGCAGCGTCAAAGCGATGTCGCGCCAAGAGTTAGAGCCAGAGCAACCGCAAGCGCAAGCGAAAGTAATGCGAAGCCGCGGCCAATTCCTGAAATTTTGGGCTTGGAAACCGGTGGCAGGAGTGAAAAAAACACGCCCCTGCTGCCGTCTGAAAAAACGGCCGGCCAAAACCAATCGAGCCAACATGAAACGAACCAACCGATTCGCAAGAGTCCTCCAACTTTCAATCGCCGCGGTCGTCGCGGTTCTCGCATCGCGCGCGGACGCCGACGTGACGTTGCCGGCGATCTTCTCCGACCACATGGTGCTGCAACGCGACGCTGCTGTGCCGGTTTGGGGCTGGGCCGAACCGGGGGAGCAGGTCACCGTGAGCATCGCCGGGCAAGCCAGGACCGCGAAGGCCGACGCGAAAGGCAGGTGGATGGTCAAGCTCGCGAAGCTGAAGGCGGGCGAGGCGCTGGCGATGACGGTGAAGGGCAAGAACTCGATCGCCATCAGCGACGTGCTCGTCGGCGAAGTGTGGCTCTGCTCCGGCCAGTCGAACATGGCGATGACGGTGAACCGCGCGAAGGATTTCGACAAGGAGCAGGCGGCGGCAAGCCTGCCGAAGGTCCGCCACTTCAGGGAATCCTCCGCTCCGTCCGACAAGCCGCAAGAGAAAGGCGTCGGCAAGTGGGAAGTGTGCAGCGCCGAAACCGTCGGCGGCTTCTCCGCAACGGCCTACTTCTTCGGCCGCGAAGTCCACAAGGCGCTCGGCGTGCCGGTGGGTGTGATCAACTCGTCGGTCGGCGGCACGCCGGTCGAGGCTTGGACAAGCTGGGAGGCGCAGAAGAATTTTGCGGAACTGAAATCGCTGTTTGAGTCGTGGGAGCAGCGGCAGGCGACATGGGATCCCGTGAAAGCACAGGCCGCTTACGAAAAGCAACTGGTTGCATTCAAGGAAGCCGCCAAGAAGGCCAAGACCGAAGGCACGTCCCTGAAGCGTCCGCCGCGCAAGCCCGAAGAGCCGCGCATCGCCACGCATCATCCGGCGACGCTGTTCAACGGCAAAATCGCGCCGTTGGTCCCTTACGCGCTGCGCGGGGCGATCTGGTATCAGGGCGAGTCGAACGCCGGGCAGGGCCATCTCTACCACCTCCAGCTTTCGGCGTTGGTCAATGACTGGCGCGCGCGCTGGGGTTTGGGTGACTTCCCGTTCGCGTGGGTGCAACTGCCGAACTTCCACGCGGCGCAGAAGGAGCCGGTCGAGGACACCGGCTGGGTGCTCGTCCGTGAAGGAATGTTGAAGACGCTCGCGCTGCCCAACACCGGCATGGCCATCACCACCGACATCGGCGAAACCAGTGACATCCATCCGAAGGACAAGCAAACGGTCGGCAAACGCCTCGCGATGTGGGCGCTGGCGAAGGTCTATGGCCAGAAGGTCGCCGCGTCCGGGCCGCTGCCCGTCAGCCACAAGATCAACGGCAGCGAAGTGACGGTCACTTTCAAGCACGCCGACAGCGGCCTCGTCGTCAACGCGGGCGGCGCGATGGTCACGCCTCGCGAAGAGTGGCCTTCGGTCTGGCCGGAGGGAGGCTTTGGTCAGATCCGCGGCTTCGTCGTCGCTGGCGCGGACAAGAAATGGCACCGGGCCGCCGCGAAGATCATTGGCAACACCGTGGTCGTGAAGTCGCCGGAAGTGAAGCAGCCCGTCGCTGTCCGCTACGCCTGGGCCGACAATCCCGACTGCAATCTCTACAACCGCGCGGGCCTGCCCGCGTCGCCGTTCCGCACCGACGATTGGAAAATCGCGCCGCCCCAGCCGCTGCAGCCCAAAGCACGCCGCTGAAACCGCAGATTTTCCAATTCGAATCCAAAGGAAACCTCACATGAAAACCTGGCTCATCGTTCCGACCCTGATCCTGTCGCTTGCCACCGGCGCCGCGCGCGCGGCCGACGACGCGAAGATGAAACCGATCTTCGACGGCAAGACGCTCAACGGCTGGGCCACCAAGGGCGGCACTGCCGAGTATCGCGTCGAGGACGGCTGCATCGCCGGCAAGACCGTCGAGGGCAGCCCGAACACGTTCCTCTGCACCACGCGCGACTACGCGGACTTCGTGCTGGAGTTCGAGGTGAAGTGCGACGTCGAGCTGAACTCCGGCTGCCAGATCCGCAGCCATGTCCATGAGAAGGACTTCACCGACGAGAAGAAGCGCGTGCGCAAAGCCGGCACGGTTTATGGCTACCAATGCGAGATCATGCACACCGGCGGCAACGCGGGCAACTTTTGGGACGAGGCGCGCCGGGCGAAGTGGCTCGATGACTTCAGCAAGAAGCCCGAGGCGCAGAAGGCGTTCAAGGACAACGAGTGGAACCACTATCGCATCGTCGCGCAAGGCGACCACATGCGTTCGTGGGTCAACGGCGTCCCCGCCGGCGACTTCTGCGACAAGACGGACGCAAGCGGCTTCATCGGCCTGCAGGTCCACGGCATCAAGAAAGGCGCCGGCCCCTACCAGGTCCGCTGGAAGAACATCCGCATCCGCGAACTGAAGCCGGGCGAAAAGGTGAAATGAGGCGTGAAACGTAAAACGTGAAACGTAAGCTGCAGCTCTTGTTGGCAGGTTTGGTGGCGGCGTGCGGCGCTCTGGCTCACTCCGCGCCCGCGAAACCGAACATCATCTTCATCCTCAGCGACGACCTCGCGCAGGGCGATCTCGGCTGTTACGGGCAGAAGCTCATCAAGACACCGAACCTCGACCGCATGGCTGCCGAGGGCACGCGCTATACGCAGGCGTATTGCGGGACCACCGTCTGCGCGCCGTCGCGCACGTCGCTGATGACCGGCTTGCACATGGGACATTCACCCATCCGCGCAAACCGCGAGATCCAGCCCGAAGGCCAGATGCCGCTGCCTGCCGGGACGCTGACCGTCGCGCGCGTGCTCAAGGACGCCGGTTACGCCACAGCGTGCATCGGCAAATGGGGCATGGGCATGTTCGACACCACCGGCAGCCCGCTGAAGGCCGGGTTCGACCACTTCTTCGGCTACAACTGCCAGCGCCACGCGCACAGTTACTTCCCGACGTTTCTCTACAACGACGACAAGCGGTTCGAGCTGCCCGGCAACGACGGCAAAACGGTCGGCAAAACCTACGCGCAAAACTCGATCGCCGGCGAGGCGCTCAAGTGGGTGCGGGCGCAGAAGGACCGGCCGTTCTTCCTCTTCCATTCCGTCACGCTGCCGCACGGGCGGTTCGAGATTGATGACCAGGGCATCTACAAGGACAAGCCGTGGACCGAGCAGCAGAAGAACTACGCCGCGATGGTCACGCGGCTCGACACCGACATCGGACGGCTGCTCGCGTTGCTGAAAGAACCCGGCCTCGACGAGAAGACCGTCGTCTTCGTCGCGGGCGACAACGGGTCGTCGTGGGATCCGAAATCCGAACTTGGCCACCACTTCAACCAAGCCGCCAACGGCCTGCGCGGCTTCAAGCGCGATCTGTATGAGGGCGGGTTGCGGCAGGCCGCGCTTGCGCGATGGCCCGGCCAGATTCCCGCGGGCCGCGTCAGCGACGAGCCGTGGGCGTTCTGGGATTTCCTGCCGACGGCGGCGGAACTGGCCGGCGCGACGCTGCCCGTGTCATTCAAGCCCGACGGTTTGTCGCTGGTGCCGTTCCTCAAAGGCGGCCGCGCGCCAAAGCGCGACTATTATTATTGGGAGCTGCACGAAGGCGCGTCGTTGCAGGCCGTGCGCTTCGGCGACTGGAAAGCCGTCAAGAACGGCCCAAGCAAAACGATCGAACTCTACGACCTCAAGAGCGACCCCGGCGAAACCAAGAACCTCGCCGCGGAAAAGCCCGATCTCGTCGCGAAGGCCGAGTCGCTCATGAAGGCCGCACACGTGGACGACCCCAACTGGCCGATGCGCGACAGAGCTGCGGGGAAGAAGGGCGGCAAAGGCAAGAGAAAGTAGTCGCGTCACGGAGTGACGCGGCTACTTGGGTCACCTCAGAAATCCAGCCCGTCCACCCAGATCGGTTCGCCAGACGGCACGCGTTTCAGGATCGGCGAATTCCACGAGTCCCAATCACCACACGTCGCGTAAAGTTCCGGCGACACCGTCGTGCGCGCCAGCCGGCAATCGTCCAGCAGCACCTCGATGTAGAACCCGCCGAGCAACAGCTTTTCGCCGTTCGGATTCTCGACCGTCACCTCGTTCTTCAGCGCGAGCGCGCCGAGTTTGTCCGGCGGCACCGGAATCGAGGCGCGCGGCTCGAAACTCGTCAACGGCGGCAGCGTGCCGATGACCTCGCCGTTCAAGCGCACCGTCTTCGCCGGGTCGAGACACTTGTAGCCGGAGACGTAAAGCCACGCCGCGCCGACATCCTCCAGTTCCGACGCATCAAGGCCCATGCGCGGCGCCATCTCCGGCTGGCACACGCACCGCACGCGGCCCGCTTTTTCCCACTCCAACACGCCCGCCGCGCCGCGGCCGAGCAGCCGCCATTCCGCGCGCACGCGGCCTTCCTCGATCGTGACGAGATACCACGACGGCGCGCAGTCTTCGAGAAAGCCCCAGAAACAGTCGTAGCTGTGCGACGAGACAGCCGACGGCCGGAGTTGGTGCAGCGGCACCATCGGCGACAGCGGGTAGCCGATCAATGTCGTCTTCAGTTGCAGCAGCGGATGACGCACGTTGCGGTGGAGCGTGGCGGCCTGGTTGTGCGTGTGGCCGCAGAACCACGCGTCCACCGGATACCGGTCCAGCAACGGCAGCGCCGCGTCGAGCATCGGTTTGAAGCTGAAGAACGGCCGGCCGACCGTGAACAGCGGCCCGTGCGCGAACACGAACGCCCGCGCGCCGCGCCCGCTCGCGCCCTTCAACTCCGCCTCCAGCCACGCCGCCTGCTCGGAACCGGGCGACAGGTTCTCCGAGTCCACGATGATGAACCGCGCGCCGGCGTGGCTGAACGCGTAGTGCATCGCCGCCAGCGGCCGGCCCTTGCCGCCGGCCAGCGCCAGCAACCCCGAATGCATTCGGGGCAGCACCACCTCGCGGAACGCCGCCTCGCGCTCGTGGTTGCCCTTCACCAGCCACACCGGGCAGCCGCTGCCGCGCTCCAGCCACTCGACCGCGTCGCACATCTCCGCCGCGTGCAACGCCGCGTCGCGCGGCCCCTCGGTGAAATCGCCGAGTTGCACCAGAAACGCCGGCTGCTCCGCGCGGATCTCCGCCAGCATTTGCGGCCAGACGCGCTCGATCATCCAGAGGTAATTGCGGTATTCGGCGTTGCGCTCGTCCTCGGCGTGATACTTCGGGCTGGCGAAGTGGCAATCGCCCAGCACGGCAAAGCGAAATGATCCGGCCATGACCGCTTCTAGCATTTCCCCCCGCCTTCAGCGAAATATTTGTTCGCGGTGGTGATTTCCGCTAGAATTGCGCCATGAACTCCCGCACATGGCTCACGCTCCTCTGCATCGCCCTCGTGGCGTTTGCCTCCGGCTGCCCAAAGAAGCCGGAGCCGAAAATCCTCACGCTCAAGCCCCGCGCCGAGGTCGCGGCCGACCGCGACGCGCTGGTCGTGACCGGCTCGGCCGCCGCGCCCGCCGACAAGCCGCGCGGGCAAGCCCGGTTGATGGCCGAGCGCGCGGCGAAGCTCGATGCGTTGCGCCAACTGGCTGCGGTCGTCGGCGAGGTGCAAGTGCAGGCGATTCCGGGTGGACGCCAGATCAACATCGAAGGTTTCGTGCAGGGCGCGCAGCAGTTGTCGGCCAGTTTCGACGCCACCAACGGCGTGGCACAGGTGACGCTGCAGTTGCCGTTGAACGGCCCCGCCGGCCTCGCCGCCGCGTTCGGCTACGACCGTGCCGTGATCGAGGGCGCTGCGGTGCGCTGACAACGCCTGTTCTCCGCAAGCCGCCATCGCTCCACTTTGGCATTGCGTGGCACGAATCTATTGCTACGCTCGCGGCCCGACGACCTCGAAACGAAAGGACACCCATGAGCTTTCACCCCAACAATTTCCCCAAACTCCATAACGCGATGTGGCCCGGCCTCGTCGGCAAAGGATCGCCCGGCGCGGAGCCGTGCATTGACCTCGACACGATGCTGAACCTCACCGCCGCGGCGGAGGTGGATGGCGTCAAGTTCGACGGCGTGGACATCTTCCTGTTCGATCCGCACATCAACATAGACATCAGCGACGACGACTTGAAACGGCTCGCCGGGAAGATCGCCGCGAAGAACCTCGTGGTCGGCTCGGTGGTCGCGCCAATCTGGCCGCCGACCGGCGGCGGTTCCGCCATGGGCGGCGCGGAGGACCGCCAGAAGTTTGCCGGCCAGGTCCGCAAAGGCTGCCGCATCGCGTCGAAGCTCCGCGCGTTCGGCGTGCGGCCCTACGGCATCGTGCGGATTGACTCCGCGTGCGGCGTCGAGGAATGGTCGAAGGACCCCGACGGCAACACGCGCCGCATCGCCGGGACGTTCCGCGAGGCGTGCGCCGTGGCCGAGGGCTTCGGCGAGCGGCTCGCGGCCGAGGGCGAGATTTGCTGGGGCGGGATGCACAGTTGGCGGGAGATGGTGAAGCTGCTGGAACTGGTCGGCCGGCCGAAGACGCTCGGCTTCCAGGCCGACATGGCCCACACGCTCCTCTACGCGCTCGGTTACAACGCGCCCGAATCGCGCATCGTGCCGGAGAATTTCAACTGGGATCCGGCCCAGCTCGACGCCGCGCTCAAGACGCTCACCGCCGCGTTGCGGCCGTGGACGATTGACCTCCACATCGCGCAGAACGACGCGACGGTGAAAGGCTCCGGCACGCACGACAAGACCGGCCGCCACTGCCTGCCGACCGACCCGAACGGCAAACTCGACATCGCGCGAGTCGCGGGCCACTGGATGCGCGACGCCAGCGGCGAGGTCACCAAGGCCTTCCGCCACGTTTGCTGGGACGGCTGCATGTTTCCGAACGACGTGATGATGAAGCCGGAGACATGGAACAGCATTCTCGCCGCGATGCTGGCCGTCCGCGACGCCCACGGCTGGCGGGGTGTGATCTCCGTGAACGAGCCGACGAAGGAAATCCCCATTCCTGTGCGGGTCGTTTCCAAACCAGCCAAGAAGCGCGCCGCAAAGAAGCCGGCCAGGAAAGCCGCCAGGAAACCGGCGCGGAAACCTGCAAAGAAAGCCAAGGCGAAAAAGGCGGCGAAGCGGTCGCGGCGCTGATCGCCACGTTCCCATGAACGGTGAGCGCAAGAAACTGATCGAAGCCGGCATCCGCGTCGGCGACCTGGAGATGTCGGCGGAGGACAAGGTCTGGTCGCGCCACAGCAACGACAAGGTGGACATCGGCGAGGCGCTGGCCAAGGTCATCCGGACGCTCCACAAGACGCTGCCGATGAGCACGCCGCTGCGGACGCTCTCGGTAGGCTCCAGCGCGGAGCCGCAGTTCCGCATCTTGCAGACGGCCTCCGGTGGCGGCCTTTACCTGTTCGACCTCGAACAGACCGCGCTCGACATCATCCGCGAGCGCATCCATCGCCAGTGCACGGACAACGTCTCCGCCATCCGCGGCGACTACAACGAGGTGTTCCTCAGCGCGAAGAACACCGGGTCGTTCCTGCGGAACAGGCTCCACGGCAAGCCGGTCCATCTCATCACGCTCCATCACTCGCTCTACTACGCCGCGGCGTCAAAGTGGCGGCGGATTTACGAGAACCTCGCCCGCACGATCCTCGCGCCAACGGGCGCCATCCATGCTGTGTTGATGGCCTCCGCGAGCGACGACCCGCACACGACCACGTGGCTTTACAATCATTTCGCGGGCAAGTTCTGCGGCTGCCACAACGACCAGGATTTGCGGAGGTTTCAGGGCGAACTCACAGCGAACCGTCTTTTCCGCGGCGCGCAGATCCTCGTCGCCTCGCGCCCTGTCCGTTTCAGCACCGACGAATTCACGAAGCTCATGGCGATCGTCTGGATGATCCTGCTCTATCCCCACATGCACCGCTACACGCTGAAGCAGCGCGAGGAGATCACGGAGTTTGTTCACGACCACTTCTGGCAGCAACGGCGGCCGCTCATCCAGATGCAGGACCATCTGGTGGTCTATCGCGGCATCCGCCAGCGCGGGTTGATCTGATTGGAAAGGACAAGACATCATGAAAACGCTCCCTCAAGCCTGTTCCCGCCGTGAGTTTCTGCGTCGCAGCGCCACCGTGGCCGGTGGCGCGCTGGCGATGCGCCTTCTGCCCGCCGCGTTTGCCGCCGCGAAATCCACGCAGATCGGCGCGCAGCTTTACACCGTGCGCGACGCCTGCAAGGCCGACTTCGCCGCCGCGCTCAAGAAGGTCGCGTCGCTCGGCTACCGCGGCGTGCAGATCTCCGGATATCACGGCAAGACGGTCGCCGAGGTCAGGAAGTTTTGCGACGACAACAAGCTGGCCATCCTTGCCACGCACATCAGCTTGGATGAGTTCGAGAAGGGCGTGGACCCGATCCTGAGCGAACACGATGTGTTGAAGTGCCGCTACATCGCCATCCCGTTCCTGCCGCCGCAGCGGCGCAAGACGAAGGAAGACTGGCTGAAACTGGCGGCGCTGTTCGAGAAATGGGCGCAGGAGTTGAAGAAGCGCGGCTTCACGCTGATGTATCACAATCATGCGTTCGAGTTTGAGACGCAGTTCGACGGCAAGCCCGCGCTCGATCTGCTCTTCGACAACGCGCCGACGCTGCAGGCCGAGCCGGACCTCTACTGGGTCGCGAAAGGCGGTGCCGACCCGGCGAAGCATCTCGCGAGGTTCAAGAACCGCGCGCCGATGATCCATTGCAAGGACATGGACAAGAGCGACGGCAGCTTTGCCGAAGTCGGCCACGGCTCGTTTGACTGGGACGCGATCCTCAAGGTCGGCAAGGAAGTCGGTGTGATCGGCTACCTGGTCGAGCAGGACAAGTGCAAGCGCGACCCGTTCGACAGCCTCAAGATGAGCCTGGAGTTCCTGAAGTCGAAGGGGCTGAAGTAGCCCGCCGCGCGCGGCAATCGCTACTTCATCAATCCCACAATCGCCGCGTTCACGGCCTTGCGGATCGCCGGGATGCGATCGGGGTCGGGCAGAATCTCCGTCGAGCGCAGGCCGCCCGCGTTGGGGATCGTCACGAGGTCGCGCGCCATCGCGAGCGCCTTCTCGCCGACAGCGCACGGTTTGCCAGCGGTCTTCGCTTTCTCCACCAACTCCGCCAGCATCGCAATCGCCTCGTAGTCCTCGAGTCCTTCGCGCACCTGCTCCAAGCGGATCGTGCTCACCGGGCCGTCCACGCCGACGGCCTTGCCGGGATACGCGAGGTAGCCGTCGCCGTTCGGATAGCGCACCCAATAGTGGCGCTTGCCGTCGTCGCTCTGGCGGATGAACGTGTGCCAGCCGCGCTCCCACGGATCGTAAGTCCACCAGTTGATGCCCCAGAACTCGAATCCCGTCGCGCCGTATTTGAAACAGTAGTAGGGCAACATCCGCTCCGTCGCGAGATACGGCGTGTCGGTCGCCATCTGGCCGTCGCAGGTGAACCAAAAATGTTTGCCGGCCTTGAGGACCTGCTCCAGTTCCGGCACGGGGAAGCAGCCGTATTGGCCGACGCCCCAGAGGTCGAGTGAGTTGTCCCACTCTTTGCAATGCCGCCACGTGCTCGAATAGATCGGGATCGTCGCGTCAACCTCGTGAATCAGCGCGCAGAGTTTCTTCATCTGCTCCACGACGAAGTCGTGGTTGTGAAAGTGCGGCTCGTCGGAGATGTAATAGACGAACTTGTCGTGCCAGCCGCGCGCCTTGAGGTGGTCGGTGAAAAGCCGGTAGGCTTGCTTGAACGCTGCGTTGTATTCCGGCGTGAACGGCTCCAGCCCGAACATCTTCTTCGGCGGATACGCCCAGCCAAACATGTAGAAGAACTGGGGCGTGTAGCCGACTTGCATCCCCAACTCATCGAAACAGTAGCGCGCCGTCTTATCAAACGCCGCCGCATCCATCGTCACCCTGCCGTCCTTGTAACTGAACACCGGCGCCGGCTCGACGTGGCTGATGCCCAGCCGATGCTCCGCCATGAACCGCAGCCATTGCCGCCGCGTGACTTCATCGCCGTGGAAACGGAAATCGAAGATCGTCTTCAGCCGCGTGCTCTTCGGCAGCTCGAATGGCAGCACCTTCACCCGCAGCGGCAGCTTCAAGAATGTGGGAGGGGCCTCAGCGCCCCGACCCGTCGCCGCGCTGAGGCGGCTCCCACATTCAGCGGCCCGAACGACGATGACACCGCGATATTCGCCCGGCGCAACATTAGCTGGTGCGCGCAAGGTGAACCACAACGGCTGCGCGCGGCCCGCGCCGAGATCGAATCCTGTGGAGTGCGGCGGCTTGACGCCGCCTTGATCCGGCGCGGCTTGACGCGCCGGCATGGTGATCGGGATCAGCGGATCGGGCCACTCACCCGCCCAGCCATCCGTCGCGCCGCGACCATGCGGCACGCGGCGCTGCCAGTCCGGCACGTCCGTGTGGAAGTAGCTGCTGGGATGATCAACCGGCACAAAACCGACGCGCTCGACCTTTACCGTCGGCAGCGCCGCGCCCTTCGCGTTCTTCAACTGCGTCACCGCCACCTCCACGCCGCGCAACGCCTTGTCGCTCCGCAGCACAAGCTGGAACGGCTCATATTCGTTCCGCGCGCACTCGACCACCACCGTCTCCGCGCCCGGCCCCGGCGGGTCATCGGGGAAGACTTTCACCAGCGGATTCACCTCCCACACGCGCAATCCCGCCGACGCGTGTCCGCTCTCCAGATTATCGAACCCGACAACCTCTCCAGTGAGCACTTGGCACAGCAGGACACCGTCGTGCCGCAACGTGCCGTGATCGTTCATCGTCAGGTGCAACTCGATGGCCACCGCGTCCGCTGTCGCGCGCACCGTCGTCGCCGACCGCGTCCAGTCCGCGTCGCCACTCACGCCCGGCTGCGTGCTGAGAAAACCGCCTGCGACAACCTTGCCGTCCTTGCCCAGCAGATGCGCGTGCAACCGCGCCTCGCCATCCAGTCCCTGCGATTTCAACCAACTGCTCAACAGATAACTCGCGCCCGGCTGAATCGGAATCGGCCCCGAACGCCAGCCGGTCCAGTTCGGTTTCGTGTCGGCGGCGACGGTGAACTCCGCACTGCGCTGGCCGAAGCGCGCGTCTGTGCTGACGCGGAACCGGCGCCCGGACGATTCGTTCGAACGCAGCCAGTCCTCAGGTCGTTCCGCTCCCCGCTCGAAGTTTGGATTCGGCGCGAGGTTCTGCGGGCCATTCACCAACCGTTCGTAGGCGGCCAACCCGTCGGCCACGCTCTCGCTGCACGTCGCGCTGAAGTAGAGATGAAACTCGCGCCCGCAGCGGGCCGGCACCGATGCGGAAAACAACACGCTGTCGCCGAGCCGCGCGCACGTTGCTGAAGCCTGGCCCGTTGCCGGGTCCACCACGCGCACCGCCGCGTTCGCCGGCAGCCCGCGCAGCCGCGCCCGCGCCAAGCGCAGGTCAGCGTTGACCAGCACGCCGTCCGCCGGCTTGTCGGTGAGGTTCAACACGCGCACCGTCGCGCGCACCGGCCACTCGCGCGAGAACTGCGGCTTGCCCGCCGGCGGCGCATCGAGTTTCAGTTCCTCCAGTGGTCCGGCTGTCGCGCTCAACGCCGGCCCTTTCTCCAGCGGGACGAACTCCGCGTCGTCGAACCACGCCCGGCCCGTGCCGCGCAACACCGTGCCGAACGTTGCGTTCGATCCGGTCGGCGGCACCGTGAACGTGTGCTCCACCCGCTTCCAGTCGAACGTCCCGCTGCCCGCGTCCAGCATCGGGCCGAGCAGCATGGCCCGCTCGCCGTTGACGTGCAGGAACCAGCCGGCTCGGCCCACGACGTTTTCGGCTTTTACCCAGCCGCTGACGCGATAACTCCGGCCCGGCGTGACAGGAATCCCCGTCTGGTTCCACTTCACCCACGTCGGCTCCGCGTCTGCCGCGACCTCGACCTCCACGCAACGGCTGCCGTTGCGACCGCCGCGCCTCTCATAGGTCGCGACGTGCTTCGCGTCGGTCTCCACGAGCTTCCAGCCATCAGGTGCGTCGCCGCCGGACTCGAAATCGCCGTTCACGAAGCCGGACTTCAGGAAATCCGGCACCGCCAGCGCGGCGTCGTTGCCGGCGTAAACGTAGATCGTCGCCGCACTCTTCGCGCCGCACTCCGCCGGCACGACGATCAGGTCATCTGCCTCAAGCTTCCCGGTGCGTTTCACGTGGCCGCGCGCGTCGCGCACGTCGAAGAGCAACTCCTGCCCCGTCGCGTTGCAGACACGCAGCGACTCAACCCGCGCCCCGGCCAGCGCGGGCGCTTTTGCAAGCACCGGCTCGCCCGCGACGGCGGCGTCGGTCGGATTCTCAATCGTGACGGCGACGCGCTGTGGCCAATAGCCGCCGTTGGC
>JACRKA010000206.1 GCA_016219905.1 Verrucomicrobiota bacterium
CTATTCGGGCGGGATTGACGAGACGAACCTGTTTTTCCACCACGAATACCTGGATGAGGCGACCGGCTGGCACGTTGTCGGCTGCTTCTGGGTCCAGGCTGCCAACGCCGACGTGGTGGCGGATGTCATCCAGCGGATTGACGCGGCGTTCAGCAACAGCGCGGCCGAGACCAAGACCGAGACCGAGCGCGCGTTCCAGCTCACGTTCTTGTCATGGTTCGGCAACGTCAAACTGCTCATCGGAACCATCTGCTCGGTCATCGTCTTCACGATGATGCTGGTCACCGCCAGCACGATGAGCATGGCCATCCGCGAACGGGCGCGGGAGATCGCCGTGCTGAAGGCGCTCGGCTACAACGGCGGCCAGATTTTCGGCCTCATCCTCGCCGAATCGTTCGGTCTGGCGTTGGTCGGCGGACTCATCGGCTGCTTCGGCACATGGTTCCTTGCCGAAAACGTGGATATGTATGTGCTTTCACATGGGTTCTTCATCAAGTTCGAGGTCACGCGGCACATCGTCTCGGCGGGCTTGCTCATCGCCGCCGGCATGGGCGTGGTTAGTTGCCTGGCACCCGCGGTGGCGAGCGTCCGGGCCAGTGTATTGGAAGGACTGAGGGAATTGGACTGAGCCATGGCCGTCCCGCTGAAATACAACCTCCGCAACCTGCGCGTGCGCTGGCGGGCGACGATCGCCACGGCGCTCGGCATCGCGCTGGTGGTGGCGGTGTTCGTGATGGTCATGGCGCTCGCGCAGGGCCTCAAGGCCACCTACGTCAGCACCGGCGACGCTCGCAACCTGATGGTGATGCGCAAAGGCTCGACCGCCGAGTCCTCCAGCCAGATCGAGCGGAACATCGTGCGCCGGTTCAAGTATCACGACGAGATCGCCCGCAACGAGCGTGGCGAGCCGGTCGCCTCGGCGGAGATCATCGTGCTCATCCAGCTAGACCGCGTCGGCGGCGGCAACGCCAACGTGCTCGTGCGCGGCATCAGCCCCATCGGCATCGAGCTGCGGCCCAACCTCAAGCTCATCGAGGGGCGGATGTTCCAGCCGGGCCTGGCCGAGTGCATCGTCAGCCAGAAAATCGCCGGGCGGTTCACGCACTGCCGCGTCGGCGACACGTTCCGCGCCGGCAAGCGGACC
Source organism: Verrucomicrobiota bacterium (assembly GCA_016219905.1). Taxonomy (GTDB): domain Bacteria; phylum Verrucomicrobiota; class Verrucomicrobiia; order CAIQCK01; family CAIQCK01; genus JACRKA01. The sequence continues at coordinate 1,145 of JACRKA010000206.1, forward strand.
TGGCACGTGACGGGCGTCTTTGACGCGACCAAGACGGCCTACGAGTCGGAGATCTGGACCAACGCCGACGAAGTCCGCGAGGCGTTCAACCGTTCCTTCTACGGCTCGGTCCTGCTGCGGCCGAAGGACGCGGCCGCCGGCGCGGCGCTCATCAAGCGGCTCGAAGCCGACAAGGAGCTTTTCGTGCGCGTGCTGCCGGAGACGGAGTATTACAAGGAACAGACGAAGAACGCCGGGCCGATCCAGTTCATGGGCGGCTTCCTGGCGGTCATCATGAGCATCGGCGCGGCGTTCGCGGCCATGAACACGATGTATGCGTCGGTCGGCGCGCGCACTCGCGAAATCGGCACGTTGCGCGTGCTCGGTTTCCGGCGGCGCGACATCTACCTATCGTTCCTGATCGAAGCGGTGCTGCTGGCGCTGGTCGGCGGCATCCTCGGCTGCATCGCATCGTTGCCGATCAACGGCATGGCCACCGGCACGATGAGCTGGACGACTTTCTCGGAGGTCGCGTTCGAGTTCCGCATCACGGGTGAGCTTCTCGCCAATGGCATGGCGTTCTCGCTGGTGATGGGCGTGCTCGGCGGCCTGCTGCCCGCGCGCGTCGCCGCCCGCAAGCCCGTGCTCGATGCGTTGCGCTCCATCTAGAAATGGTTCACAATCCAACCGCCATCAAACCATGAGTTCGACACCGCCAAACTCGCCGCCCGCGTTGAGCAAGCTGCAGATCGCGCCGGACAAGAAGACCCGCCGCAAGGCCGGCCCGCTCGCGCTCCTGCTGATCATCCTTTGCATCGTCGGCGCGGTCGCCGCCGTGTATGCCTTCACGATGAAGGACGAGCGCGGCTTTTTCCCCAAGAAGAAATCGTCCGCTGCCGACGCCGCGCCGGCCGCGCCGCCCAAGCCTGCCGACCCGCCGAAACCCGGCGATGCGGTGCTGACCGTGAGCGGCTACGTCGTGCCGCGCGAGCGGATCGAACTCAGCCCGCGGTTCCAGGCGATGGTGAAGTGGATCGGCGTGCACAAGGGCGACATGGTCAAGAAGGACGACGTGCTGGTGCGGCTCGACGACGCCGAGTATCGCGCGAAGGCCCTCGAAGCCGAAGGCCAGCTCGCCAAGGCCGTGGCCGACCTCGCCAATGCCGAATCAAACCTCAAGCGCCAGATCGAACTGTCCAACAGAAACATCGAAAGCGCCCGCGCCCTCGACGATGCGCGCCGCGCCCGCGACGTGGCCGCCGCGCAGATTACCGTCGCCAAGGGACAGCTTGCGCAGGCGCAGAACTACATCGAGTGGTGCGTCATCCGCTCGCCCATCAGCGGCACCATCCTGGAGAAACTCGTCGAGGCCGACGAACTGGTGACGCCAATGACCTTCGGCGGCTCCCGCGGCCCGAGCACCGCGCTGGTCTCGATGGCCGACCTCAACGACCTGCAGGTCGAGATTGACCTCAACGAAGCCGACCTCGCGAAGATCCATCTCAAGCAACCCTGCCGCGTCAGTCCCGAAGCGTATCCTGACAAGACGTATGCCGGTTTCGTTGCCGAGATCGCGCCCGAAGCCAACCGCCAGAAGGGCACGCTCCAGATCAAGGTCCAGGTCCAGAACCCCGACCGCTTCCTCACGCCCGAGCTGAGCGCGAAGGTGGATTTCATCAAGGATTGAATGCCAGAAATCAGTCGCTTTTTCGGCATCGTGATCGCGATCTATTGGATGGATCATGGCGTGCCACACTTCCACGCCAAGTATGAAAGCCGGCGTGCGTCCTTTTCCATCGCTGACCTGCGCTTGTTGGATGGCCATCTGCCTCCGCGTGTCACCGGGCTGGTGCTTGAATGGGCCTTGTTGCACCGCGACGAACTGCTCAAGAATTGGCGGCTGGCCATGGCCAAGAAGCCGTTGAAACCGATTGAACCCTTGGCGTAGGGTAGTCCGGCGATGCACTACGTGATCTCAGTTGAATACCTGTCCGGCTACAAGCTGAAGTTGGGCTTTGAAGACGGCTCGATGCGCATCGCTGATCTCGCCTCACATCTGGACGGCGAAGTTTTCGCGCCGCTGAAGATACTGCGCTTGTTCCGAACCGCTCGGCTCAACCCCGATTTGGACACGGTGGTGTGGTCCAACGGCGCTGACATGTCCCCGGACTTCCTTTACGAGATCGGCATCCCCATCAAGGCTGCGTCCCAGCCTGTTGGCCAGGTGGCTGAGTCCAAAGCCAAATACGCGGCCCGGCGGAATACCGATAACAGATGAATCTCCCGGTGCCGGCTTCTTTGCCACCGCTTCCGCCCATTCACCGGCCTCTACACGATTTCCGAATTCCACGGCTGGCAGATTCGCGACCAATTCTGCGCAGCCTACCCACCTAACACTTGCCCAGTTCGCGCAGCAGGTTGTGCATGAACGCGACGTTGTCGGACTGGACGTAGTGCATTGCGCCGCCCATCCGGGCGAAGCTCTTGCAGAAGCGGAGGTAGTAGGCCGGGTTGGTCTTCGGAGGCTCGCCTTGCGTCCAGTCCCAACCGCCGCCGTCCTGCAAGTCCACGACATAGAGGGTGTGGCCGCGCACAATGGGCCGGCCCGCTTGCAGGCGGAGGTTGTTGACACAGCTCAGGCTCTTCTCGAACACCTGCGGCGCCATGATCGCCGAGCCGACTGAAAGCACCACGCCGCCGTCCAGCGTCTCCACCGACGCGCCAAAGAGCCGGAAATCCTCCGCGCCCGCGCGGCCGATGACCGCACCGTTGAACATCGGATGGCACGCGATGATGTCGTAGCCGATGCCGGGATGGACCGTCATCGGGATCATGTGCTTGAACGCCGCGGCGAGAATCGAGGCGTGCTTCCAGCGGTGCTCGACGCGGATGCGGCCCGACGGCAGGCCGTGGGCGCGCATCGTCTGCAGGCAATCTGCAAGGGCCGGCGCGAGCGGATGCGACGGTTCGGTGCGCAGCGCAGCCTCCAGTGATTCGATGGTCGGCAGTTTCACGCCGTCCTCGGCGATGAAACGGCCCAGCGCGGTGCCGTAGCCGTCGCCGCGCAGGCCGCCGGCCAGCAGCGCGAGATGGATGTTGCGGCCCGTCTCATCCCACGTGCCGAACGTGCCGGTGACGACGTTCTTGCGGACGCTCTCGGTCGAACGGCCGAGCCACGCGTATTCCCAGTCGTGGATCGAACCGGCGCCGTTGGTGGCCAAGTGCGTGAGCCAGCCTTTCGACATCATCCGCTCCAAAATCAACGCCGCGCCGTTGCGCAGGAGATGCGCGCCGTAGAGCAACATCACGCCCGCCCCGCGCTTGCGGGCGGCTGCAATCCGCGCTGCACACTCGCGCACACGCGCCGCGACGGCATCTGGAATCGCCGGCGGCGGCGCGTCGGGCAACACGAGGATGTCCTCGACGCGCGTGAGGCTCTCGCGTTCCGCCAGCGGGCGGACTTTCAGCTTCCGTATGTCTAACGGTTCGCGTTTCATCGACGCCCTCCCTCTTGCGATGGTTCGCCTGTGTGGAAAGGCCGAAGGTCGAAGGCCGAAGGCCGAAGGAAGGTCGAAGGCCGAAATCCGAAAGTCGAAGCACTCGCGCGAGGTTGAAAGAGCAACGTTTCGACCTTCGGATTTCGGCCTTCCTTCGGCCTTCGGCCTTCGGATTTCGGATTTTTCCTCATCGTCCGAGGATGATGTCCAGCAGTGTGATGGCGTCGCGGAAGTCGGGGATGACCACGTCGGCGCCCACACTGAGCAGCCGCTGGCGTTTCCATTCGTCGAACTGGCCGGAACCGTTGTGGGCCTCGTCGCTGGCGACCGCGACGGCCAGCCCGCCGGCTTCCTTGGTGTTCTCGATCTCGACGTAGCCGTCGCCGAACGAGAGCAGCCGCTCGCCGGGGATGCGGTTTTCGCGCAGGATGCGCTCGATGACCATCTTCTTGGAGAACCGCCTGTAATCGTCGAGCGCGCCGTAGATGCGGACGCCGAAGTAGCGGGTCACGTCGAGCAGCGACGCCTCTTTCTTCACAAAGTGCTCGTCGGTGCCGCTGGCGAGGTAGAGCGGCACGCCGCGGCGCTGGAGTTCCTCCAGCAACGGCCGGATGCGGTGGACCAGCAACTCGTCGGGCTTGATCACACCGCGCTTGAGGCCCTCGATGCGGGCGTTGATGCGGACGTCGAGGCGGTGGAGGTATTCGTGCTTATACCAGAGCGGGTCGCGCGGCTGGCCGCCGCGTTCCTTGATGCGCTCGGCGAGCTGGATCATCTGGTAGATGGTCTGCTTGCCGTTGAGGTGCATGATGTCCTCAAACGCGAGTTGCTGGCGCTGTTCCTCGGTCTCGCCGGCCAGCGGCGGCATCATCTCGGCGAACATCGGCACCATCACCTCCGGCCAGCCCTCGCGGATGAGCGAGAGCGTGCCGTCAAAGTCGAAGAGGACATGGCTGATGTCGGGCCGTGGCGCGAAAGAGGGCGCAAACTCAACCAAGCCGGTGAAACGGTTGGGATCGGTCATTGCGCGAGTGAACTCGCGGGCGGCGGCAAAGTCAATCATGCAGCGCGCAGCCGCATCATTCGGCTTTGAGATGCGGCAGCAGCAGGGAGTTCCAGAGTTTGTAGCCGTCGGCGTTGAGGTGGAGCTTGTCCTTGAGGAACAGTTCCGGGCGCGGCTGGCCGTCGGCGCCGAGCATCCGGGGGCCGAAGTCGAGGAAACGGAGTTGGCCGCCAGCCTTGGCGTAATCGCGGATGAGGGCGTTGGCCTTCTGCATCTCGGGGTAGAGGTGCCACCGCTTCGGGTTGGGGGCCATGGCGATATATATGATAGGTGTCGTCGGCAGCGACTTGCGGACGGTGGCGACGAAGTCCTTGTAGGCGGCGAAGACTTGTTCCGCGCTGCGTTTGCCGGTGATGTCGTTGCCGCCCGCATAGACCACGATGAGCCGCGGCTTGTAGGGCGTGACGATGCGGTCGGCGTAACGCGCCACGTCGCTCAAGTAGGAGCCGCCGAAGCCGCGGTTGATGGTGGTCAGCGCCGGGAAGGACTCGGCGGTTTTCCACATCCGGATGCTGGAGCTGCCAACGAAGAGGATGGCGTCCTTCGGTGGGGGCGTCTGTTTGTCCTTTTGCTCGAAGGCGACGATGGTCGCTTCCCATTTGTTGGTCTGCGGTTCGGCAGCGGTGAGTGATGGGAGTTGGGCCAACAGCGCCAGCAACAGGGCGCCGGCGATGGTCGTGGACACGCATGTCTTCATGGCACGCAACAGCCTGCCAGAAAACGGCAGTCGAATCGAGCATCCAGATGCCGGGAGGGACTTTGCTGTTGTCACTGCCGGGGGCCGCCGCTATATTCCGCGCGTTTGTGCGACCGGTGCGGTCGTGGCGGAATGGCAGACGCGCTAGGCTCAGGACCTAGTGGTGGCAACACCGTGGAGGTTCAACTCCTCTCGACCGCACCAACTTTCCTTCGGGAACACTTCAGGCGTTCTTCTCTTCGCCAGCCAACTCCATCAACGCCCGCTCCACCTTCAGACGGTATTCCTCCAGCGTCGCGTCGTCGGCGTCGCGCGGCACGGAGATCGGTTTGCCCGCCCGCGCGACGCATCGCGAGAAAGGCAGCGGGATGATCGTCCTATCCCAACTCTTCAGCCGTTTGCACGGTTCGGCCGTGGCGCTGACCGGCATGATCGGCACGCCCGTCATCGCCGCGAGCTTCACCACGCCTAGCTGCGCCACATACCGCGGCCCGCGCGGCCCGTCGGGCGTGATCGAGGCGCTGTAGCCCTCCATCACCAGCCGCGTCAGTTCCAGAAATCCCTGGTGCGCCCGCCGGCTGGTGGAGCCGCGCACCGGCGTGAACCCGAACCATCGCTGCACGCCGGCGCTGTAATCGCCGTCGCGGCTCGCGCTGGCCAGCACCGCGATCTTGCGCCGCCCGACGTAGCTCCGGAACAACATCGGCATCATCGCCATCCGGTTGTGCCAGAACGCGAAGATGTAGTTGCCCGGAAAACCCCCCGCCACCAGCCCGCTGTCGTCCACGACACGAAACCGCAGCGTCGCGCCCAACGTGCGCACGATCGCGTAGATCAGCCAATAAGCAAACCGGCGTTTCATTCCGCGTTCCAGTCCCGCGGCCTGCCGCGCCTGCCTGCGCTCGCGCGCATCCTGCGATGGGTGTCCTGAAAATCTCTCACGATAGGCCGCGAGCATATCCGGTGGCCCGCGCGCACGCAAGACGCCGTCCGCGCCGTCCGCGGCTTGACAAGCCGGCGCGTCCGGGCAGTGTTGCGGCATGAAAGCGCATTCCCCCGCCATCTCACGCCGCGAGTTCCTCGCCCAAACCTCCTGCGCCGCCGCGTCGCTCGCTGGCGCGGCTGCGATGGCCGCCGACGCCACGGGCGGCGGCAAACCCGCCCGCCCGCGCATCGGCAGCGTGAGCTGGAATTTCCACAGCCTCGCGCCCGGCGCGAACCCGGAGGAGGCCATTGATATCATCGGAGGGATGGGGTTCGAGAGCATCGAACTGATCGTCTGTGCGCGCGACGACCTGAAGAACTACTGGACCGACGCGAAGGCGGACCAGCTCAAGAAACAACTCGAACGCCACCGGCTCGCGGTGTCGCAGTTCGCCCTCTTCCAGCCCGTGGTCGAGGGACTCACCAGCCTCGACGCGGACGACCGGAAACGCAGCGTGGATTATTTCGAGAACGGCTGCCGGCTTGCCGCGAAGCTCGGCGCGCCCCTCGTCAACATCGTCGCGCCGTGGGCGCGTGAGTTGCAACGGCCGGGCGGCGGTTACCTGCCGCGCCACATCGAGGTGTTCCGGGCGCGCGAAGGCCAGAAGTTCAGCATCAAGGTCGCGCCGACGTTCGATTACGACGCGGTCTGGCAACAGTGGGTGGCCACCGTGCGCGAACTGCTGGCGCGGGCGAAGGCGCACGGGCTGAAGTTCACCATCGAGCACCACACGCACTGCCTCATCCCCGACGCGGACGCGTTCCTGCGGCTGTGGGACGCCATCCGCGACCCGGACCTCGGCTACAACCTCGACACCGGCTGGACGCTCTTGCAGCGCGAGTATCCGCCCGTGGCGATCCACAAAGCCGGCCCGCGCCTGATGAACCTGCACATGCGGGACATTGACGGCCTGATGCGCATCTTCGTGGCGGTGGGCACGGGCGTGATGGATTTCCAGGCCATCGCCGACACGCTCAAGAGGATTGGTTTCCGCGGCAGCCTGGACATCGAGCAGGATCACAATCAAGGCATGGACATGAAGGAGACCTGCGGGCGCTACCTGAAGTTGATGAAGCAATGCCTCGGCTGAGCCGGCGCGGCGAATCCTGTCTTGTCTTCGTTTCCTCGCGCGCCTACGCTGCCGCCCAGCCGATAGCGGAAAGGATTCACGATGACGAAGCAACGCGGCAGCATATCGAGGCGCGGTTTCCTAAAGGCGACAGCAGCCGTCATCGGCGCGCCGCAAGTCATCTCCTTCCCCTTGCTCGGCGCAAACGCGCCCGGCAACCGGATCACGATCGGCTGCATCGGCGTCGGCCGGATGGGCACGGGCGATCTCGTGGACATCATGGGGCGCACGGAGGCCCAGGTCGTGGCCGTGTGCGATCTGGACTCCAAACGGCTGGAGAACGCCCGGCAGGCGGTCGAGAAACGATACGCGGCCGGCAGCCAGTCCGGCTCGTGGAAGGGGTGCGCCGCTTACGGGGACTTCCGGGAACTGATCGCGCGGCCGGACATTGATGCCGTCCAGATCGTCACGCCGGACCACTGGCACGCGATACCGGCCATCGCCGCCGCGCGGGCGGGCAAGGATGTCTTCCTCCAGAAACCGCTGACCTATTCGCTGGTGGAGGGGCGCATCTTGAGCGACACCGTCCGGCGATTCGGGCGCATCCTGCAGGTCGGCTCGCAACATCGTTCCAACTCCCGCATCCGGTTCGGCTGCGAGCTGGTCCGCAACGGGCGCATCGGCAAGCTTCGCACGGTGAAGGTCTGCCTGCCGACGGACCCGCCGGGACCTGTGCGGACCGCCACGCCGCCGCCGCCGGAGTTGAACTACGACATGTGGCTGGGGCCGGCGCCGTGGGCGGATTACATCGAGGACCGCGTCCATCCGCGCAACAACCTCGACCGGCCCGGCTGGCTGCGCGTGTCCGACTACTGCCTGGGAATGATCACCGGCTGGGGCGCGCACTATCTCGACGTGGCCCAGTGGGGCATGGGGACCGAACTCACCGGCCCCGTCGAGGTCGAGGGCAAGGCGACCTATCCGGCCGAAGGCGTGTGGGACGTTCATGGGTCGTTCCGCATCGAATACACTTACGCCAACGGCGTGAAGCTGATCTGCGGGGACCTCAAGGAGATGAAGCTCGGCATCCTTTTCGAAGGCAGCGAAGGATGGGTTTTCGTGGACCCCGGCCGGATTGACGCGGAGCCAAAGTCGTTGCTCACCTCGACGATCAAGCCCGGCGAGATTCATCTCTGCGAGAGCAAGCATCACAAACAGAATTTCCTCAACGCCGTCCGCTCCCGCACCGACCCCATCGCCCCCGTGGAAGTGGCCCATCGTAGCTGCAGCGTGTGCATCATCGGCCACATCGCCATGAAGACCGGCCGCAAACTGAAGTGGGACCCCGCGCGCGAGCAGTTCACGAACGACGATTCGGCCAATCGCATGCTGTCCCGCACCGCGCGCGGCGAGTGGCAGGTCTGACGAAGCCAGGTTGACGTTAGCGTCGCTTCACAGCGCCCGCATGAAGGCGACCAGGTCGGCTTTCTCCTGCGGGTTGAGTTTCAGTTCCTGGATGAGGTTGAAGAACTCGACGGTGTCTTCCAGCGTGATCAGCCGGTCGTCGTGCAGGTAGGGCGCCGAGTCCTTGATGCCGCGCAGCGGGAACGTCTTGATAGGACCGTCGGCGCTGGCGATGCGGCCGTTGATCATCTTCGGCTTGAAGAACCGTTCGACCCTGAGGTTGTGCATCAGGTTGTCGGTGTAGTAGGGCGCCGGGTGGCAGACCCCACACTGGGCCTTGCCGAAGAACAACTCCTGCCCGCGCAACTCGGACTTGGTGGCCTTGGCGGGATCGAGCTTGCCCATGATATTGAGCTTCGGCGCGGGCGGGAAATCGAGCAGCGCCTGGAACTCCGCCATGAAGTGCACCTGGCTGCCGCGCTCCAGGATGTTCACGCCTTTGCGTGTCGCTTGTTCGGGATCGCCGTCGAAGTAGGCGGCGCGCTGCTCGAACTCGGTGAAGTCTTCCACCGATTTCATCGCGCGCTGAGAGCCAAAGAGCCGCTGGATGTTCACGCCGCGCAAGCTCGGCGTGTCAATGCGGTGGCGATGCTCGTTGGGGCGGATGTCGCCGACGGTGTGCGTGGCGGCGTCAGTGTGGCCGTTGGCGTGGCAGTCGAAGCAGGCCACGCCGATGTGCGCCTTGAGGCTGCGGCGGTCTTCGGTGGCGTTGAACTGCGCCTGCGGGAATGGACTGACGAGCAGCCGCAAGCCTTCGAGTTGTTTGGGATTCAGGAAACCCTTGAACAGCTCGTAGTAGTTGTTCAGCGTCACGAGCTGGCCTTTGGACACGTCGCCGAGGTCGGGGCGCGTGGTCAGGTAAATCGGCGCGGGAAATTCCGGCAGGACGTGTTGCGGCAGATCATAGTCGAGGTCGAAGCGCGTCAGATCGCGGTCGGTCTGGCGCTTGGTCTCGTCAATGAGCGGCTGCGGGAACACCATGCCGCCCGCCTCGTGATGGGGATGCGGCAACGGATAGAATCCCGCAGGCCAGAGATTCTTGCTCTTGATCGCTTCCGGCGACATCGCGGCGAGCTGGTCCCACGTCACGCCTTTGGGCAGCTTGACCCGCACGCCCTCCTGCACCGGTTTGCCGCGGGACATGGTGACGCCTTGGGCCGGGCGATCCGACAGGTCGTAGCGTTCGGCCAGCAGTTTCTGGTGACGCGCGGCAAACTCCGGCTTCTCGGCTTGCAGCCGCTTGACCAGGGCGGCGAAGTCCTCCTCCGCAGCCTGCGCGCCGGTTGAGAGTGCCGCCACAAACGAAATTGCCAGCCCGATGGCCAGCGTCCCATGGATGGATAAGGTTCTGTGCTTCATGGTGTTTTTCCTCGGTTAGAGTTTCGGGTGCTCCTGTTCCTCTTGTTCACGTTGCCACAAACAATACCCCCTGCAAGTGCCAGCGTTGAAATACTTGTTTCCTATGCCTACCATAAGCGCTGACTATGGAGCTTCACCAACTTCGCTACGTCGTGGCCGTGGCGCGCACGGGTAACTTCTCCCACGCTGCCGAGCAATGCCACGTTTCCCAGCCGTCGTTGAGCCAACAGATCAAGAAGCTCGAAGATGAGCTGGGCGAACGGCTGTTCGACCGGCTGAAGCATCGCGCCAACCTGACGGCCGCCGGCGAGGCGTTCCTTCAACGCGCTGTGCGCATCCTGTCGGAAGTGGACGCTGCCCGGCGTGAAGCGACCGATGCGCACGCGTTGACGCACGGATGCGTGACGCTTGGCGTGTTGCCCACCATCGCGCCGTATCTCCTGCCGCGAGTCGTGCCCGGATTCAGCGGGAAGTTTCCCGGCGTCGAAGTTGTTGTGCAAGAGGACACGACAGCCCAGTTGCTGAAACTGGCGGCAGCCGGCGAAGTGGATGTGACGATCGCCAGCCTGCCCATCAAGGACGGCCGCTTTGAAAAAAGCACCCTCTTCTCCGAGGAACTACTGCTGGCACTGCCTCCAGGGCATCCGCTGGCGAAGAAGCGCAACATCCGCATCGCCGACCTTGAAGGGGAACGGTTCATTCTTATGAAACAGGGGCATTGCCTCGGCGATCAGGTGCTCTCCTTCTGCACCCGGCGCGACTTTCACCCGAACATCATGTGCCGGAGCGCGCAACTCGAAACGCTTCGCGCCCTGATCATGGCCGGCATGGGCATCTCCCTGATTCCCGAAATGGCCTGTCCGTCCGACCCGCAGTCCCGACTCATCCACCGCTCGCTCAACGAACCGCGCCCCCAGCGCAGCATCGTGGCCCTCTGGCTGCGGCATCGCCCACTGAGCCGCGCGGCCCGCGCGTTTCTCGACCATCTGAGGAAAGCGGCCACTCCGCCTCATTGACCCAATTGCCGTGGGGGCACTAGCACCGTCTAATCCGTCGCGCCGCCGTGCTGACGGCAAACAACGCGAACCCCAGCGCCACGTCGGTCGGCCCGACCGGCAGGTCAACCCGATAGGCGATGGCGAATCCTGCCAGCGCCGTCGCGCCGCCGAGCACCGACGCGCCGATGGCGAGCGTCAACAGCCCGCGCGCCCACGGCCGCACTGCCAACACCGGCAGCACGAGGAATCCGAACAGCGTCAGCGGGCCGACGATCATGACACCGATGGATATCGTCAGGCCAAACAGGCCGTAGAGCAGCAAGTCCCAAAGCCACGGCCGGCGTATCAGCGTTGCCGCCATGTCACGGTCGAAGGAGACCAGCACCAGTTGACGGCGGGCTCCCACTACGAGCAACACGACCACCGCATAAACCAGCGTCAGCAACCGCAAGTCGGCGTCGGCCACCGCCACGATCTCGCCCTTGAGCAGGCTCGTGACGTGCGATTCGCCGCTCGGGTTGCGCGCCGTGAACAGCACCGCCAGCGCCGCCGCGAGCGCATAGACCGCGCCCGTGCGGCCCTCGACCAGCCCGCGCCCGCGGCGCTCGCTCAACGCCAGCGCCACGAGCGCCAGCGCCGTGAACACCGCCGAGCCGACCAGCGCCGTGCCGCGCTCGGTCTCGTCGTGGCCGAGGACGTGGATGCCGACCGCGTGCAACCAGAACGCCAGCGCGATGCCGGCGCTGGAGACCTGCGGCAGCGCCACGCCGAGGAACACCGCGCGTCGCAGCACGAAGAACATGCCGACCAGCGGACAGACAAACCCCACCACCAAGCTGGCCATGACGCTGTTGTGCAGCAGGAAATCGGGCGCAAGGATTTCGCGGAGCGTCTCGATCATGGGAAGAAGACCTCCTGGACTTTGGCCGGGGCCAGCATCGTCTCCGCCGGCCCGGACTCCACGTGGCCGTCGTGGACCCACGTCACCGTGTTGACGAGGCTTTGCAGGCCGTGGAAGTGATGGCTCACCATCAAAACCGTCAAGTTCTCCTTCTGGTGCATGTCCCGCAGCAGCTCCAACAGGTCTTGCTGCGCGGCGACGTCGAAGCCGCTGGCCGGCTCGTCGAGCACCAGCACGTCCGGCTGCGTCATCAACGCGCGCGCCACCAGCACGCGCTGTTTCTGGCCGCCGGACATTTCGGAGAAAAGCTTGTGTTGCAACGCCTCCGCGCCGACGCGCGCGAGGCACGACACGGCGCGCTCGTGTTCCGCGCGCGGCAGCGGCAGGCCCATCCGCCACCGCGCGCGGCGATAGGCGCCCATCAACGTCATCTCCATCGCGCTGACGGGCCAGACGGGATCGAGGCCCTCGCGTTGCGGCACGTAGCCGAAGGCCAACGGCCGCCCGTCCGCGTTGGCGCGGCGCATCTCGCCGCGCAGCGGCTTGAGCACGCCGAGCAGGCCGCGCAGCAGCGTCGTCTTGCCGCCGCCGTTCGGGCCGAGGACCGCGGCAAAGTCACCTTGGCCGACGGCGAGATTGACGTCCTCGACGATGGCGCGCCCGCCGTAGCCGAAAGCGCAGCCGTGCATTTCGATGAGTGGCTGTGTTTTCTGGTTCATGGAACCACGGTCTTCACAATCTGGCCGAGCAGCCAGTCGAAGCAGGCGAAGTAATCGCGGCTATCGTCATTGCCGCCGACGCCTGCCGGCGCGACCAACATTTTCGCGCCGGACTTTTCCGCCGCGAACTGCGCCACCTTCAGGTCCCGATACGGCTCGGCGAGGATCAGTTTCACGCCCTCGGTCTTCATCGTCACGATCAGGTTCGCCAGATAGCCAGGCGAGGGCGGCACGCCGGGCTTCGGTTCGAGCGTGCCCGCGGCCTGCAATCCGAACCGCCGCGCGAAGTAGCTGAAGTTGCGGTGAAACGTCACGATCTTCAATCCTTTCAGCGGCGCCATCATCGCCGTCCAGCGCGCGAGCGACTCGTCGAGCCGCTTGTCGAATGCGGCGAGATTGGCGCGGAACGTCGCCGCGCGGTCCGGCGCGCAGGCACAGAACGCGTTGCAGATGCTCGCGGCGATGATCTTGCCGTTGGCCGGGTCGAGCGTGAAGTGCGGGTTGCCCTGCGGATGCACGTCGCCCTCGGCGCGGCTGAGGGTTGCCGGCACCTCGAGCATCTCGATGCCGGCCATCGCGTTCACGCGGCCGGGCGCGCCGGGCAGGATGCGGCGGTTGCGCGCGCCGTCCACCAGCACCGGCAGCCAGCCCACCTCCAACTCCGCGCCGTTCTCGATGAGGACATCGGCGCGGTTGAGCTTCACCAGGTAACTCGGCTTCGCGTCGAGGAAGTGCGCGTCCTGGCCGCCGTGGGCGATGCCAGCAACGGTCACGTCGTCGCCACCAACAAACCGCGCGATGGACGCGAGGTCTTCGAGCGTGGCAACGACGTTGAGCTTGCCGGCCGCCGCTGTGTTTACCGCGCCGGTTCCGAGGGCCAGCATGGCCAGGAGGAATGTCAGACACTGATTCATTTGTTTCGTCTCACGTTTCACGTTTTACGTTTCACGCCTCAGAACTTGTGCGCGCCGTGGGCGCCCATCAGGTATTCGAACTGCAGGAACACCGCGTGGGCGAGGTTGTCGTTCAGATGCGCGGCCCAGTCCGCGTTGTATTGGAGCCGCAGCTTGGAGAACTCGCTGAAGAAATACGTGATGTTCGGCGACAGCCGCACGCGACGGTCGCGTAGCGGGTCGTGTCCAGCGCCGCCGTTGGCATAGTCCGCGCGGACCGCCGCGATCCACGGCCGCTCGAAGCCCCACGCGATCTCGCTGTAGAGGCCCCAGTCGTGCAGCGTCTCGTCGCGGAACAACGGCACGCCGGTGGCGGGGTCCCACTGCGCCGCCGCGTCGTAGCTGCGACCGAGCGCCTCGGTCGTCCACTTCAAGAACGGCCAGCCGTGGTCGTTCTGCACCGGCTTCCATTTCCAGTAAATGTCGCCGCCGTAGATGACCGTGCGCGTGTCACCGCCGGTCGAGTTCGGGCCGAACGCGGCCGACGCGCCGAGCGAGAGCGTGTTCTCGTCGTCGAGGTCGAACGACGCGGCGGCGCGCGTCGTGTAGAGCAGGTCCGACCAGTTGCGCACGCTGCGACCAGTCAGCGTCCTGCCCGCGAACGTCTCGCCGGGGGAGTTGAGGAAGCTGGACGCCGTTCCGCCTTCCGCGTTCTGCGCCGCGCCGAACAGCTCGAGATAAAACGGCGTCGGCGCGAGCCACGACACGCGCGCGCCGGGATTGCGCAGGCCGTCGGGGCCGAACATGCGGCCCCAGATGACCGGCTGGTCGGCAAAGCTCCACGTATGCGGGTGCGGCATGCTCGAACCGAGCCGGCCGAACTCCGTGAAGAACTGGCCGCCCTTGAGTTGCAGGTTCCACGGCATCTGGAGCGTGGTCAGGTAGGCTTCCTCCAATTCCACGATCGTTTCACCGCGGTCAATTTGCATGATGATGAACGCGTCGCCCCGGAAATAGGGATCCACGATGCCCTGCAAGGCCAGCTCCGCGTTCTGCAGCGTGAACCCGCGCTCGTGGGGATCATGCCCGCCGAACTGGAGGTTGCGCGTCTCCGAATCCGGCTTCGAGGTCCATGCCGCGGCAGCCAGCACGTCGAGGCTGATGTCCATATAGGACCGGCCGCCACCGATGCGGAACGGCGAGCCGCCGGGCGCGGCCAGCGCCTTTGCGGCGGTGTCGGCCTGCGCGCCCGGCGCACCGGGAGTCGCCGGCATCGCTCCGGGCGCGGGCGCCAGCGCGGCAGCGGCCTCGGCCGCGAGCTTCTGCTTTTCATCCGACGCGGCGATCTGCCTCTGCAACGTTTCAATGGTCTTCTGCTGCCCGGCGACGGTTTGACGGAGGGATTTCTGCTCCTCCCGCAGCTCGCGGAGTTCCTTCAGCACCTGCTGCCAATCAGGCGGCTCAATGGCGGCCTCGGCCGCAACGGCCAGCGCCAACGCCATGCCGCCGATCAACGGATATCGGGATGTTTTCACGGTCAGTTCCTTTCAACGGGTTCAACAAGACAAAGAACGGCAAGAACAGGAAACGGGAGGATCGCCGCCAAAGGAACGCCCCGGCGCCCGTTGGCGCCGGCAAAACCTTCTGGCGGTGATCAGATGGAGGAAGCGACCGGCGGACCGCGTGGCAGGAACGAGTGCGGTCGCGTTTCGGAAAGAGGAGCGACAGACGGCTGGACGACGGCAATGACGAGTTGCGGCGCGGTGGGGACAGTCACTGGCAACGCCGCCGCCTGAACAGCGCCCGCATGCCACGCCGTCGCGGGGCACTGCTCATGCGAGTCGGCGTCGCAGTCGTGCTGATGAAACATCAACGCCAGCAACGCGCCGATCATCAGCAGGCCGAAAATGGAGCGGAACGCTTTCACACAACGAGTCGGTCGCCCGACGGCGCGAAACCTACCAGCCATCACCTCAAAGTCAAGCGGGCCGCCGGGCCGCTGGCGCGCTTGCTTTCGCCCTTCGGCGAAGCTAAAGAAGCCTCGCATGGGCAAGGCTGCGCCACTCGACAGGAAAACGTTCGCCGCCATCGCGCGCGAGTATCGCCGGCGGTTCGGCTTCGCGCTGGTGTGCGTCAACAGCGACGGGCTGGCGGTGCATGGCCGGCCACCGCGGACGCCGTGCACCTGCGGCGGGCCGATGCCGGCGCGGCTGAAGCAGGCGGTGGACGAGACGTTGCGCTGGGGCGAGCCGACGATTGACCTGTGCTGCCACGACGGGTTCGCGATGTGGGCCGCGCCGTTGATGCGCAACAATGTCTGCGAGGGCGGCCTGGTGGCGGCCGGCGTGCGGCTGGAAGGGCCGCGCGGCAAGGGCGTGAGCCGCTCGCACAGCGAGACGATCCTCGCCGCCAGCCGCGAACTGCTCCGGCTGCTGGAGGAGCGGAACCTGACGAACCCCGCGCTGCTGAAGCTCCACCACATCGAGTCGGAGCGGCAGCGCGAGCGGGCCGAGGCGCTCCACGCGTCGAAGAATTACCGCCACGACGACCTGCGCGAGCTTTACCTGCGCGAGGAGCCGACGCTGCTGGCGGCCATCAAGCGCGGCGACCGGCCCGCCGCGCGCGAGGTCATCAACCGCGTGCTCGTCTCGATCTATCACCACGGCCGCGACCGGCTCGACCTGCGCAAGAGCCTGATCCTCGAACTGGTCATCATGATGTGCCGCGCGGCGGTGGAGGCCGGCGGCGAGCCGTCGGCAATCCTCGGCATGAACTACGCGCTTCTGTCGCGGCTCGACACGGTCCGCGACGACGAGGCGCTGACCTCGTGGCTGGTCAGCACATTGGAGCGGCTGCTGGATGCCATCCACGACAACACGCGCTACCCGCACACCGTCCTGCTCGGCAACGCGCTCGATTACGTCGAGGACAACCTCGACCGCAAGCTCCCCCGTGACGAGGTCGCGCGCCACGCCGGCCTGTCGCCGAGCCATTTCTCGCGGCTGATCAAGGAGAAGACCGGCCAGAGTTTTCAGGACCTGCTCGCGGCCTACCGCGTGGACCGCGCGCGCGAACTGCTGGTGCGCACCGACAAGAACCTCGTGCAGGTGGCGCTGGAGTGCGGGTTCTGCGACCAGAGTTACTTCACGAAAGTGTTCCAGAAGCGCGTCGGTGTCACGCCAGGCGATTACCGGCGGCAAAACCGAAACGGAGGCAAGTGAGATGAAACCGGGACGCTCCCGACTGTTGGCGGTGTTGGTCTTGTTGTCCGGCGCGGCGGCATGTTCATCCGGCCAAGTGACGGAGAACTGGCCGCAGTTCCGCGGCGAGGGATCGAGCGGCGTCGCACAAGGCGTGAAGCTGCCCGCGAACTGGAGCGCGACGCAGAATGTCGCGTGGGTGACGCCCATCCCCGGCAAGTCGTGGTCGTCACCGATCGTCTGGGGCGACAAAGTTTTCGTGACCTCCGCCGCGAGCGCGAAGGAAGTGGAGCCGCCAAAAAAGGGGCTGTATGTCTGGGGCTTCTGGGGCGCGCGCGGCGAGGGCGAGCATCGCTGGCAGGTTCATTGTCTCGACTTCGCGACGGGCAAGGTGCTCTGGGAGCGCGTGGCGTATCGCGGGCCGGTGCCGGGCGCGATCCACGGCAAGAACAGCTACGCCTCCGAGACGCCGGTGACCGACGGCGAGCGCGTCATCGCGTGCTTCGGCAACATCGGCATCTTCTGCTACGACATGAACGGCCGCGAGCTGTGGGCGCAGAAGTGGGACAGCTATCCCACGCGGCTGGGCTGGGGGCCGGCCGCGTCGCCGGTGCTGCACGGCGGACGCGTCTATTACTGCAACGACAACGACAAGTCGTCGTTCATCGTCGCGCTGGACGCCCAGACCGGCAAGCAGATCGGCCGCGTGGAGCGCGACGAGCCGAGCAACTGGGCCACGCCCTTCATCTGGGAGAACGCGCAGCGCACCGAGATCATCACGCCGGGGCGCAAGAAAGTCCGCTCCTACGACCTCGCGGGGAAGTTGCTGTGGGAACTCTCCGGCATGTCCACCATCACCATCCCGACGCCGGTCGCCAGCCGCGAGATGCTCTACGTCAGCTCCGGCTACGTGAGCGACTCGCTGCGGCCGTTGTATGCCATCCGGCCCGGCGCGACGGGTGACATTTCGTTGAAGGACGACGAGACGGGCAACAAGTTCATCGCGTGGTGCGACCGCAAGGGCGGCCCCTACAATCCATCGCCGCTGCTCCACGGCGATCACCTCTACGTGCTCTACGACAGGGGCTTCCTTTCCTGCTACGACGCGCGCACGGGGCGGCCGGCCTACACGCGACAGCGGCTCAGTCCCGGTGCGAGCGCGTTCACTGCGTCGCCGTGGATGTGCGACGGGAAAATCTTTTGCCTGAGCGAGGACGGCGAGACGTTCGCGGTGCAGGCGGGGCCGGAGTTCAAGGTGCTCGGCAGCAGCCGCCTCGACGAGATGACGCTGGCGACGCCTGCGGTCGTCCGCGACAGCGCCATCATCCGCACGTTCTCGAAGCTCTACCGCATCCGCCAGGCGAACTGACGGCGGCTGGCGATCACGCAGCTATTTCCACTTCGCCTTCGACAGGTTCGCGGCGACGAAGTCCCAGTTGACCAGCTTGTCGAGGAACGTCTGGACGAAGTCGGGCCGGCGGTTCTGGTAGTCGAGGTAGTAGGCGTGCTCCCAGACGTCCACGGTGAGCAACGGGACCTGGCCCTTGGTGACCGGCGTCTCGGCGTTGGGCGTGCTGACGATCTTCAGCGCGTTGTTCTCGAGCACCAGCCAGCCCCAGCCGCTGCCGAAACGCGTGACGGCCGCGGTCTTGAACTGCTCGACGAACTTCTCGTAGCTGCCGAACGCCGCGTCCAGCTTCTTCGCGACGTCGCCGGAGGGTTTGCCGCCGCCGCCTTTCTTCATGCAGTTCCAGAAGAACGAGTGGTTCCAGACCTGCGCGGCGTTGTTGAACCAGCCGGTCTTCGTGGCGTCGGCGGCCGACTTGAGGATGATCTCCTCCAGCGTCTTGTTCTCGCAGTCGGTGCCGGCGATGAGTTTGTTGATGTTGTCCACGTAGGCTTTGTGGTGCTTGCCGTAGTGGAAGCTGATGGTCTTGGCGGAATAGTGCGGCTCCAGCGCGTCTTCGGCGTAGGGCAGCGGGGGCAGTGCGATGCTCATGTGTCCTCCTTCATGGATGGGTTTTGAATGACGACGCGCGCAACGTAGGCGCGACCGATGGCCAACGCAAGTGCGAAGTCTGCGACAGCCCACGGCGGAGGCGCCACCGTTGAGGCCCTTGACTTTGGGCAAATCTGTGGCGAGTCTGGCGGCGGAATCTCAGCGAAAGAACTCACGACCATGCGCTCCGACATCATCAAGAAAGGCTTTGAACGCGCGCCGCACCGCTCACTGTTGCGCGCCACCGGCTCCATCGAATCCGACGCGGACTTCGAGAAGCCGTTCGTCGCCATTTGCAACAGCTACACCGACTGCATTCCCGGCCACGCCCACCTCAACGAGGTCGGCGCGCTCGTCAAACGCCTCGTGCGCGAGGCCGGCGGCGTGCCGTTCGTCTTCAACACCATCGGCGTGGACGACGGCATCGCGATGGGCCACGGCGGCATGCTCTATTCGCTGCCGTCGCGCGAGCTGATCGCCGACTGCGTCGAGACCATGCTCAAGGCGCATTGCTTCGACGGCATGGTCTGCATCCCGAACTGCGACAAGATCGTGCCCGGCATGTTGATGGGCGCCATGCGCGTCAACATCCCGACCGTCTTCGTCAGCGGCGGGCCGATGGCCGCGGGCATCGCCGAGCAGAAGGCGACCCACGAAGACCTTGCCAGCTACCTCCAGCCGGCATCCGAGAAATCTGATCTCATCTCCGTCTTCAAAGGCGTCGGGGAGCTGAAGGCGGGCAAAATCACCGAGGAGCAGTTGAAGAAGCTTGAACAGAGCGCCTGCCCGACGTGCGGCTCGTGCTCCGGCATGTTCACGGCGAACTCGATGAACTGCCTCTGCGAGGCGCTCGGCATGGCGTTGCCCGGCAACGGCACCGTGCTGGCCGTCTCGAAGGAACGCGAGGCTCTCTACGAACGCGCCGCCCGCGCCATCGTCAAGCTCGTCGAGCACGACCTCAAGCCCCGCGACATCGCCACCGTCGAAGCGTTCGACAACGCGCTCATGCTGGACGTCGCGATGGGCGGCTCCACGAACACGATCCTTCACACGCTGGCCATCGCGCGCGAGGCGGGCATTCCTTATGACATCAAGCGCATTGACGAAATCTCCCGCCGCATCCCGTGCCTGTGCAAAGTCTCGCCGTCATCGGCCTACCACGTGCAGGACGTGCATCGCGCCGGCGGCATCCACACGATTCTCGGCGAACTGAAACGCATGGGCGTGCTGAACCTCAACTGCAAGACCGTCACCGGCAGGACCCTCGGCGAGAACATTGACGAATGGGACGCGCGCTCCGAGAAATGCACGCCGTGGGCAAAGGCCGCGCGTATTTCCGGCGCGTCGGCCATCGTCGTGGACCCGAACGATAAGCTCGGCCCCGCCGCTCGCAGCGCCAGCGGCAACCTCGTGCCCAAGCCGATGCTGTTTTTCCCCGCCGACACACGCGCCATCACGCTCTGGCGGCTGGCCGCCGCGTTCAACGCGAGCGATGCGGCCGCAGCGGCGTCGCTGTTTGCGGGCGATGCGGAGTTTCAGGTGAACGACACGACCACGTGGAAAGGCCCGGCGGAGATCGAGGCCGGTCTCAAAGCCAAGTTCGCTGAGTTCAAAGGTCTCGTCCGCGCCGAACTCGGCCAGCTCAAAGGCACGCCCGTGCTCGTGATGTGGCAATACGCCAAGGGCGGGGAAAAGAAAGTGTGCTGCCTCGTCCGCACCGGCCGGCTGCGCGGTTGGGAGATCACCAGGGCCTATCACGAATACCGCGAGGCGCAGATCAAGGAAGCGCAGCCCAGCGGCCTCATGCCCTACGATCCGGCCTTCAGGTTCGACGCCAACGACTGCATCCGCACCAAAGCCACCGCCTACACGACCGACGGCGGCCTCGCGATCCTCTACGGCCAACTCGCGCCCGAAGGCAGCGTCGTCAAGACCGCCGGCATCAGCGACGAGTTCAAGAAGAACTGCGGCCCCGGATTCGTGTTCGAGGGTCCGTGCGTCATCTTCGAGAGCCAGGACGACGCCTGCGCCGGCATTCTCGCCGGCAAGGTCAAGGCCGGCGACGTGGTCATCATCCGCAACGAAGGCCCGCGCGGCGGTCCCGGCATGCAGGAGATGCTCTCGCCGACCAGCTACATCGCCGGCATGGGCCTCGGCGACAAGGTCGCGCTGGTAACGGATGGCCGTTTCAGCGGCGGCACGGCGGGGGCGTGCATCGGCCACGTCTCGCCGGAAGCGGAGGAAGGCGGCCCCATCGGTCTTTTGAAGGAAGGCGACCGCATCCGCATTGATTTCCCGAACCGCCGCATAGACATCTGCGTCCCCGAAGCCGAACTGGCCGAGCGCAAGAAGACGTGGAAGCCGGTGAAACGCGACCTCGGCGGCTGGCTCGCCCGCTACCAAAAGCTCGTCACCAACGCGAGTCAGGGCGGGATTTTGGGCTGAGGTTGTGCGGTTTCCATATCCACCGTCGCCGGCGTTGCAGCATTGCTCGAAAGCAAACGGAAGCGCAGCATCGGCGCATGAACGTGGATCGCATTCTGGAAACCTTCAACCGGCACAGGGTGGCTTGGCTGTTGATCGGCGGGATGAACTTTCTGCTGCGACACAAGCCGGTGTTGACGTTCGACGTGGGTCTCTGGGTCGAAGACACAGCGCAAAATCTGGATCAATGCGAGCGGGCGCTGGCTGAGTTGGAAGCCGAATGGGGCGCCTCCGACAGCGATTGGCGTCCCGTCGCGCAGCGGCCAGCCGGCTGGCTCCGCTCACAGGCGGTGTTTTGTCTGACGAGTCCCCACGGCGCCATTGACATCTTCCGGGCCGTTCGCGGTCTTGGCGAATGGCGCGTGGCGGCCGAACGCGCGCTCGAAGAGCATACCGCCGCTGGCGTTCGCTATCGTGGCCTCTGCGATGAAGACATGCTCGCCTGCCAGCTCGCCCTTGACGAAGGCGAACGCAAACCTGACCGTGTCCGGGTATTGACTGAGGCGCTGAAACGGAAACGCCATGAGTGAGTCGGAGAAACATTTGGAAGAAGAGCGTCGCGAACGACATTGGGATCCGCGCCGCCGCTGGCTGGCGATCCAGGAAACCATCACGTGGGCTGAAGCGCAGGCTACGGTTGCCCGCAACACAATGGGCGCGTGTCTGGCCAGACAAAGCGAATTCAGTGTTTCAGCCGGTGCCGCGAACGGCAGCGCGCTTGACGACACAGCTCGTTCCATCACACCACTGCGCGAAACCGCAACTCCGAGCGCAAGGAGACATGGAAGCCCGTGAAGCGCGACCACGGCGGCTGGCTGGCGCATTACCAGAAGCTCGTCACCAACGCGAGCCAGGGCGGAATTTTGGGATGACCGGAGTCGCTTCTCGCGACCGCAAAAAGCTCGTCATGTCGGGCCTCCCGATGCTAGTTTCCCGCTGTATGGACGAGCTTGATCGAATCACAGTGAATCCGGCGGTCATGTCCGGCAAACCTTGCATCCGCGGTATGCGCGTCACCGTTGCTAGCGTGCTGCGTTTGCTCGCCGCCGGCCACACGGCTCAGCGTATCCTCACCGCGTATCCATATCTTGAGCCGGCTGACATCAACGCTTGCATCAGTTACGCCGCGCTGCGGGTTGATGACGAAGAACTGTGCGTTCCCACCGCATGAGAATCCTCGTGGACATGAATCTCAGCCCCGAGTGGTTGGGTATTCTGTCCAAGGCGGGCTGGCAGGCCAGTCACTGGAAAGATGTCGGTCCGGCGACTGCTGCGGACTCCGACCTGCTGGCGTGGGCGCGGGAACATCACGCCGTCGTGATCACGCAAGACCTCGACTTCTCGCAATTACTTTTCCAGACGCAGGCGAACACGTTGGTTGTAATTGATGAGCGTCACATCCGACTGCGCCACCTGCCGATCAAGCCGGAGGGCAGCCCGTGAAGCGCAATCTCGGCGGCTGGCTCGCCCGTTACCAGAAGCTCGTCACCAACGCGAGCCAGGGCGGGATTCTGAGCTGAAGCCTGTGGTGCGACGGGAAAGTTGGTGTCCCGGCTTCAGCCGGCTTCGTTTCGTGACGACGACGAAAACAGCACCGCCTGAAGGCGGGACACCAACGGGCGAACTCCAACAGAACCCGCTGAGTCAGCGTTCCATTCCTCTTCACGCAATCACAATCTCCACCGCAGCGCCCGGTTTCGCCTCGCCGGCTTCGTTGGCGGCATGAGTGCAGTCCAACCAGAGGGTCTGTGATATGATGGGCGCATCATGAATGACGCCGGCCTGTTCTCATCCGTTCCAAAGCTGATCGCCCTTTTCGGCGTGCTTCCGTTCCTGCTGATCCTTCTCTGGTTCACGTGGAAGGTGGCGGCCAAGAGCCGTGATGTGCAGGCGACCTGGACACGCGTGGAGGCGCGGGTGGTGGATGCTTCGCGGGATGACTCGGTGACGCTCGAACTGTCCTGGCGGGGCGAAAAGGTCCGCCAGGAGGTGAAGAAGGAGGAGGGCTTCAAGGATCTCGTGCAATCGCAGACGCTGCCCCTCTACGTGAATCCGCGCACCCGCGCTGAAATGCGGCCGGACAGCTTTGCCGAACTGTGGGGAGGCGCCGCCGTGCTTGGCTTCTTCTCGCTCTTTCTCGCAGGAACCATGCTGTTTCTGATGCGGGTTGAAGAACCGAAGATGCCGGAGATGGCCGCACGCATGGCGGCCCAGTTTGAACGCGCCGCGCCGAACCCGCAGCCGTCCGCCCCGCGCCCGCGCCATGACGATGACGGCCGCCCCATTGAAATGCGCGAGCCGAGCGAATCCTGGAAGGCCAATGTTTTCTGGGGGCTGCTTTTCGGATTGCTGCTGGTCGTGCCGGCTTTCTTCGCGCCGAAGGAAACGCCGGCATGGAAGAGATATAGCGCGATGGCGCTGGGCGTGGCATGGATGGCCTTCATGGGCCGCACGGCGATCCAGAACCACGGCCGCACCGTGCGCTGCGACAGGAACCTCATCCGGGTCACGCAGGCCTTTGGCCACCAGCGGATTTTTCTCAGCGACGTGAAGAAAGTCACGCGCAGGGACGTTCGCCAGGAGTTCGTGGACATGGAGGCGGTCGGCCGGTCCCGATATAAGACGAGACCG
This sequence comes from Verrucomicrobiota bacterium, assembly GCA_016219905.1. Taxonomy (GTDB): domain Bacteria; phylum Verrucomicrobiota; class Verrucomicrobiia; order CAIQCK01; family CAIQCK01; genus JACRKA01. Next base: position 25,083 of record JACRKA010000206.1, read on the forward strand.
CTGGACACCAGGGCGCCCATCGTCCTCTACATTCTCCGCGACGCCCAAGGCAAGGAGTTGCTCAAGCTCGACAAGGACATGGAGCCAGCCAGCGAGATGCGCCGGTTTCTTGACCGCATGGAGAACCTGACGGGCGTCCCCATCCGCGACGAGTAACTCGGCAGACATGTTGGCCGATTTGTTGGTTGAGATTGATTTAGGTCAACAACGCCGAAGCGGTTTGTGGTAGCCTGCGCGGCCAGGAGAGAAAACCACATGAAAGCGATGACCCATCCCCAAGTCGCCACCGGTCTGTTGTGCCTGCTGGCTGTGATTCTTCCGGCGTGCGCCGCCGACAAACCCGCAACGCCTGCCAAGAGCGACGCTAGCAAAGCTTGCGTGGACTGCCACCGCAAACAATCCCCAGCGCTGGTGATGGAGTGGGAGAAGTCGCGCCACGGCCTGATGGGCATCGGGTGCGCCGAGTGCCACACCGGCAAGCAGGGCGAGGAGCGCTCGTGGCTGCACGAGGGGACGTGGGTCACGATGCTGTTGACGCCGAAGGATTGCTCGCAGTGCCACGACCAGGAATACAAGGAGTTCTCGCGCAGCCATCACGCAAAGGCTGGCGAGATTCTCGCGAGTCTCGACAACGTGCTGGCGGAGAAAGCCGCCGGCAAGCCTGGCAACATCGCCGACGCGGTCAACGGCTGCTGGCAGTGCCACGGCGCGATCGTGAAGTTCAAGCGCGACGAGCAGGGCCGCGTCCTGCGCACCGGCAAGGAGAACAAGCCGGTGCTCGACCCGATGACCTGGCCCAACAGCGGCATTGGCCGGTTGAATCCCGACGGCTCGAAAGGTTCCTGCAACGCGTGCCATTCACGCCACGCGTTCCAGGCGAAGCTCGCGCGCGCGCCGGAGAACTGCGGCAAGTGCCACCTCGGCCCCGATCATCCGCAGAAGGAGATTTACGACGAGAGCAAGCACGGCATCGCGTTCTACGCCAACCGCGATAAGATGGCGCTGGACAAGGAGGGCGACTGGGTGCTCGGCAAGGATTATTCCGCCGCGCCGACGTGCGCGACGTGCCACATCGGCAGCTACAGCACCCCGGAGGGCAAGGCGCACGGCAACAGCCACGACATCGGCGAGCGGATCAGTTGGACGCTGCGGCCCGTTGTGAGCAGCAAGCTCAACCTCATCATCTACGAGGACGGCTTCAAGGAGGATTACCCCGAGAGCAAGGCGCTGCCGAAGATCGGTGACACGGTGCCGACGGCGGAGAAGGTCGTCGAGAACGAGAAGCTGGTGACGAAGACGGTGCCGCGCCAGGTGAGAACGATCCTGACGTGGCAGGACCGGCGCGACAAGATGAAGGGCGTCTGCCTCAACTGCCACAACACGACGCACGTGGACAACTTCTACAAGCAGTTCGACGACCTGGTGGTGCTCTACAACGACAAGTTCGCCAAGCCGGCCCAGGCGCTCATGAACGACCTGCAAAGCGACGGCGTGCTCAACCCGAAGGCGCCGTTCGAGCACGAGGTGCAGTGGATCTTCTACGAACTCTGGCACCACGAAGGCCGCCGCGCGCGCCACGGCGCGAGCATGATGGGGCCGGACTACACGCACTGGCACGGCATGTATGAAGTGGCGAAGCATTTCTACATGAAGTTCCTGCCGGCCGTCGTCAAGACCGCCGCAGCGAAGAGGCCGGAGTTGAAGAAGAAATACGAGGCGAAGGTCCAGCAGATGCTGACCGCCGACGAGCATGTCTGGCTGAAGGGGCTGAAGCCCGACGAGGTCGAGGCGCTGCGGAAGGAATACAAGCAGCGTTACAACCAGTGATGCGATGGGCCAGGCAGCCGGTCGCGTGTGGCGATCTTCGGTGAGGACCGAAAGAACGGTTTGATTGGCGAGTCAAACCAGCTAGATTGGCCGCACTGAACGGCATGAACCAACTCCGACCTGCGCGGTTGTGGTTGGCTGCGAGTCTGGCGCTCGTGGCGCTGGGGCTTGTCTGGCTGGAGCGCCAGCGGACAGTTGATTCCACACAATCCATCGAAACGCGGGGTCAATTTGCCGCGACTCCGAAATCCCAGCCTCCATCCGGCGCCACAGCGTGGCAGGACGACAAGGACAGTTTGCTGAAACGTCTGCGCCATCGCGTCGAGGCGGCGGGCGGGAAGGAAGGCGAGGCGCTGCTGAAGTTCAAGTCGGCGGAGGCGATGAACGCGTTCCTGAAACGGGCGCAACGCCACGGGCTGCGGGTGCTCGGCCGGCTGGATGGGTTGCGGGCCATGCGGGTCGGCTACGACCGGCTGGAGCAATTGCGCGACGCGGTCGCGGAGGACCCGGACGCGCTCGACGACATCGGCGGCAACTACATCGTCAGGATCCCCGATTTTTTGCAACAGGAAGACCGCCCCGCCGGCGCGGGCAGCGCGTCCTTCAACGGCAACGGTTTCCTGCGCGCCATCCACGCCACCGGCGACCGTTCATCGTGGGGTCAGGGCGTGACGGTGGCGGTCGTGGACACCGGCGTGGAGAACCATCCCACGTTCGACAACGGGCAGATCACGCACTACGACCTGGTGAATGACGGCAAGCCGTTTGACGGCCACGGCACGGCGATGGCCAGCCTCATCGCCGGACAGGATTCGGACGCACCGGGCGTCGCGCCGGCGGCGCACATCCTCGACGTGCGCGTGGCCGACGGCGATGGCTACAGCAGCAGCTTCAAGCTGGCCGAGGGCATCGTGCAGGCGGCCGACGCCGGCGCGAAGGTCATCAACATCAGCCTCGGCTCCTACGGCGACTCGCAGGCGGTGCGCGACGCGGTGGCCTACGCTCAGGGCAAGGGCGCGGTCGTGGTCGGCGCGGCGGGCAATGACGCGACCAGCAATCTCCTCGAATACCCCGCGGCGATTTCCTCCGTCGTCTCCGTCGGCGGCGTGGACGCGAAGTTGCAGCAGGCGTATTACTCGAACTCCGGCCAGGGCCTCGACGTGGCCGCGCCGGGCGTCGGCATCCAGTCCGCTTACGGCAAGGACTCCATCGTCGAGGGCGACGGCACCTCGCAGGCCACCGCCATCACCTCCGGCGCGCTGGCCGCCGGCATCTCCACCGGCGCGACGACGAGTTGGGGCGCGGCGGATTGGCTGAAACAGAACGTCCTCCACTTGGAACTCCCGCCCGAACGCGGCGGCGCCGGCATGGTGCAGGCGCCGGCGAAGTGATTGCGGAAACGGCGCTTTTCCCGGCGCGAACGCGCCATCTGGCAACGGCAGCCGCGGGCGCCCCGCCTTCCGAAGCACCAGACTACAAAACTTTCCGCCGAAAACACAATACGCCCGCAGCCGGTCCGCGTAGGGTGTGGTGCGGTAATCGGGGAAACTTCAAGCCATGTTCAAGTTCTATCGTTCGCAGGGATGGTTCTCACGGACCATCGGTTTCATGGAGCGGTGCGTGAAGCAGCCGATCTTCAACTGTTCCATGTGCGGCCAGTGCATCGTCCGCACCTGCCAGCTTCACTGTCCGATGCGCTGCCCCAAGAGCCTCCGCAACGGCCCGTGCGGCGGCAGCCACGAGGGCATGTGCGAGGTCATTCCCGGCCACCGCTGCGTCTGGGACCAGGTCTGGAATTCCGCCGAGCGCCGCGACCAGATCGAGCGCGTGATGAAAATCCAGCCGCCGATTGACTGGCGGCTCGAAGGCACGCCCGCGTGGCTCAACGTCGTCAAAGGCATCATCAGCCTTGACGGCCATCCCAAAGGTTGCTGGATGCCGCAGACTGCCGCGCCGGCCACCGAACCCCGCGCCGGCACGATACTGGAGAACGCGCTGCGCGCCGGGCAGTTTGTCGTCACCGCCGAGATCGTCCCGCCGCGCGTGCCGGATTTCGGTTCGATCCAGAAACGCATCACCGCGCTGCGCGGCAAGGTTCACGCCGTCAACGTCACCGACAACGCCTCCGCCTCGGTGAAAATGCCCTCGTGGACCGTCTGCGCGTTGCTCGCGCAGAACGGCGTCGAGCCGATCTTCCAGCTCGCCTGCCGCGACCGCAACCGCCTCGCGCTCCAGGCCGACCTGCTCGGCGCCTACGCGTTCGGCGTCCGCAACGTCTTCGCCGTCACCGGCGACTTCGTCACCATCGGCGACCATCCCGGCGCGAAGCCGGTCCATGACATTGACGCGATCCAGTTGACCGCCATGCTCCACCGGATGCGCGCCGAGGGCAAACTCGCCTCCGGCGTGGACATCCGCGACAGCGCCAAGGCCGAGCCGTTCAAGCCGAAGCTTTTCATCGGCTGCGCCGCGCACCCGACCGCCGACCCGATCCTCGGCCAGGTCATGCGCGTCTTGAAGAAGGTCCGCGCCGGCGCCGACTTCGTGCAGACGCAGGTCGTGTTCGATCTCAAGCGGTTCGCGGAATTCATGAAGGTCGCCCGCGACCACGGCCTGACCGAGAAGGCGAAAATCCTCGCCGGCATCATGCCCATGAAGTCCGCCAAGGCCTACGAATTCCTCGGCAAAGTCCCCGGCATCAGGGTCGCGCCGGAGTTCCCGAAGCGGCTCGAAGCCGCCGCGAGCAAGGAGGAGGAGGGTCTCGCCATCGCGCAGGAGATCATCGAGTTCTGCCGCGCCACGCCCGGCGTCTCCGGCGTCCACCTCATGGCCCCGCATTGGGAAGCCGCCATCCCGGTTTTGCTTGAACGCTGCAAGCTCGGCGTGCAACCTGCCGCGCCCCCGGCGCCGCAGCCGGTGGCCGTTTGAACCCATTCCATTTCAACGCAACGAGA
>JACRKA010000207.1 GCA_016219905.1 Verrucomicrobiota bacterium
CGCTGGGATGAGGGGCTTTCAACTACGCGGTAGCGTCTTGGACTGCGGCAGTCCTCTGCCGCTTTTCCCGCGCGGCGATCCTGAATGACTGGCCGTGCCGGCGGCCCGGCCCACCTTGTGGCTATCTGACGAACCGCCTCACATGCTCAAGCAGCGCCCGGTATTGCTCCATCAACCCATTCTCCACGGGCTGCTTGCCGGTGGAGTAGGGGGCCTTGAAGTAGAACCCGAGCCATTCCTGCGGGCCGCGCGCGCCGCGGCGGGCGGCGAGGTCCATCCACCGCACCAGGTCAATCACCAGCGGGGCGGCGAGGATGGAATCGCGGCAGAGGAAGTTGATCTTCAGCGCCATCCGCTTCCCGAGGAAGCCGACGAGGTCAATGTTGTCCCACGCCTCCTTGTTGTCGCCGCGCGGCGGGTAATAGTTGATCTGCACCGTATGCGGCTTTACCGGATAGCCGAGCATCTGGTCGAGCAGGTCGCTCTTGCACTTCTCCTTGGCGCGGTGCGCGGCGGGGTCGTTCAACGTGCGTCCGTCCTCGTTGCCGAGCAGGTTGGTCGAGAACCAGCCCTCCACGCGCAGGCCGCGCGAGCGGAACGCCGGCGCCAGCACGCTCTTCATCATCGTCTGGCCGGTCTTGCCGTCCTTGCCGGCCAACGGCACGCCGCGCTTCCCGGCCAGCGCGCGCAGCGCGGGCAGTTCGTCGGCCACGTTGGGCGTGAAGTTGATGAACGGGCAGCCCGCCTCGATGGCGCCGCGGGCATAGATGGCGGACGGGCCGGGCCGGCCGACCGGCTCCGTGGGCGTGAGGGCGATGACAATGACGCGGGCCAGCCGATGCTTGCACTGAAACGCGGCGATGTCGCGCCGGACAGCGGCAGCACTCCAGCGCGCGGGCCAGGCGCGGAGCTTGCGAAGCGCGGGAGCGACCGGCTTGAGTTGGACCGTGCCGACCACGTCGTTGCGCGTGGCAGCTTGAAGCTCCGTTTCGAGACGCGGGTCCCAGCCGGCGAAGACAAAGTCATCGAGCGACGCAAGCGAGGCGAGTTTTCGGACGGCGGGGTCTTCGGTCAGCAGGCCGACCGGCTCGGCAAGGCCGCGGCGGATGAGTTCAACGCCCGCGACCACGGTCGAGGCGACCGCGCCGTTGAGGCCTGCAATGGCAATTCCAATTCGTTCGCTCACGCTACGCAGCCTGCCTTATCCCCGCCCGCCCTGCAAGCGCACGGTGCTCAAAAGGCCGGTGCCAACTACCACGCATCTTGAGAAGCCGACATCGAGTTCGATCTGTTTCACTCGAAGATTTCTTTCCTCATCAAGCCTGTGCGATCGAGTTCGCGCGGATAAACATAGAGATGAATGGGTTTCTTCGCTCCCTCTCGGCGCACTGCACGGACAACGGCGCAAATCTCATCCTGCTCAGAGCGAGAGTAGTCCCCGTAAACCACAATTTCGGAGTATGCACGATGCGGCCTGCAGTAAACCGCTGGCCCTGGATTATGTGCGCTCATCACGCGGAAAAGGTATTTGGCCTCTATCGCATCCGTCACCTTCTGAGCTTCCTCGGCATCATCCGAGGTCGGAATGAATTGCCCGATGAACACGGACAGTATAGCAAGCCCGATCAATACTACGAGCGCTGGCATGATGATCTGAATAGCTATCTTCTTAAACATGATGCGCGGGCCGACGCCGAACCTTGTAGCTTGACCGGCGGATTCGTCGCACAGACAGGGGAGTCATGACAAGGCAGAAAGGCGGGGCGATTCGTTTGCCCATCGCATCGGTGGGCGGCTGCGGGGTCTCAGGATCGGGCCGGCCAAGGCAAACAGAACGTCCCGGCGGGCGGGCGCTGTAGCGGCGGCCTCCGAATAGCGAAGTCGAATGGCGGATCGCGCAAGCGTCCCGCAACCTACGGTGCGTGGAAACGGCTGAGGCGGATGAATTCCTGATAGCGCCGCGCAATGTCCCGCGGCGTCAGCGCCTCCAGCCGCTTGAGGCTGAAGCTCTCCACATTGTAGCTCGCCACGACGCTGCCGTAGATGATCGCGCGCCGCAACGCGGCGGTCGTCACACTGCCGCCTTGCGCGACGTGGCCGATGAGCGCGCCGGCGAAGCAGTCGCCCGCGCCCGTCGGGTCGTGGATGTCCTCCAGCGGATACGCCGGGGCGCTGAAGAAGTCGCCATTGCTGAACAGCAGCGCGCCGTGTTCACCTTTCTTGATGACGGCGTAGCGCGGGCCCAGCTTGAGGATGGCGCGGCCGGCCTTGACGAGGCTTGTCAGGCCGGTCAGCTCGCGGGCCTCGCTGTCGTTGAGGCAGAGCGCGTCCACGCGCTTGAGCAGCCGCAGCAGTTCCGGCTTCGCGGTCTCGATCCAGAGATTCATCGTGTCGCAGAGGATGAACTTCGGCTTTCGGACTTGATCGAGCACGCAGTGCTGGAGGGCGGGGTGGATGTTGCCGAGCAGGACGAACGGCGCGTCGCAGTAGTCGGCGGGCAGGGTGGGGTTGAACTGCTCGAAGACGTTGAGGTCGGTCGAGAGCGTGCGGCGGGTGTTGTAGTCCCACTCATAGACGCCCGCCCAGCGGAACGTCTTGCCCTCGGCCACCTGAAGCCCGGCGAGGTCAATGCCGCGCTTTCGGAAGAGCTGGACGCATTTCTTCGGGAAGTCGGTGCCGACGACGCCGACCATCTTCACAGGCGCGAAGAAACTGGCGGCAACGCTGGCGTAACTGGCGGAGCCGCCGAGCAGGTCGCGGTGGCTTTCCACAGGGGTCTGGATGCTGTCGAGGGCGACGGAGCCGACGATGACGATGCTGGAGTGTTTTTGTTTCATGGGATGTTGAG
>JACRKA010000208.1 GCA_016219905.1 Verrucomicrobiota bacterium
CGCTCGAAGCCGGCGACCTACGGCGGGCCGTGGGGCATGGACGCGGACTTCAACTCGATGCAGGTGATCGCCGCGTGGGACCTCGTCGAGGAGAGCCAGGTGTTCACCGAGGCGGAGCGGCTGGAGGTCACGGGCATCATCGCCGAATACGCCTGTTATCTGGGAACGTTCGGCGGCTTCCAACGACAGCACGTCCGTCATAACCACAACACGTTTCCAGCTCTCGGCCTGTTCTTCGCCGCCGACTACTTCGGCAAATACTACCGCGTCGTCGAGGCTGCACGATGGCTTGCCGCGGCCGATGCGTGCTTTCAGGCGCAGGCGGTCAGTTTCAAAGCGCAGGAAGACTCCAACGGCTACCAGTGGCTGACCGTCGGCCACCTGATGCGCTACGCGCTCGCGCGGCCCGACCATACCTACTTCGCCAACGGCAACGCGCGCCGCACACTCGATCTGGCCGTTGCCACGATGGACAACCTCGGCTTCCAGTCGGCGTTCGGCGACGTGGGCGGCTGGCGCGGCTGGGCCTCGGAGGTGCCTTTGTGGAAAATCGGTGCGTGGTATTTTGGCGAGCCGGCGTATCGCTGGGCCGTCGAAAAAGAGCGGCCCGTGCAGCCGTGGGCGCGCGTCACGATGAACGAGCATGAAACCGGCAGTCCACAGGCGATCATGCCCAAAGGGTTCGACGGCACGCGCGTGTTCCCGATGGAGCGCCGGTTCTATGACTACTGGGCGCCGCCCGCGACGAACGGTGTGGATAAACTCTGGCTCGCGCCCGTCGAGCAGGCCTACGAGAAGGTTTCCTTCCGCGGCAGCTTCGACGAACGCGCGCCGTATCTGTTGCTCGACGGCATCGGCTGCGGCGGTCACCGTCACTACGACGGCAACGCGCTCATCCGTTACAGCGACCGGGGGCGCGAATGGTTCGCCGACGGCGACTACATCAAGGCGCTGCCGAAGTTCCACACCTCCGTGCTGGTCTTCCGCGACGGCCAGTCCAGCACGCTGCCGCCGTTCTGCGCGTTGGAGGCGCACGCGGATCTGCCGCGCGCCGGCCTCGTGCGCAGCACGGTGCGCGGCTATGGCGACGCCGATTGGTCGCGCAATCTGGTCTGGCTCAAAGGCGGCTGCTTCGTGGCGATTGATTCGTTGAAGGCGCGGACGGCAGGCGAGTATTCGTTCCGGACGGTCTGGCACACGCTCGGAGAGCCGCGCATCGAGCGTAACCGCTTCACGCTTGAGCAAAAGGGCGAGCGCTTCGTGCTCGACAACCTCGACGGCGCGCGGCTGAAGCTCACCGACGACGAGTCGCTCGGCAAGAACTGGAACGGCTATACCAACGCCGCGCCGGTGGTCCGCATCCTCCAGCAAATCGCCGGCCGCGCGATGAAGCTTGGTGAGAGCCATCACTTCCTGAATGTCTTCGGCGCGTTCGCGTTCACATCCGTGCGGGCCTCCGACACGAGCGTGCTTGTCAGAGTCGGCGACGAGACCGCTCTGGTCGGTGTGACCGATGGCAAACGCATCGTCGTCGCGCCCGGTATCGAGACCGACGCCGCGATCTACGTGCTGCGGCCACGCGGCTTCTCGTTGGCCAAGGTCACGATCCTCGTTGCCGATGGCCGCACGCTTTTCCGGGCCGATGCGCCGGTCAACGTCGAGTGCGACGCGGACGAAGCGCGCGCCGTCGTGGAGTCGCACAGCCGCGTGAACGTGGAATTCTTCGCTCGCGCTCCGCAAGCCGTGGCGCCGGGTCGGCAAGAGATAGTGCTGAAGAACATCTCCCGCACAGTTTTGCTCTCCCTGCCGCCAGCCGTGCCTGCTGTGGCGAGCGCGAGTGCGGCGACAGCTCAGGTGCCGGCGCTGCCGGTGCGCTGGACGTTCGGCGGTTCGTTCACCTGTCTGTCAGCAGCGGATTTGGACGGCGACAAGAGAGCGGAGACGATCGCGGGCGGCGCAGACGGGCGCGTGTGCTGCATCGGTCCGGACGGGAAGCTGCGGTGGGAGTTCAAGGCGTCGAAGGCGGTCAAGGCGGTGTGGGCCGGCGATTTTGGCGTCGTCGTGGGCTGCGCGGACGGCAAGGTTCACCTGCTCGACGCGAACGGCCGGAAGCTCTGGTCGCACGAGTTTCCTTACTACAAACGCAGCCCGGTCGTGTCGGTCGTCTTCGCTGCCGATCTCGACGGCAGTGGCAGGAAGGCGATCATCGTCGGCACAGAGTCGTGGCACTTCTACGCGCTCGACCGCAGCGGCAAGGAACTGTGGCGCTACGAGAGCGTCCACGGCTCGACGTGCGGCACCGCGGCCGACCTCGACGGCGATGGCAAACAGGAGGTCATCGCGGGCACGGAATATTATTGGTGGCACGCGATCACGCCGGACGGCAAACGGCGGTGGAACTATTCCACGCGAACCGGCCCGCACGCGAATTGCGTGGCTGCCGGCGACGTGAATGGAGATGGCAAACGCGAGGTGGTCTTTGGAGGCGCGGACGGCAACCTGCACGCGCTCAGCGCGGGCGGGAAACTGCTCTGGCAGTTCAACACGGGCGACGAAGTCACCGGCGTTGCCGTTGCGGATGGCCGGGTGTTCGCCACTTCGATGAGCTTCAACCTTTACGAGCTGGACGGCAGCGGCAAGCTGCTCTGGCGCCGTGACCGGGGCGATGTCCTTCGTGATTTGGCGCAGGTTGATGTCAGCGGCGATGGCCACCCGCAAATCGCGATCTGTGGTGATGACGGCCGTGTGGCTCTCTTCGAACGCAACGGGACTCTGACGCGCGAGACGAAGCTTGAAGGCCCGGCGCCATCCCTGGCGGCCGCAGACCTCGACGGTGGCGGACGCCAGACATTGATTGTCCTCGACTCGAAGCATGGCATCGTGGCTGTCGGCGAAGGCAAGTGAGTTGAATGACGTTTTCGGCGGTGCGCTTGGTGTTCCAACGACGCGTGGTTTGGGTTATCGTCGCCGGTGCCGATGAAGTTCTCCATCATCACGCCGAGTTTCCGCAGCAGCCAATGGCTGAAACTCTGCGTCGCTTCCGTCGCCGACCAGGGCGTCGAGGTCGAGCACATCGTGCAGGATGCCGGCTCCGATGACGGCACGCTGGATTGGCTGCCGCGCGACCCGCGCGTGAAGCTGTTTGTCGGGAGGGACGCCGGCATGTATGACGGCATCAACCGCGGCTTGCGGCGCGCCACCGGCGACGTGCTCGCCTACCTCAACTGCGACGAGCAATATCTGCCCGGCGCGCTCGCAGCGGTCGGGGACTTCTTCCAAAGACATCCAGACATCGAGGTCGCGATGGGTGATACGGTCTTCGTGGACGGCGAGGGCCGCTATCTCTGTCATCGCCGGGCCGTTCTGCCAGGCCGCTATCACACGTGGGTCAGCGACACGATGGCGGCGGCAAGCTGCGCGGTCTTCTTCCGGCGCTCCGTGGTCGAGCGGCACGGCCTGTTCTTCGATCCGGGCTTGCGGATTCTTGGCGACGTGGTGTGGATGCTGCAACTGATCGAGCGGCGCGTGCCGATGGGATTGGTCGGCGGGTTCACCTCCGCGTTCACCTGCACGGGGCAGAACTTGGCGCTCAGCCCGGACAGACAACGCGAGCGGGCCGCACTCATGGCGCGCGCGCCGGCGTGGGCGCGGTGCGGCAGGCCGCTGATCGTTGCTCATTACCGGCTGCGGAAATGGCTCGCCGGCCACTATGGCCGGGGAGCGTTGGATTACTCCATCTTCACAACGGCCAGCCCGGTTGCCCGCGTTGCGGTGCATGTCGCCAGGCCGAGCGTGCGGTTCCGGATGGAACCCTTGGCGGGCGATTGAGCCGGCCATTTCCGCGCTGGCGTCCGGCGGGGATACCGGCTAAAGCTCTGCCGCGGCATCCCAATCACTAGAGAATCCGAAAGAGACATGAAACGCTACGGCATGGTGATCAAGGTCCGGGCGGGGAAGTATGAAGAATACAAGCGGCTGCATGCCGCGGCCTGGCCTGACGTGCTGAAGATGATCCGCGAGTGCAACATCCGGAACTACTCCATCTACGAGAAGGACGGCTACCTGTTCAGCTACTTCGAGTATGTCGGCAAGGACTTCGACGCCGACATGGCGAAGATGGCCGCCGACCCGACGACGCAGCGATGGTGGTCGTTCTGCAAGCCGTGCCAGCAACCGCTCGCCAGCGCCAAGCCCGGCGAGTGGTGGGCGGACATGGAAGAGCTTTTCCATGCGGACTGAATTCAGCCGTCCCTCCGGGACTGGCTTGGTTGGAAATCTCTGTTCCCGGCGTTAAAGAGACTGTCTCAAAACTTCCGCAACTTTTTGCCGGGAGCGGAGTGTGTTCAGAGCATGGCCTCACTCATTGCCCCGGATTATCGACAACAGTTTCTCTTGCCCCCAGCTCTCGAAGACTGGGTGTCGGCGGATCATCCC
>JACRKA010000205.1 GCA_016219905.1 Verrucomicrobiota bacterium
GCGAACACGCTCTTGTCGTTCAGGTCGAGCACGGAATTGATGGTGGCGACGATGAGGTTGCTGACGGCGAGCAGTTCGCTGCCGGCGCCGGCGGTGTTGGGGCGGTTGTCCACCAGTTGCACGAAGGCGTTGCTGCCGCTGACGGGGTCGCCGGCCTGGAGGGTGCCGAAGAAGAAGTTGGTGTTGGCCATGTCGGCGACATCCTTGAGGACGCTGGCGATCTCGACCTGCTGGGTGCGGACGCTGGCGCCGGAGGTGCCGTTGAAGAGGAACGCGCCGCTGAAGTCGTTCTGCTGGTTGTTCGTGGCCAGGTTGTCGAAGTGGCCGGCCAGCCAGGCAGAGCCGCCGGCCATGTTCATCATGCTGTTGAGGGTATTGCTGAGGTTGCCGCCGACGAAGACCGCGCCGCCGTTGTTGACCGACAGTTGGTTGCCGACGGCCGCCGTGTCCCAGCCCACGCCGAAGTTGCCGGTGGACATCAGGACCGAGCCAGCCCCGGTGACGACCACCCGGTTGCTGTTGGCGCCCGCGTTGCCGCCGATGCGGACCGTGCCGCTGACCATGCGACCGGTGTTGGCGATCTGGATCACGTTCCAGGAGCCAAACTCGCCGGAGTAAGCGTTGCCGAGATTGGTGACGACCGAGCCGCTGTCGGTGACCCACAGCGTGTTGTTGGTGGCGCCGGCGGTGCTGCCGACGCTGAAGAAGGTGACAATGTTCACGACGCCGCCGTTGGTGACGATCATCCGGTTGTTGCTGCCGATGTTGCCGACGCGCAGGCCGGAGGAGGCGTTGCTCAACACCGACCCCGCGCCGTCCACCAGAACCAGGTTGTCGGTCGCGCCCGTGCTGGCGCCGATTATAATCCCCGCCCCGGCTCCGACGACGCCACCGTTGTTGATGGCGAGCGTATTCAGCGCGTTGGACAAGCCGACGGTCAGCGCACCGCCCAGCCGCATCAAGCCGCCGCCGGTGACCGTGACGCTGTTGCCAAAATTGCTGAGCGGGCCGGCCACCGCGTTGCTCGCGAGGCCGATGGTGAACGCGCCCAGGTTGGTGAAAGCGCCGCCGCCGGCCACCAGCAGCGAGTTGCCGCTGCCGTGTCCGCCAACGACAAACACGCCGGCGTTGCTGAAGACCGACCCGCCGCCGGCCACGGTCATCCAGTTGTTGCTCGGGTTGCTGGCGTTGTCGGAGTAGCCGACGCCGGTGATGCCGCTGCCGCTGCGCACGACCACGAGGCCGCCGTTGGTGACCAGGACGCCGTTGCCCATGCCGCTGCGCAGGCCGACGGTGAAACGCGTGCCGGCGTTCTCCAGGCGCGAGCCGGGGCCGGTGACGATCAAGGTGTTGGAATTCGCGCCGGCCAGGGCGCCGACATAGACCTGGCTGTTCGCATAGGCGCTGGCGCCGTTGCTGACCACCATCGTGTTCCGCGAGCCGCTGTCGCCCACGCGCAGTTCGCTTCCATTGGTGAAGTAGGTGCCGGAATCGGTCACGAGCAGGAAGTTGCCCGTGGCGCCCGCCGCGCCGCCGATGACCGTGCGGTTCACGTTCGAGACGACGGCGCCGTTGCCGATGACGAGCGTGTTGAAGGAGCCGTTGGTGCCGACATGGATGCCCCCGGAGCCGACCTCAAGGACGGTGCCCGCGCCGCCGATGAAGGCCGAGTTGTTCGTGCCGGCGGCGTTGAAGCCCAGGACGAACCGGGCGGCGGTCACCACCCGCGCGCCGTTGGTGATGATGGCGGTGTTGCCGATGCCGGACTCGCCGATGATGATGCCGCTCGCAGCGTTGGTGAGCAAGGCCCCCTGGCCCGACACCCACAGCAGGTTGTTGCTGGCGGTGGCCGTGCGGCCCACTTCAAAGAAGTTGGCGTTGCTGACCGTGCCGCCGTCGAGGATGCGCATCGTGTTGAACGAGCCGTCGTCGCCCACCAGCACGCGGCCGGGCGAGGCGATCAAAGAGTTGGTGCCGATGACGATGGCGGTGTTGTTGCTGCTGACGGCCTGGTTGCCGAGCCAGAAGCCGGGGAAGTTGGTCGTGCCGGCCCTGACCACGCCGCCGTTGGTGACGATGAGCGTGTTGCCGGAGCCGAAGTTGCCGACCGTGAAGGGGTTGTTGGTGCCGGCGGTCATGCCCGCCGCCGAGTTGGTGTCCACGATCATCGTGGCGTTGTTGTCCGCGGCGGTGTCGCCGACGATGATCGCGCCGTTGGCCTTGATGCCGGTCGCGATGAACAGTGTGTTGGACAGCCACAGTGTGCCGGCGTTGACGGTGAGGAACTGGACGGTGTCGGTGTTGCTGTCGAGCACGAGCGCGCCGGGGCCGATCTTGTTCATCGAAGCGTCGCCGCCGATGGTGCCGGGGATGAACGCGGTGCTGTTGGCCAGCGTGTCGAACGTGCCCGTGCCGGCCAGGATGGAGAAGGCGCGGTTGGCGTTCAGCGCGAGATTGGTGCCGAACTGCAGCGTGGCGTTGGTCTGGAAGGTGAAGTTGGTCGCGGGTGATACCGGGGCCAGGCCCAGCGCGTTGTCGTTGGTGATGCGGAGCGTGCCACCGCCGAGGAAGGTGCCGCCGCTGAAGGTGTTGTTCGCCGTCACCACCACCGTGCCGATGAGGGACTTGTCGCCCTTGTTGATCTCCAGCGTGGAGGCGGCAAGGCCGTCACCCATCTCGTTGGTGAACGTGAACGTCACGCCGTTGTAGGCCGCCAGCCGCCAGAAGTTGGCGCCGAGGCTGTTGGTGTAGGGCGTGTAGATGCCGGTGTAGGTGACATCGTCAACGCCGCCGAGGCTGAGGTTGGTGAAGACCAGCGTGCCGCCCGGCCCCGCCGCGTTGAAGTTGAAGCTCTCGCCCGCGTTGGTCGGCAGCAGGCCGAGCGCGCCGCCGGAGGATTGCGCGACGTAGGGCAGCAGTTGGCCGTTGAGATTGGTCTGGTCCATGGCGACCATCGCGCCAGGCTCCACTGTGACCAGGCCGCTGGTGGGCAGGGCGTTGGTGGCGAGGAAGCCCACCACGCCGTTGGTGACGACCGTGCCGCCGGCGTAGGTGTTGGTGCCGCTCAGGATCAGCACGCCGGAACCGATCATGATGATCGAGCCGATGCCGTTGACGCTGTTGGGGAACTCCAGCTCGTTGGTGTGGTTGAAGAGCAGGTTGCCGTTGTTGACGATATCGCCGAGGACGGAGCCTTGGGCGGCGCCCAGGCCGAACCCGAGCGACCCGGCGCTGATGAGAGTGCCCCCGGTGTAGGTGTTGGTGGCGAGCAGGTAGAGGATGCCGTCGCCGGTCTTGGTCAGGCCGCCGCCGGTGTTCGTGCCGAACAGGAACGTGCCCAACTGCGCGGGCTGGATCGCGCCGCCGCCGAGCAGGGTGATGTTGAGGGCGTCGTTGGAGAGATAGCCGGAGCCGGCGCTGGTGATGAGGATGTTGGTGATCTGGCCAAACCTCGCGCTGGCCGGGTCGAGGTCCACCTGCGCGACGGCGGTCGCGCCGACGCCGTTGCCGCCGCTGATGGAGACGATGGGTGTGCCGATGTAGCCCAAGCCGCTGTCGGCGATGGCGATGTTGGTCAGGCCGAAGCCGGCCGGCGCCAGCAAGGGCGTGAGGATGGAGACGATGTTGGTGCTGGTGTCAATGGTGGCGCCGCCGTCGTAGATGTAGGCGCCGGCCAGGACGTTTGGCATGAAGGTGGGGCCAAAGGCGCCGACACCATTGGGATTGGCCTTCAACGTGCCGCCGTCAAAGTTGAACAGCGACTGGCCCGCGGCGGTCGCGGTGACCTGATTGACGATGAGCGTGCCGCTCAAGAGATTGACGATGCCGGTGGCGTTGGCCGTTCCGTTCACATTCAGGGCGAGGGTGCTGATCATCGCGAGGTTGGCATTGGCGCCTGCGATATTCAGCACGTCATAGCCCACGCCCCCAAAGTTCAGCGTGAACCCTGACGCGTTGTTGGCGTTGAACTCGCCGCCCATCAGGTTCATGAGGGCCGCAGGGCCTTGGCGCCAGAGGACCCATTCCCTGTTTGTCACAACACCGCCGGATTGCTCGAAGACGGCAATCGAGCCGGCGATATTGCCGCCCAAAGTGAAACGCCCGTTGTTCAGCAGCAGGCCGTTGGTGATCCGATAATAGCCGTAACCGCCGGCCCCGGGATTGAAGTTGCCCTCACCGGGAGTCCCGATCGCGCCGCTGATGTTGACGATGCCGCCCGTCTGGTAGAACGCGCCTGCGGTGCCGGCACCAAAGCCAAGCTGCAAGGCGCTGGCCGTGTTGGTGATCAGAAGGCTCCCCTCTCCGCCAATCGTCATCACGGCCCGCGACCCGGCCGTCACACCGACCCTGATGTTCGTGTTGGCCACCAAAGAACCGTTGATGCTCAAGAGGCCGCCTCCATCAACGAGGGTGGTGCCGCCGCCCAGGGTATTGGAACCACCCGCTGCCAGGGTCACCGTGCCGCCGCGGACCGTCAGCGGAGCCGCGCCGGTGATGTTGTTCGTCCCGAAGAAGGTCACGTTGCCCGCGTTGACGTAGGCCTGGTTGAACGCATTGTCGCCGGCGAAGTTCACCGCGCCGTTGCCGTTGACCGTCACGGTGATCGCGCCCGTCCCGTTGCTGGTGATGACCGAGTTGACGGTGAGCGGGTTGGCGGAGTTGTTGATGAACACCAGCTCGCCGGCGGTGTTGTCGGCGCCGCCGGCGGTCAGGAAGCCGTCGTTGACCGCGGAGCCGATCTGCAGGCCGCCGGAGCCGGGCGTCACCAGGATGCCGCCCGTCTGGCCGAGGCGCAGCATCCCGCCCGCGAGATCGTTGGTGGTCGCCACCGGGTTGGTCACCGCCAGCGCGTTGAACTCGGTCAAGGCGCCGAAGGTCACGTTGCCGCCCGCGCCGCCGCCGATGATGCGCACGTTCTGGTTGGAGGCGACGGCGGGCATGGCGCTGCCGTCGGTCACATCCACGGAGTCGGTGAAGTTGGTGAGGATGAGCGCGCCGCCGGAGTTGGTGACCGTGGCCCAGTCGGTGCCGTTGAAGGTCGCGAGCACGTTGTTGGAACTGAGCAAGCCGGCGTAGTTGGTGAACAGGGTGGTGGTCACGACGCCCGTGCCGGAGAGATCCACGATGCCGCCGCCCACCGCGCGCGTGATGCCGTCCAGGTTCAACGTGACGCCGCCCGGGTTGCCGTTGTCCTTGAGCACGATCGCGTTGTTGCCCGCGTTGATGACAAAACCTCCGAAGCTCTGCGTGATGGCGCCCGCCGCCGGGCCGCTGACCACCAGCGCGCCGCCCGTGGTGATGCTGAAGCCGGTCGTGCCGAGCGTGAGCGTGGAGCCGGGCGCAACGAGATTGCTGGCGACGGTGCTGGCGTTGTAGTCGAGCCTGAGCGTGCCGGCGCCCACCACGGTGTTGCCGTAGGCGTTGGTGGCATTGCCTTGCAACGTCAGCGTGCCGCTGCCGTCCTTGGTCAGGCCGCCGGTGCCGAGGATGTTGGTGCTGACGACCACGTCGCCGAAGCCGCCGATGGTCAGCCCGAACGCGCCGTTGGAAACCGCGCCCGCCAGGAAAAGCGTGCTGTTGCTGTCGGCGTTGATGCGCGCGGCACTGGCGAGCGTGATCGGGCCGGCGTTGGTGTTGAGGCCGCCGATGTTGCGCAGCGCGCCGTCGCCGCCCACCACACTCGCACCGCCGAACGGGGCGAGCGCGCCGCCGCCGTTGAGCGTGAGCGGCTGGCCGGCGGTGACGATGTTGCTGCCGAACCAGAGCGCGCCGCCGGGCTGGACGAGGTTGGTCAGGGTCGCCAGCGAGAGGCCGTTGGTGATCAGCACCGGGCCGGACTGGACGACGAGGCCGGTCAGGCTCGAACTGCTGTTGTCGCCGCCGAGGACCAGCAGGCCCTGGCCGCTCTTGGTCAGGCTGACGCCGTCAATGTCGTTGGTGATGACGAAGCGGTTGCCGTTGTTGTTGATGTCGAGGCCGCCGGCGACGAACACGATGTCCAGGTTGTCGAGGTCGGTCATGGCCAGGCCGCGGATCTGGAGCGTGCCGCCGGCGAAGGTGACGTTGGAGCCGGGGCCGCCGACGTTCCACTCGTTGCCGATGCTGACCGTGCCGTTGCTGAGGATGGTGCCGCCGCCGTAGTTGTTGGTGCCCAGCAGCGTCAGCGTGTTGACACCGACCTTCACCAGAGCGCCCGTCCCAGTGACGGTGGCGTCCACGAGGAAGTTGCCGCTGGTGGTGTCGAAGAACGCCGAGCCGCCGTTGAGCACGATGGCGTTGCTCGCCGCGAGGTAGAAATTGCCCCACGCGCCGAGGCCGGCGCCGTGCGCCAGCGTCACCAGCGGCGCGCCGGGGGCCGGCGTGCCCAGCGCGTGCGGGCCGCCGAGCTTGAGCGTGCCGTTGGTAACGATGGTGCCGCCGGTGTAGTCGTTGCTCGTGCTGAGGACCACGACGCTGAGCGGGTTGCCGCCGGCGGGGCCGATGACGACGTTGGTGCCGCCCGAGATGACCGGCGCGTAGATCAACGTCGCCGAGCCGCCGCCCAGCCGGAGCGTCGAGTCGCCCCAGGCCGCCGCGCCGGAGTAGGTCACCGGCCCGACGCCGGCGCCGCCGAGGAAGGTGCCGGCAAGGTTCGGGCTGGTGAAGACGAGGTTGCTGCTGCTGTCGGCGCCGAGGACAACGGCGGCGATGGGCGCGCCGATCTTGGCGTCCAGCCAGTTGAGAAAATCCTGGTCCAGGGCGTAGGTCGTGCCGATGGCCACAGTCGGCCCGGCCAACGTCAGCGTCGCCAGCCCCGGCTGGTTGGTGGTGGCGAGGGTCAGCGAGCCGGCGTTGACGACGGTGGCGCCGACGTAGGAGTTGGTGGCGGCCAGCGCGAGGCCGCCGAGGCCGTTCTTGGTCAGGCCGCCGGAGGCGGTGTTGGTGCCGAAGGTGAACGCGCCGAGTTGCGCGGCCTGGATGGGGCCGCCGCCGAGCAGCCGGACGTCGAGCACGTCGTTGGAGAAGTAGCCGGAGCCGC
Source organism: Verrucomicrobiota bacterium (assembly GCA_016219905.1). Classification (GTDB taxonomy): domain Bacteria; phylum Verrucomicrobiota; class Verrucomicrobiia; order CAIQCK01; family CAIQCK01; genus JACRKA01. The sequence goes on from JACRKA010000205.1 coordinate 7,019, forward strand.
GGCTGGTGATGAGGATGTTGGTGAGGGCGCCGGTGAGCGGGTCCATCTGGGCGATTGCGCTTGCGCCGCTGCCGCTGCCGCCGCCGATGACGACCACAGGCGCGCCGATGTAGCCGCTGCCGCCGCTGGCGATGGCGATGTTGGTCAGGCCGAAGCCCGTTGGCGCATCGAGCGGGGTGGTGACGGCGACGACGGCGACGGGCGAGTCGAACGTCGCGCCGCCGGAATGGATGTAGGCGCCGCTCAGGCCGGAGAGGAACGTGCTGCCAAACGCCGTGCCGTTGGAATTGGCCACCAGCATGCCGCCGTCGAAGTTGACGACGGCCGTGCCCGCGTCCGAGGCATAGACGCGGTTGGCGATCAGCGTGCCGCCGCTGAGGATGTTGACCGTGCCGGTGCCGTCCACCATGCCGTTGACGTTGAGGCTGCGGTTGGTGGCGAACGCCAGGTTGGCCACGCCGGGGCCGCGGACGTTGAACACGCCGTAGCCGGTCTGGTCGAAGTTCAACACGGTGTCCGCGGCGTTGCCCGCGTTCAACTGGCCGCCGAACACGTTCAGGACGGCAGGCGCATCACCGCGGTGGATGATGAATTCGCCGATCGTCACGGTCCCGCCGATCATCTCGAAGACGCCGGGGGCGTTGGCGGCGACGCCCAGGCTGAAGCGCAACGCGCTCAAGGCGCCGTTGGTCATCTGGTAGTAGCCGTAGCCGGTGCCGCTGTTGCCGAGGCCGAAGTTGTTGTCGTTGGCGGCGCTGCTCGTGATGGTGACCACGCCGCCGGTCTGATACACCGCCCCGGCGCCGCCGGAGCCGATCTGCAGCCCCGTGGTGCCCGAGGTGATGAGGAGGTTGGTGCCGATGTTCACAACGGCGCGCGCGCCCGCTGTCACGCCGACGCGCAGGTTGGTGTTGGCGATGAAGGGGCCGTTGATGTTCAAGACACCGCCGCCGTCCACCACCAGCGGGCCGCCGCCAAAAGTGCTGCTGCTGGTGGGCGTGAAGGTGGTGGTGCCGCCGCGGACTGTCAGCGGGGCGGCACCGGCGATGGTGTTCGTGCCGGAGAAAGTGACCGTGCCGCCGTTGAGGTAGGCCTGGTTGAAGGCGTTGTTGCCGGCGAAGATGACCGGGCCGTTGCCGTTGACGGTGACCGTCACGGGGCCGGTGCCGTTGCTGATGATGGAGGCGTTGAGGGTGGCGGCGTTGGCGGCGTAGTTGATGAGCACCAGTTCGCCCGCGGTGTTGGTGTCGCCGCCAGCGGTCAGGAAGCCGTCGTTGGCGCTGGAGCCGAGGGTGAGGCCGCCGGAGGTCGGCGTGAGCAGGATGCCGGCGGTCTGGCCCATCCGCAGCATCTGGCCGGCGAGGTCAATCGTCCGGGCCGACGCGGTGGTGGCGGCCAGCGAATTGATGGCGGTGACGCTGGCGCCGAGGGTGATGTTGCCGGCGCCACCGACGATGAGGCGGACGTTGCTGTTGCTGTCGCTGGCGATGCTGTCACCGCCCGCCCGGTCAACGTAGCCGACGTAGTTGACGATCTTGTTGGTGAGGCTGCCGGCGGTGAAGTTGGTGGCCATCGCCCAATCGGCCCGGCCGACGGTGGCGAGCACGTTGCCGCCGATGGCGCCGGTCTGGCCGAGGAGGCCGGCGTTGTTGTTCGAGAGAATCGTTGTGATGGCGCCGCTGCCGCCCGGCAGGAGCAGGTCGAGCGCGCCGCCGCCGACGGCGCGGGTGATGTTGCTGAGGTTGAGGAAGACGCTGCCGGCGTTGTTGCTGACCACGATGCGGTTGTTGCCGGGGCCGATGGTCAGGCCGTTGAACCACTGGCCGATGGTGGCGACGCCGGACGGGCCGAGGATGTTCAACACGCCACCGGTGGTGATGCTGAAACTGGAGGAGCCGAGGGTGAGGGCGGAGTTGTTGCTGAGCATGCTCGCGATGCCGGCGATGCTGTTGGCAAAGTCGAGCCTGAACGTGCCGGCTGCGATGGTCGTGCTGCCGTAGGAGTTGGTCCGGTTGGCGGTGGCATTTCTCAGCGTCAGCGTGCCCGCGCCGTCCTTGACCAGGCCGCCGCTGCCGCCGATGCGGTTGGAGACGATGAAGTCGCCGAAGCCGCCAAAGGTGATCACGTTGCCGAAGTTGGAGACGATGCCCGCCTGGATGAGCGTGCCGCCAGCGTCCACGTTGATGCGCGCGGCGCTGGCCAGGCGGATGGAGGCGTAGTTGGTGATGAAGGTGCCGGAGACGATGCGCAAGGCCCCGTCATTGTCCACGCCGCTGCCGTTGAGGACGATGCGCCGGTTGTTGCCGTTGCCGCCGCTGGCCACGCGATTGACGTTGGTGGCAGCCAGTTGCAGCGCCGCGCCGCTGAAGACGAGGTTGCTGCCGCCGGCCAGAGCCAGGCCGTTGGTGATCCGCAGCACACCGGCCCTGATGTTGAGCGCCCCCGTGAGTCCGTTGGTGCCGGTGAGAACCAGGGTGCCGCTGCCCAGCTTGTTCAGGCTGCCGCCAGGGCCGGTGAGGTTGTCGGCCAGCACGAAGGTGTTGCCATTGTTGTTGATGTCGAGGGCCATGTCCGCGCCAGCGCCGGGCACGATGGTCAATCCGGCATGCGCGCCGGTGAGCGTCGCGCCGCGGATCTGGAGGCCGCCGTTGAGGAAGATCGTCTTGCCGTCGCCGCCGATGTGGGCGGTGGTGCCGATGCTCAGGGTCTGGTTGCTGTTGACGGTGGTGATGCCGCCGTAGGTGTTCGCGCCGAGGAGCATCACGTAGCCGGCGTTGAGGAAGCTGCCGGCGGGGCCGACGATGAGGTTCGCGTTGCTGCCGTAGAGGTTGGTCAGCATGTTGTCGAACGGCAACACCATTCTCCCAAAGCCGCCGAGGCCGTAGTTGGTGCCGACGGGCGTGAGGCTGCCTTCGAACCTGAGCAGGCTGTCCTCGTTCATCGAGGCGAGGAACATGTCCGAATACCCGCCAAGGGTGAAGTCAACGGCCTCGCTGTTGTTGGTGGCCATGGCGATGAAGCCGCCGGTGCCCGGAGTGATCTTGCCGCTGCCGAGCCAGCCCATGACGGTGTCGTATGCGCCCGTGGCCGCCACACCACCGCCGGGGCCGAGCGTGACGGCATTCGCCACGGGCGTGGCGGGCAACGCGGCGGGGCTGCTGAAGATCACCAGCCCGTTGCTGACGATCGTGCCGCCGCTGTAGGTGTTGTTGCCGCTCAAGGTCAACACGTTGGTGCCGACCTTGACGACCTGGCCCGCGCCGGAGATGGCGCCGCCGATCCGGAGGTCGCCGCCGAAGGTGTCGAAGATGTTGGTGAGGCCGTTGACGCCGATGAGGCCGTTCCAGATGTTCGCGCCGCTGACGTTGCGGAACGTGCCGCCGCGCAGATCCACCCTGTTGGTGAAGGTCTGCGAGGCGGCGACCCCGAGGACGCCGTTGGTGAAAACCCGGAACACGGTCTGGCCGGCGCCGAGGAGGTTGGAGGAGGTCTGCAGCCCGAAGAGGCCGTTGTTGACGACCACGAGCGGGAGGTTGGTGATCCGCGCCACCGACGTCGGCGCCATCCAGGTCTGGTTGCTGCCGACCTTGTAAAGCGTGAAGCCGCCGCCGTTGAGCGTGCCGGCGATGTCCATGCGCCCGGCGCTGCCGCCGATGGCCGAGTCGCTGCCCAGCAGGAGGCTGCCCAGCCCCTTGTTGTTTGCGGTGGCCGCGGTGGAGAAGACCGCGCCGGTGTTCGGCCCCAGGCCCATGCCGCTGATGAAGACCGTCTTGCTCAACACCGTGCCGTAAAAATCCAGTTCGTTGCCGTTGAGGTCCAACGCCGCGTTGGAATAAACCTGGATGACGAAGGATCCCGCGGGGCTGCCCAGCGCGTTGGAGCGGGTGAGCTGGATGATGCCGTTGCTCAGGAGCGTGCCGCCCGTGTAGGTGCTGTTGCCGCCCAGCCGCAGCGTGAACGCGCCGTTCATGATCAGGCCGCCCGCGCCGGTGATGATGTTGCTGAGGGCGAGCATCGAACCGCCGAGGGGCGCGCCGCCGCCCGTGCCGCCCACCAGGAGGTTGGTCTCGAGGATGAAGCCAACGCCTGCGACGACGCTGGTGGCCCAGGTGTTCTGGTTGATCTGCGGCAGGTCGGTGTTATAGCTGAAGACGAAGTTGCTGACGCCGGCGCCGTTGGTGGTCGTGAGGAAAACGTTGGCGCCGCCGAAGTTCAGTTGGTTGAGGTAGAAGTTGGTGAGCGCGCCGCCGCCCCAGAGGTCGTTCGTGCTGAAATCCGCCGCGACGTTGTTGAAGTTGATGATGTAGTTGGTGCCGCCGCCGTTGGTCGGGGCGCTGGCCGCGCCGTTGACCCACACACTGATGTCGCTCCAGAGGCCCGATTGCTGGTTGGTGAAGTTGAAATCCTGCGCTTGTGCGCCCGGCGCGAGCCACAACAGCGTTGCCGCCAGGAAACACCTTGCCCCCGCCATGCCGTGTCCGCCGATGCCGTGGCGCCAGTGACGTCCCCGCCCCGGGGCCGTGTCTGTTCCGGTCAGACCAACTTGCGCACGCGTCTTCAAGACATTTCCTCAGTCACGCTGCATAACTTTCGCGGCCCCTGCGGCCGGGACTTCGCATCCACCGCCGTCAACAACCGACAAACGCGATCCGCCGACCCCGAAGGTGAACCAAGTCCTTGGATGCCCTTGGCAACGACGGCGGCGTGAGGCTCCTTGTGTCGCGGATTCTACCAGCAAGCCGCGTCCCGTCAACGGCGGATAAGTGCGAATCAGCGCGCACCGCCAGGCAAAACGACTCACCTGCACTCACCGCAGCCGGCACAAACGTGGCACAAACGTGGTTGAGCTTTGTCTTTCAAGGCGCCTACACTTGCATCGCAGCTTCTCCGGGGCTTTCTCAGAGCCTTTGTGAATGCAGTGTTGCTCAAGCGCCATGACGACGGTTCACATGCCTCTATGATGCTCCCTCATCTCAACCGTGCCTGGCGGGTGCTCCGTGAGGAAGGCCTCCGCATTTTCTGGCTGAAGCTTCTTGCAACGCCCGGCTGCTACCGCCGGATGTTTGTGTTGGAACGGTCGCTGGCTGAGCCGGTCGAGGCGATCCCGTCGCCGCTGCCGCTGACAATCGGCTGGCTCGGCCCGGCGGACCTCGATGATTACGTGGCATTGCGCCCGTCGCCACAGAAGGACTCGATTCAGCGCCGGCTGGAGCGGGGCGATCGCTGTCTGCTCGCGCGCCACCACGGACGGCTCGTCGGGGCTGTTTGGGCGAGCGTGGTGCCACCCCGGCTTTCTTACCTGAACCAAGACCTGCCCTTGGCGGGCGGCGAAGTGTATCTGTATGATGCGTTCATTACGCCCGAATCCCGCGGACAGTCCGTCGCGCCGCTGCTGGGCGCCGGGTTGATGCGGCATTACCGCGCGGCCGGCTGTCGCCGGGCGGTCCGGGCGACGCTGGTGTGGAACGAGCCGGCATTGCGTGCCCATGCAAAGTCGGGTTTCCATCCTTGCGCCGTGATCGGGCGGGTGAAGATCGGGCCGTGGCAACGGAACTTCATCCAGCCGATGGGCCGCGAAGCCGCCACACCTTCGTGAACCGGTCCCGCGCCCGTGGAGATGACGTCAACGCGGGGTTTACCGCCACCCTGCATGTTTTTCCTAGATGCCGTTCGCTGCGCGCCAGTCGAGGATCCGCCGCGCCACCTTCGCCACGGGCGCGGTCCAGACGCGGCCGTGGTTGACCTTCAGGTAGTTGACCAGCTCGCGCAAATCGCTCTCGGCAACGCTCAGGTGGCCCTCCTGGATTCCGTGAAACGTCAGGATGCCCCAGCGATTGCCGGCGACGCACGCCTCCACCAACCCGACCATCTGCGACCCCGGCATCCGCTCCGCCGGCCACGACCACGCATAGTGCAGGTCCACCGTCGCGGGATGGTTCGCGAACGGAAACTCGCCCTTGCCGCGGCCGGCGATGTGATGGCGCGCCACGACGGGCACGTAGCTCTGCCGCGTCGGCCCGCGGCCCACGTGCTCCATGTAGCACGGGTAACAGAACGACATCTCCTTTTGGTCCGGCACGAGTTGCCGCAGCCGGCTCTTGGCCTCGACGAGGTCCTTCTCGATGTCGTCCAGCGTCATGTTCTCCAGGCCCTTCGCAGCCGGATTGTCCCGAAACGCGTGCGAGCAGATGTGGCCGACCGTGTGGCTGCCGATCTCGTGGCCGGCCTTGGCGACCTCCCGCCACGGCGCGAGTTTCTCCAGGTAATCGGCGCCGCGCATGACGAGGTAGAACGACGCCTGCAAATCGGCCTCGTTGAGCATCGGCACCGCGCGCGCAAGCTGCGACGGCATGCCGTCATCGAACGTGAGGGAGATGGCCGCGCGGCACTCGCCCGGCCAGCAGGGAGTGAATTGTTGGGGCATGGCGACCCTCCCCTAGCGCACTTCCATCCGGATATCCAGCAATTCTTCCGCGACTCACTTCCCTGCCAGGTAATTCTCCGCCACCGCCTTCATGGCCGGCGGATTGGCCTCCTCGAACACCAGCCGCCCCTGGTAAAACACGCGCACGAAATGCCCGCGCAGTTTCTGGCCGCTCTTCATGCCCAGGTTCGACGACATGCCCGCCAGCGTGACATCCTCCGAATGCACCACCTTCTTCTCCAGCGGCTTCAATTCCATCTGCTGCTCGCCCCCGGTGAAGAACTGCTGCTTCATACCGCCCGACGACGACACATTCAACAACCCGATCACCCACTGCCCCTCCAGCGGCCCCACCAGCGCACTGCTCATGTTGCAAATCGTCGCGTTCAGCCGCACCGTCTGCAAAAAACTCCCTCCCGTCTTCGTCACCACCCCGCTGCCCTGCTTCGCGCCCGTGAACCGCTTCACCTCCACCGTGAATGGCACCATCTCCTTGCTCAACATCGGCGGAACAATCGGAACCGGAACGTTGGGCGCGGCAGGCGCCGATGCCGCCGCGGCCTGCCCGGGCGAAACCGCCGGCGGCGCCGGAGTGGCCGGCACAGGCGGCGCGGGCGTGCCCGTCGCAACGACCGGCGGCGTGGGTGGATTCGCTGGCAGCGGCGCGACGGCCGACGGCTCCTTTACGATCTCGATCTGCGACGGCTCCGACACGACAATCTGCGGGCGGCCCTGGTATTCGGTCACCGTCCCCGTGATGCGCACCTTCTGGCCACGATACGGCCCCTCGATGTCCCCCGGCCATTTGGAAAAACTGCCCGCAAAAATCACCGCCGAAAAATCCCTCCTCCAGTTCGACGAAAAGTTCAGGTTGCAGACTTTCCCCGTCTTGTGCGTCGCCACAATCATCCCCTCCACCGTCGCGCGCCGGCCGATGACGTCACGCGCCTTTTCCCACGGGACGACCGGCTCCGCGCCAGACAGTGAAGCGGTGACGGCAAGCCACAGCACCGCGATCCGTTTCATGACGGCGGGATTATCGCGGCGGCCGGCAGAAAAGGCAATCGCACTCATGGCTTGCTGGAAGTGGGCCGCCTCTCAGCCCGCGCCGAAGACCTTCTGCCACACCGCCCGCACCCGCTCCCTCGCCGCGCGGTGGAGCTTCCAGAACTCCTCCAGTGACGGCGAGCCGAGCCGGCACGCCAGCGCCGCCTGCTCCGCCGCCGCCGCCGGCAGCGCCGAGACCGGCGCGTTGTGCAGCCGGCGCAGCACCAGCTCGATCCGCCGCAACAGCATGTAGTCCTCGCGCAGATGATGGGCGTCCTCCGCCGACAGCGCGCCGGCCTCGCCCAGCGCGAGCAGCGCCTCCAGCGTGCGCGGCCGGCGCACCGCCCGATGCGCCGCGCCGTGGCGCAACTGCAACGCCTGCACGAGGAACTCCACCTCGACAATGCCGCCGGGGCCGGTCTTGAAGTTCAGCTCCTGCGCGCGGCCCTCCGCGCGCTGCGTCTCGATGCGCTGGCGCATCTTCGCGATCTCCTGCATCCCGTCGTCGCCGAGCGGCTTCGCGTAGATCGTCCGCTCCACCAGCCGCATGAAGTCCGCGCCCAGCTTCGCGTCGCCGGCGATGAACCGCGCCTTCGTCAGCGATTGCTTTTCCCAAAGCATCGCGCGCCGGGCGAAGTATTTCGCGTAAACGTCCAGCGCCGGCGCGACCACGCCCTTGATGCCGTCGGGCCGCAGCCGCGAATCCATCGCGAACACCGTGCCCTCGTCCGTCGCCGCGCTCATGAACGCCACCAGCCGGTTGGCGAGCGCGACAGCCGCGTTCGTCTGCGCGACGCCGCCGCGCGTCACAAACAGCACGTCGAGGTCCGCCCCGTAGCCCAGCTCGTGGCCGCCAAACTTGCCCATCCCGATCACCGCGAACGGCAGCCGCGACTTGCGCATCTCCTTCGCGCACGCCGGCACGGCGAAATCCACGCACGCCTCGGCGAGCGTCGAGAGTTCGTCGTGCACCTGGTCGAGGTTCGTCAGGCCGAGCACGTCGCGCACGCCGCAGCGCAGCAACTCGGCGCGCTTGTAGGTGCGCAGCCACGCGTCCGGCTTGAGTCCGTTGCGGATGTCCTTGATCTCCGCCAGCACCTCCTCGCGCGTCTTGTGCCGGCGCAGGATGTCGGGCCGCGTCACCTCCTCGAACAGGCCCGGCTCGCGCACGACCATCCCGGCAAGGAAGCGGCTGTTGTCGAAGAGCCGCAACAGCAGTTCGAGCGCCTTCGGGTTCGTGGCGAAGATGTCGAAGAGCACCGCGCGCGAGCCGTAGGACTCGATGAACCGCTGGAGCTGCTTCAGCGCCTCGTCCGGCTCGGCCAGGCCCGCAATGGTCGTGCCGCCGCCTTCGGCCTGGTGCCCGGCGATCGAGCGCGGGTTCACCGCGCGCACGATCTCCGGCAGGATGCGCGAGAACAATTCGCTCGTGCGCGCCGAGACGTGGACGTAGCCCGGCCCGCGCGCCATCTCGTAGAGGGTCTTGGCCGCCGCCTCGGGCCGCTGGAATCCGGCGTCGGCGAGCGCCTTCACGAACTCCGGCTGGCGCGATTCGTCCTCGAACATCCGCTGCCATCGTTCGCGGCCCTCGTGGACCGGCGCGGCGAGCAGGCGCGAGTAGATCTCGCGCACGCGGCCCGTGTGTCCGGCCAGTTCCTTTTCAAACGCTGCGATGCTCTCGAAGCCCAGCGTCCTCGCGAGCCGCAACACCGCGTGGCGGTCGGCCGGGATCGTGTGGGTCTGCAACCCCGCCTCCATCTGGAGCCGGTGCTCGACGTTGCGCAGGAACCGGTAGGCGGCGGTGAGGTCGTTGGCCTCGCTCTCCGGCAGGCCGCCGTAGCGGACGAATTTCTGCAGCGCCTCCAGCGTGCTGGCGGTCTGGAGGAACGGGTTCTGGCCGGCGCGCAGCAGTTGCAGCGTCTGGACGATGAACTCGATCTCGCGGATGCCGCCGACGCCGAGCTTGACGTGGCGCGTGAGGCGGCCGTCGCCGACGACCTCGCGCTCGATGCGTTGCTTGATCGCGGCGACCTCGCCGATGACCGCCTCGTTGAGGAAGCGCGGGTAGCGGAACGGGTTGATTGTTTCGAGGAACTCGTGGACCAGTTCGCCGCTGCCGGCCACGCAGCGCGCCTTGATGAGCATCATCCGCTCCCACGTCTCGCCGCGGCTGGCGTAATACGCCTCGCACGCCTCGGTCGAGCACACGAGCGGGCCGGCGTTGCCTTCCGGCCGCAGCCGCAGGTCCACGCGAAACAGGTCGCCCTCCGCCGTCCGCGCCCCGACGGAAGTCACGATCGCCTCGGCCAGCTTCGTAAAGAACTGCTGGTTGCCCATCACGCGCCGCCCGTCGCGCAGGACATCGCCTTCGCCGCCGCAAAGGAACATCAGGTCAATGTCGCTGCTGTAGTTGAGTTCCCGGCCGCCCAGCTTGCCCAGCCCCATGACGGCGAAGTCGGACGGGGCCGGCGTCCCGTGGCGCGCCGTCAGTTCGCGCCAGTGGATGTCACACACCCGCTGCAGGCAGACATCGGCGAGGTTGGAGAGGTCGCGCACGGTCTGGCCGACGCTGGCGCGGCCGGAAAGGTCGCGCAGCCCGATGCGCACCATCTCGCGGCGCTTGAACCGGCGCAGCGCCGCGAGCTTCGCGGCGGTGGCCGGCGCAAGCTCCAGGAGGGCGCGCGCGTCGAACTCCAGCGAGGAGAAGGCGCGCTCGTGGTCCAGATGCGGGTCGGCGAGCAGCCAGTCGAGGAACTCCGGATGCCGCGCGAGCGAATCGCTGATGGCTTGCGAGGCGCCGAGCGCGTCGGCGAGCAGCTTCCCCAGCCACTCGTGCTGGTGGAACCACGCCAGCATCGCCGCGCGGTCGGGCGCCGCGTCGAGCAACCGCTGGAGGTTCAGCTTCGCGCGCTCCGGGTCGGGCGACGCCTTGCAGGCTCGCGCGAGGGCGGCGGGAAGTTTGGATGCGGCGGATTTCATTCGGCTACCAGGATGAGTCCAGCCACAGATGACCACAGACGGACGCGGATGTAAAATCGCAATCTAGCCGCGAGCATTGGTGCTTCTCCTGAAATCCGAAGTTCGAAGCTCGAAACCCGAAATAAGTTCGAAACTCGAAGTTCGAAATGGCTGCAATAGGCTGAACGGTCTTCTACTTTCCCCACCCCGATTTTCGTCATTCGACTTTCGAATTTCTTTCGGATTTCGCGGCTTCGGATTTCGGTTTTCGGGTCTATCTATGGCTTCACTCCGCCTCACTGTCCGGCTCGTCGCTCACCCATCTTCGCGCGGGCGTCCTCCAGGATCTTCCGCTCGCGCCGCGTGAGGCTTTGGATGCCTTCGCGGGCGATCTTGTCGAGGATCGGGTCCACTTCCTGGCTCACAAACTCATCGCGTGACAGCTCCTTGGGCTTCGGTTTGCGCCGGGCCAGCCGCGCGAACGGCCGCAGCAGCGCCACCAGCGCGTCCACCACGCGCGACGGCGCGCCCCAGCCGAGCCATTTGACATAGACGTAGCCGACGACGATGCCGCCCAGGTGCGCGAGGTGCGCCACGCCGCCGCCGGAGTCCGCCAGCGAGGAGTAGGCGACGATGCCGACGCTGACCCACGCCCACCACTTCGCCTTCATCGTCAGCGGCACGATGAAGAACAGCAGCATCGTGATCGGCCGCTCCGGCATCAACGTCGCGAACGCGATCATCACCGCGCTCACCGCCGCCGACGCGCCGACCAGATAAGCCGGCCCCTGCCAGTTCGCCAGCAGCCAGCAGAACGCGCCCACCAATCCGCCGCCGAGATAAAGCCGCAGGAACCGCCGCGGGCCGAGATGTTGCTCCACCTCCATGCCGAACATCCAAAGCATGAGCATGTTCAACAGCACGTGCCAGATGCCGGAGTGCAGGAACATGTAGCTGCCAAGCTGCCACACCCAGCCCGAACGCAGCCCGTCGCCGCTCAGGCCAAACCACCACGACAACCGGCTGCTCCAACCCGTCATCGCCGGCGTCGTCTGGCCCGCGATGAGCAGCAGCGTCTGCACGCCGAACACGGCGAGGTTGGCGATGAGCAGCACCTTCACCACCGGCGTCGGCGCGCCCAGCCAGCCGAGGCCCGGCCGCTCGTCCATGTCCCATGTCCGTCTGCTCATGTCCGTTCGACTCCTGCGCGTTCGCCGCCGTTCACCCGCCGGCACGCCGTCACGCCGCTGCGCTCACGCCCACCGGCGCGTTCAACAACCGAACCTCGCGTTGCGGGAACGGCATCTCGATGTTCTTCGCGCGGAACTGCTCGACGATCGCCTGATAAAGCTCCCGCTGCGCGAGGACGTAATCGTTCACGCTCACCCACGGCTGGATGGAGACGTTGACCGCGCTCTCGCCCACCGCCGTGATGCCGACCACCGGCACGGGCTGCTTCAAGACCCGCGGATTCGCCGCGAGCACCTCGCGCACGGTCGCCATCACGAGGTTCATGTCCGAGCCGGACGCGACGCCGACGTTGAGATCGAGCTGGCGCGTCGCGCCGTAGTTGTGCAGCACCTCGCCGATGATCTTGCGGTTCGGGATCACCACGCGGGAGCCGTCGGGGTTCTGCAAGAGGGTGGAGAACAGCTCGATGTTGGCGACCTGGCCGTGGACGCCGAGGATCTCGATCCATTCGCCGACGCGGAACGGCTTGGTGAAGATGATCGTCAGCCCGGCCATGACGTTGCTGAGCATGCCCTGCATCGCCAGCGCGATGCCCGCGCCCGCCACGCCGATGCCCGCGATCATCGGCGCGATGGCCACGCCGAACTTCTCCAGCGCCAGCACCCCCGCCAGCGCGAACACGACCAGCTTCACGATGCGCACGATCAACGTCCGCACCGGCGGCTCCAGCTTCTGTTTCGCCAGCCACCGGTCAGTGAAGCGTCCCACCGACCGCGCCACCAGCGCGCCGGCGGTGAGGATGATGATCGCGCCGACGATCTGGAATCCGTAGCGGATCAGGAAATCAATGATGGTGTCCTTCCAACTCATCAACATCGCGCCGGCTTGTTGTTCCATGATGGCTCCTGTGTGGTGAACCGCAGTCTGAGAACGGGCAGAGCTTACACCAGCCCGCCGCCGCCCGCCAGCCGGCGAATCACTGGCTGGCGGGGCTGTCGGGTTTGTAGTAGCGCGCTTCAGCGCGGGTCGTGCCGTTCGTGCGACGTGCGGACGCACGCGTGAAAAGGTTGTGTGGAAACCGCTGTGGCCATCTGCCAGCTCCGTAAGGAGCGCCATGTTTGTAGCATCAGCGATGTCAAGAACCGCCAAGCTCCGTAGGAGCGGCATGTGGCTGCCGCGGTTGCGATGGGTCCCGCTCGTGCCGCTCCTACGGAGCTTGATTGTTCTGTGAGGTGGCGGGCTATAAACATGACGCTCCTACGGAGCTGGTGCGTCGCCACGCGCCTCGGCGCCGGGAACGCGGACGAGGAGAGGAAGGAGTCCCGGAGGGACGAAGGAGCCGATGGCCGCGCCGCAATCCAGCCATCCCTTCGGGACTCCGCGTTGGCTCTTGGCGTCCATCCTCTGAAACAATGCAGTTCATTTGGGGAGCGCACGCGCCCTCGCGTGCCGCCATCGGCGCCTCGCCGATGGCCTGTCGTTGTTGTGAGGCGCGCCGTGGGATTCGGCATCGCAGAAACAGCAACGTGTTCGGCGGGGGCGCCGAACACCGCACGCGAGGCGCGTGCGCTCCCCACCGCCGGGAACGCGGACGAGGAGAGGAAGGAGTCCCGGAGGGACGAAGGAGCCGATGGCCGCGCCGCAATTCAGCCAGCCCTACGGGACTCCGCGTCGGCTCTTGTCCCGTTTCATTCGTCCGTTAGGGCCGGTCGTGGATTTTTCCTACTTTACGGCGCTTGAACTCTGTGACCTATTTGTTCCGGTGCGTCATGCCTTATAGGAAAACGATCATGAGTGTCTTCGGCGGGGCGTTGCTGGGATGCTTCCTCCACATCTACTGGACCAATAGCGAACAATACGCTCGGATGCGAGACTATGCCGAGACAGAGCCTCTGGGACGTCTCGCCTACGAGTTCTCCGAGGCAATCCACAAGTCGCCACATACTAATCTTCTTGCTGAAGCAGAAACCATATTGAGGGAGGAACGGTTTCGCACGCTCAGCCATTGCGGACTGAGGTTGGGTCAGGACGATCAAGAGATGTTGCGACTAACTGTTAACCCGCATTTCTCGTGGGCTGTGCTTAACGGCGGAGGGGCCAGGATCGTCCTCACTTTGCCTTCTCCCCGAACAAAAACATCTGCGGGGCCGGCTCGCTGACTTTGCCGGGTTTGGCGGACGGCTTGCGTTTGACGGTGGTGGGCTTGCCTTTGGCGTGCTCGTGCTGGGCGATCTTCGGCTGGCCTTCGGGGGTCAGCTCGGCTTCCTCCAGGTTCCGCAACACTTCCTTGGCGCGCTCGATGACGGGGCGGGGCAGGCCGGCCAGCCGCGCGACGTGGATGCCGTAGCTCTTGTCGGTGCCGCCCTCGACGATCTTGCGGATGAAGATGATCTGGTCGCTCCATTCGCGGACGGCGACGTTGTAGTTCTTCACGCCGGGACAGGTGGCGGCCAGTTCGGTCAGCTCGTGGTAGTGGGTGGCGAAGAGGGTCTTGGCCTTGACCTCGTTGTGGAGGAACTCGGCGACGGACCACGCGATAGAGAGGCCGTCGAAGGTGCTCGTGCCGCGCCCGATCTCGTCGAGGATGATGAGGCTCTTGGAGGTCGCGTTGTTGAGGATGTTGGCCGTCTCGTTCATCTCGACCATGAACGTGCTCTGGCCGCGCACGAGGTCGTCGCTCGCGCCGACGCGGGTGAAGATGCGGTCCACGATGCCGACGACGGCCTTTGCGGCGGGAATCCACGAGCCGGTCTGCGCCATGAGCACGAGCAGGGCGACCTGCCGGATGTAGGTGCTCTTGCCGGCCATGTTCGGGCCGGTGATGACCAGCACGC
>JACRKA010000209.1 GCA_016219905.1 Verrucomicrobiota bacterium
GGAGGGCTTGAACATGGATAGCCGTGGGCGAAACCCACGGAAACCTGCGGACAGAATCACATGCACCCTGAAGGGGTGCAACCTGTTTCGTCGGTCGCCGAGCTCCCCATCCCGCGGTTGAACCCCTCGCGGGGTTCACGCGTGCGTTGCTGCTTTTCCTCGGGTTTCAACCGCGGCTACACATGTTATGCCCCTGCGGGGCAGCCCAACTGATTATTCTTGCTTGGGCCGGGCGGGTGGGGATGACCGCCGGTCAGGCAATGAGTTCCTTGATGACCGAGCCGCCGAACTGGCTGAGTTGTTTGAAGCGGCCGGCGTGGAAGTAGGTGAGCTTGTTGTCGTCGAGGCCAAGCAGGCGCAGCAGCGTGATGTGCACGTCGCGGACGTGGTGGACGCACTCGACGGCCGTGCCGCCGATCTCGTCCGTCGCGCCGAGGGTGTGGCCGGCGTTGACGCCGCCGCCGGCGAACCAGATCGTCATCGCCTTGGGATTGTGGTCGCGGCCGAAGGCGGTGCCCATGCGGACGCCGTTGTCGGGCGAGCGGCCGAACTCGCCGCACCAGACCACGAGCGTGCTCTCCAGCAGGCCGCATTGTTTCAGGTCGCTCAGCAGCGCCGCGATGGGGCGGTCCACGGTGCGGATGAGGTTGCCGTGGGCACGCTCGATGTAATCGTGCGAGTCCCACGTGCCGGCGTAGAGCTGGATGAACCGCACGCCTTTCTCGACGAGCCGGCGGGCGAGCAGGCACTTGCGGCCGAACGCGTCGGTCGGCTCCACGCCGATGCCGTAGAGTTCCTTCAACTTCGCCTCCTCCTTTTCGATGTCGAGGAGGCCGGGCACCTCCATCTGCATCCGGAACGCCAGCTCGTAGGCGGCGATGCGCGCGGCCAGTTCGTCGTGCTGCGGATGCTGCCCGTGATGCGCGGCGTTGAGTTTCGCGAGCAGGTCAAGGTTCTCGCGTTGGTGCTCGCGCGTGACGCCGGCGGGCGGTTGGAGGTCGAGGATCGGCGAACCTTTCGGCCGCAACGGCGTGCCTTGGAAATGCGCGGGCAGAAACCCGTTGCCCCAGTTGGCCGCGCCGCCTTGCGGATGGGACACCTCCGGCAGGACGATGAAGCCGGGCAGGTCCTGGTTGAGCGTGCCGAGGCCGTAGGTGACCCACGCGCCGATGGCCGGGTCGCCGCCGAAACGGTTGCCGGTGTTCATCTGATACATCGCGGTCGGATGGTTGACCGAGTCCACCTGGCAGCCGCGATAGAAACAGATGTCGTCGGCGACGCGCGCGAGGTGCTCCCAGTTCTCCGCCATGTCCGCGCCGCTCTGGCCGCACTTGCGGAACTGGAACGGGCTGCTGACGTAGTAGCGTTTCCCGCCGCTCATGGCCGACTGCATCTTGTCATTGCGGACGAAATCCTTGAGGTGCAGCGCGGCGAGCTTCGGCTTCGGGTCGAACGTGTCAATGTGCGACGGCCCGCCCTCCATCATCAGGAAGATGCAGCTCTTCGCCTTCGCGGGGAAAAGTCCAGCCTTCGGCGCGAGCGGCCCGGCGGTCGCGGCGGCGGCATCCATCTCGCGCGCGAGGAACGACGTGAACGCGACGCTGCCGATGCTCGCGCCGAGCGAATACAGGAACTCTCGCCGCGTCGGCGTGTGCAGCGCACGGGCGCCCGCGCAGGGGAAGAACGGTGTCATGGCTCAGTAAACGTAGGTGAATTCATTCGAGTTCAGCAGCACGAGGCAGACCTCGGCGAGGCCGCGCGTCTCGGGCGTCGCGTCAGCCGGCTGCAAGTCGGGCACGAAATCGTCGCTGGCCTCCAGCGGCTCGACGAACGCGAACCGCTCGCCGGTGTTTTCCTCCAGCGCGTCACGCGCCACCTCGCGCGGGCGTGGCGGCGGGTCGAACTTCAGCCCGCGATGGCGCGCCGTCATCGCGTCCCAGTGGGCGAGGCAGGCCGACAACTCCTCCGCTGCCGGCTCGCGGCTGAAGGCGAGTTGGAACGCGCGCATGATCGCGGCCGGGCGGTTGCCCGTCTCCTTCATCAGCCGCGCCGCGAACGCCAGCGCGCGGGCGTAGCTCGACTGGCTGTTGAACATCGCGAAGACCTGCGGCGTGACGGTCGAGGTGTCGCGGGCCTCGCACGAGAGGTCGGGGGTGGGGTCGTTGAAGACCTCCATGAACGGATCGCGCAGGCCGCGCAGGCGCATCGCGTAGATTGAGCGCCGGTGCCGCTGCTCCGGCTTCGGCGACGGCTGCCACGCCTCGGCGAACGTGCCCATCACCTGCCGCGGTTGGAACGCGGCTTCGAGGTTCATCTCCGGCCGGACGGGAATGCCGCCTAAGGCAAGGTTCAATTCACCCGACGCCCGCAGCATGGCGTCGCGAAGTTCCTCCGCGGCGAGCCGGCGCGGCTTGAAGACCGCGTAGCTCGTGCCGTTCGGGTCCTTTTCGGCGAGCGTCTTCGGATCGGGATGCTGCGAACCGCGGCGGTAGGTCTCCGAGTTCATGATGAGCCGGTGCATCGCTTTCACCGACCAGCCTTGCTCGATGAAGGTCGCGGCGAGCCAGTCGAGCAGTTCGGGATGCGTCGGCTTCTTGCCCGTCGCGCCGAAGTTGCTCGGGTTGCCGGCGATGGCCTGGCCGAAATGCCACTGCCAGATGCGGTTCACCATCACGCGTGCGGTCAGCGGGTTTCGCGGCGACGCGATCCAGTCAGCCAGCGCGAGCCGGCGGCCAGTGATGGATTGCGGAACGGGCGCCGCGGCATCCGCCACGAACGCTTCCACCGCGCTGAGCACAGCGGGCGCGACTTTGTCCTTTGGTGAGAATGGGTCGCCGCCGCTCAAGATGCAGCTTTCCTCCAACTCGCCTGCGGTCATGCGGTTGGCCGGCATCCGCATCGGCGCGACCACCGATTTCACCTCAGGCGACCGGCCGCTATAGACCGAGAACGCCACCGGCTTGTAGCGATCCGTTTCCCACGCGAGCCGTTCCAACCCCTTGCGTGCGATGCGCTCCATGCCGAAGTCCGCCGGCGCGAAACCCGCGTGGCGCGGCGGGACCTGGTCCTCGGCAATCCCGCGCTTCATCAGCATCTGCCGCGCCGCCTCGTAGCCGCCCGGCTCGCCGCCACGCCGCGCCACAGGCCGCTTGCGGGCTTCCTCCAGCGCCGCCTCGAACCCGGCCGCGTCGAGTTTCTTTTCCGCATACCAGGCGCGCGCCGCGGCGATGGACTTCTCGTCGAGACGCGCGAGGATGCCGAGGTAATGCCGGCGGCGCTGCTCAAAATACTTCTCCTCATCGAAGCCCGCCGTGTTTTCCCGCGGCAGGAACGCCGCGGGCCGCTCGGCAAGCTGCGTCGTCGCGAACACGGCTTGCAGCGAGTAATAGTCGCGCGTCGGCAGGGGATCAAACTTGTGGTCGTGGCAGCGGGCGCATTGGACCGCGTGGGCGAGGAACGTCTCGCCGACGCTCTGGGTCACATCGTCGAGGAACCGCTGGCGCGCGACCTTCGCAACTTCCATCGCGGTGAGTTCCCACGGCCCCATCCGCAGAAAACCGGTGGCGACGAGCGTCTCCGGGTTGCTCGCGTCCATCTCGTCGCCGGCGAGCTGCTCGCGGACGAACCGGTCGTAGGGCATGTCGTCGTTGAACGCGCGGACGACGTAGTCGCGATAGCGCCACGCGTTGCCGCGGGCGTAGTCGTTGGCGAACCCGCTCGAATCGGCGTAGCGCGCCACGACGAGCCAGTGCCGCGCCCACTGCTCGCCGTAGTGCGGCGACGCCAGCAACCGCTCGACAACCTTCGCGAAGGCGCGGTCGTCCGGCTCGCGGTCGGTGAGGAAGTCCGCAATCTCTTCCGACGTCGGCGGCAGGCCGGTGAGGTCGAGTGTTGCGCGCCGCAGAAGCGTGCGGCGGTCTGCGAGCGGCGCGGTTTGCAGGCCGGCGGGAAGTTTCGCAGCGATTAAGGCGTCAATGGGATTTTGGATTGAGGGAACTGCCCGCTTCTTCAGCGGTTGATACGCCCAGAGGTTTTCCGGTTTGTATTTGCGGTTGGTCCAATCTGCGGACAGGCCGCCGCTGGTCTTCACCGGCAGGCCGTAGTCCGCGTCCCACTTGGCGGACTGTGTCTTGCCCGCGCCGTCCGGCCACGGAGCGCCGGCGGCGATCCACTGGCGGATCCAGCCTATTTGTTCTGCGTTGAGCCGGTCGTTTTCCTTCGGCGGCATCGCAAGGTCGGGGTCGCGGCGCGTGACGGCGACATAGAGGCGGCTCTTCTCCGGCTCGCCGGGCACAAGTGTGGGCTGGCGGCTCTCGCCGCCCTTGAGCATCGTGGCGCGCGTGCGAAGGTCGAGCGACGCTTTCATCTTCTTCGGGTCGTCGCCGTGGCAGGCGAAACACTTCTCCTTAAGCAACGGCAGGACGCGCTGCGTGAAAAGCTGTCCAGCGTCGCCGCCCGATTCCGCCGCGACGGCGGGCGGGAGGATGGAACAACACACCGACAATACGATGGCGGACCACATCGCTCCGCTATCATGACAGCGTCGTTCTCGCGCCGTCGCGCGGCGCTGATTGTTCCAACTCATCGTGAATCCCCCGGAACTGCTGGCAGAAACTCTACTGCATGGTCGCCGTAATCCAAATGCGGATTTCTTGCGGCTGGCGGTTCGCGTCAGGGCTGGTGAAGAACCGGCGGCAGAACTCCTCGTCTTCTTTGATCAGTCCGGTGACCTCGGTTTCTTCGCCGGCGGCGAGCGTTGCTTCGGCCGCCAGCGGCGCGAGCGCAGCCATGTGCGGCGCGTTGCCGACGGCGTGACTGAGTGTGGGAATGAGGCGCAAGCGGATTGTGTCGTCACGCAGCCTCGGTTCGGCGTAGAGGTGCGTCTTCATCTGTGTCCACGCCGGCGTCGCGGGCCAGCACGCGCGCTGGACGCCCCACTTGAAGAGCCACGCAGCGTAGGGCGGCTGCGGCGACACCATCAACCATGTGCCTTTGCCCGACAACACGGTCACGGTCGTCACGTTGCCGGGGAGTGGTGCCGCTTGTGGCCCGCGCGGCTGGTTGGGATCCGCCATCGGCGGCGGTGGGTCGTTGAAGCGGATTTTGGCAGAGCCGAACGGATTGCCTCGCATCCCCGTCAGCCCGGTGCGGTCGCCTGCCGTCACGCCGGCGGTGGCGTCTTGCGCGGGAACCCTGACGAAATCGGGATAACGCACGCGCAGCGTGATGGGGCGCGGGGGACGTTGGAGCGATTGCAAGAGCACGGCGACGGAGCGCTGGCACTCCAGCGTGTCGGTGACGAAAAGCTGTGTGCGTTGCGGGTTCAACCAAACTTTCGCCGTGGGCGAGGTGACCACCTTTGCGCGCTCGATCAACTCTTCCGGATCGGCGACGCCCACCATGTAGAAGCGCGTCACCGGCTCGGCAGCGAGAGCCGACAGGACCGCAAACCACGACACGAACAACGCGATTCGCACGAGGGGAGTTTAGCTGACGCCGCCGCACACGCCAAAATCTATTTGCCGCTCTCGTGTCCCGGCCATATCCTGCGCGCTTCATGCTACGGCTTCTGAAGAACGCGAAATGCTATTCGCCGCTTCTCTCCGCGCGCGCTGAGGAAACGGACTTGGAAGTCCGTTCTACATCGCCGCGCGCACTTGACTACGTAGAACGGACTTCCAAGTCCGTTGAACTTGAGCATCACCCATTGGAACGGAGTTCGGCATGAACACGAAGGCCGCGACAATCTGCCCGATCAACGTCCTCGTTGTCGGCGGCGGCATGATCTCCGCGGAGGTCGTCCTGCCGACCGTGTTCCAAGCGCGCCGGGCCGGTCTCGTCGGCGAGGTCAGCGTCGCGTCGCGCCGCGCGCAGACAGTCGCCGACCTGCGAAAGCTTTTTGCCGGCGAAGAATTCGACGGCTGGCCGGAAGACAGGAACGCCGACGCGTCGCATCCCGACTGCTACAAGGACGCGCTCAAGAAGTTCAAGCATCCCGGCTGCGTGATTGTCGCCACGCCCGACCATGTGCACACGCCGGTCATTCTCGACGCCATCGCTGCCGGCTTCGACGTCATCGTCCAGAAACCGCTCTGCCTCCGCGTCGCCGAAGCGCATCGCATCGCCGCAGCCGCCGCGAAGGCCAACCGCTACGTTTATACCGACTATCACAAGCGCCACGACAAGGCCGTCCGCGCCGCGAAATACAAATACTCCACCGGCGAGTTGGGCGAAGCGCTCTGCGGCCACGCATGGATCGAGGAACGGCGCGAGATGCCGTTGAAGATCTTCGGCCGCTGGGCCGACCGGAGCAGCAGCTTCGAATACATCGGCTGCCACTACGTGGACGCGTTCCATTTCATCACCGGCCTGCGGCCAATGCGCGTCGCGGCGTTCAAGCAGCACAAGTTCCTGAAGTCGGTCGGCAATAAGGCGTGGGATGCCGTCGAGGCGGTCATCCAATGGGAAAATGACGCGGTGCTCTACGTGCAGACCTCGTGGGTGTTGCCCGACTCGAACCCGAACCTCACGAACCAGGGCCTGCAACTCACCTGCACACAGGGCGAGTATTTCGCGAACCACGCCGACCGGAACTCGAACTTCGTCACGCAGACCGGCGGCGTGCAGCGTTACAACCCGCATTTCTTCAAGCCCTACAACGACTGGGACGACCCCACGAAGACCGAATGGGTCGGCTACGGCGGCGACAGCATCCTGCAACCGCTCCACGACATCGCGCGGCTCAACGTCGTCAGCGATGCCGAGCGTCGCCGCATGATCGCCGCGTTTGAAAAGACGCGCCCGCTGCCCCAGCAAGCCCTCATCGGCACCGCCGTGAACGAAGCCGTCCGCCTCAGCGTGACCCACGGCTCCCGCTTTGTCGTGTTCGACAAGAAGATGTATCCGAAACTGGAAACCTAACCGCCAACCGCACCCAACCATGCCCCAATTCGATCTCACTCCCGTCGCCGTCCCGAAAATCTCCACCGCCAATCGCCGCATCCGGACGAAAATCCCGGTGCCGGCCTCGCTGCCTGTCCTTGAAGAACTGCGCCGCTATGAACCGCAGAGCATGAGCGGCATGCCGCCCGTGGTCTGGAAACGCGGCCACGGCGCCCTCGTCGAGGACTGGTGGGGCAACCGTTGGATTGACTGGTCCAGCGGCGTGCTCATCACCAACGCCGGCCACGGCGCGAAGCCGATCATGGACGCCATCGTCAAGCAGGCGAAGACCGGCCTGCTCACCAACTACCTTTTCCCGCACAAGCTCCGCCCGAAGCTCGCGCGGATGCTCGTCGAGCGCGCGCAGAGGGCCGCGCCGAACATTGACAAGTGCTTCCTGCTCTCCACCGGCAGCGAGACCACCGAGTGCGCCATCAAACTTTGCCGCACCCGCGGCCGGAAGATGGATCCGAAGAAACTCATCATGGTCAGCTTCACGCGCGGGTTCCACGGCAGGACGCTCGGCGCGCAGCAGATCGGCGGCATCCCCGCGCTCAAGGAATGGATCGGCAACCTCGACCCCGGCTTCGTCAACGTCGAGTTCCCCGACGGCTATCGTTGCAAGGACTCGAGCTTCGAGTTCTTCGAGGAACAACTTGCCAACCTCGGCGTGGATCCGTCCTGCGTCTGTGGCGTCATCCTCGAAACCTACCAGGGCGGCGGCGCCAGCTTCGCGCCGGCAGACTACATCCGGAAACTCCGCGCGTGGTGCGACCGCAACGCCGCGCTGCTGGTATTCGACGAGGTGCAGGCGGCCTTTGGCCGCACGGGCACCTACTGGGGCTTTGAGCATTACGGCGTGCGGCCCGACCTGATTTGCTGCGGCAAGGGCATCACCAGTTCGCTGCCGCTCTCCTGCCTGCTTGGGAGCCACGAGGTCATGGACGTGTATCCGCCCGGCTCGATGACCTCGACCCACTCCGCCAACCCGATCTGTTGCGCCGCGGCCATCGCGAACCTGCAGATCATTGACCGCCAGAAGCTGGTGAAGAACTCCGCGAAGATGGGCCAGCGACTCCACGCCGGCCTCGCGAAACTCCAGCAGCAATTCCCGACGCGCATCGGTGCCGTCCACGGCAAGGGCCTCGTCGCCGGCGTCCAGTGCGTGAAGCCCGGCACGGAAGACCCGGATGGCGACCTCGCGTTCCGCGTCGTGGACCTCTGCTACAAGAAGGGTCTGCTCATGTTCGCCCCTGTCGGTTTCGGCGGCGCGACGGTGAAGATCGCCCCACCGCTCGTCATCAACGCGGCGGAAGTGGACGAGAGCGTCGCGGTGTTGGCGGAGGCGTTCGCGGAAGCGATCAAATGAATCAACTAATCCCAGGGCTGACGTCTAAACCGCTCCTGAACGCGACTGGAATCGCTGGC
The DNA here is from genome assembly GCA_016219905.1 of Verrucomicrobiota bacterium. Classification (GTDB taxonomy): domain Bacteria; phylum Verrucomicrobiota; class Verrucomicrobiia; order CAIQCK01; family CAIQCK01; genus JACRKA01. The sequence continues at coordinate 8,371 of JACRKA010000209.1, forward strand.
TGCATTATCCTCGCCATCGGCTTCGTGTTGCTGTGCTGGGTGGTAAGGCTGTTGCTACGGCCGAACGGTCATCCGCCTATGGGATTCGTGATCACATCCCTCATGCCACTTATTGTGGGCTTGGTGGACTCGCTTTACCGCGTTCACGTGGGGCTAAACCGATGGATTGAGTCGCTGCACCCAACAACTCCCGCACGCTTTGGGATCGATCCAATCGCGATGGCTGCGAGTTTGTCTGACGGACTTATATCGGCGCTCTTTGGCGGTGTCGTGACGGGCTTCTTCCTTGTCAGCGCCTTGTTGGTTGTGATGGTTGGTCGGTTTCGATCTCGCAAATAAGACTCGGTTCCAAGCCTGTCCTTCAGAGCCACGGAGCGGCGACCGGAACTAGCCCCGGGCGCAAGAGACTGTCTCAAAACTTCCGCAACTTTTTGCCGGGAGCGGAGTGTGTTCAGAGCATGGCCTCACTCATTGCCCCGGATTATGGACAACAGTTTCTCTTGCCCCCAGCTCTCGAAGACTGGGTGTCGGCGGATCATCCC
>JACRKA010000210.1 GCA_016219905.1 Verrucomicrobiota bacterium
GCCCGGCGGTCGGAGACCGCCGCTACAGATGCCAGCGCCTCGTAAAGCGGGCCAACGCAGGTCGTCACGCCGATGACGACCGCACGCGCGCCACGTGCGATGACCGCATCCGCCAGCGCGCGCTCGTCCGGAGCAACCGGTTCGCAGCGCACGTCGTTCGCGCCGCCAAAGACTTGCTCGCCTTTCCGAAACTCCGGCTCTGTGACCAGAATCGTTTCCATGTTCACGCTTTACGTTTTACGTTTTACGTTTCACGCGCCTTCAACATCTGCCGGCAGCCTTCGCGGACGAACGCGGTGTCTATGCCGCACGGCAGGAAACGGAAGCCCTGCTCGATGCGACGTTGGACTTCGGCCGCATCCAGTGGCACGACATGAATGCCCGCCGCGACTTTCTGCCGGAGACACGCGCCGAGGATCGCCTGCTGCGCCGCCAGCACGTCGGGATGGTTCAACTGGCCCGCCAGCCCCATCGAGGCCGACAGGTCATACGGGCCGATCAGCGCCGCGTCCACGCCCGGCGTCGCAAGGATCGCGTCGGCCTGTTTCACCGCCTTGATGTGTTCCAGCATCACGACCACGAGCACGTCGCGGTTGTGGTTCTGGAAATACTCGTTAAAGCGCGCGCCGAACCCCGTCGCGCGGCACAACGACGCGCCGCGGATGCCCTCCGGCGGGAACTTCGCCATCGCCACGCTCTGCGCCGCTTCGGCGGGTGAGTTCACCGACGGCACGATGATGCCCGCCGCGCCCATGTCGAGCACTTGTTTGGCGAGCACCGCGTCGCACGACGGCAGCCGCGCGAGCACGTCGCAGCCGGTGCCTTTCGCGGCGAGCGCGATGCGATAGAAACCCTCGACGTTGATCGGCGTGTGTTCCATGTCCACGCCGATGAAGTCGAAGCCTTCGCCCGCCATGATCTCGGCGACCGCGGGATGGCCGGTCATCGTCCAACCGCCCAATGCCGGTTCGTTCTTCTTCAGCTTGTCTTTGGTCTTGCTCATAGAGTCTCTTTGATGGAAACGCGCCGCTTTTCCAAGCGCAAAGGCGCGTCATTGTCTCATCCGGATGACGCGCACGCGATGCGTGTTGGTGTCGCCGATGAACACCGCGCCGTCGGCGTCCACGAAAATGCCGTGCAGGCGGTCCATCTTGCACGCGAGCGGGTCGCCGTCGGGACCGTCGCCTTTTTCGCCCGTGCCGGCCACCAACTCCAGCGTGCCCTTTTTCACATCAATCATCCGCACACTGTGGCTCTCCGTGTCGGCGAGATAGACGTTGCCGTTCGGCGCGACAGCGATGCCTTTCGGGCCGGAGAGCGTCGCGTCCTTTGCGGGGCCGTCGTTGCCGGTGAAGCCGGTCTTGCCCGTGCCGGCGACGTGGTGAATCCGGCCGGCCTTCATGTCGAGCCGGAACACCTTGTTGCCCTCGCGCAACGCGAGCCATAAGTCGCCTCGCGCGTCGAAGTCAATCGCGCGCGGCCCGTTCAGCGGCGTGCCGGCGATCTTCGCGCCGTCGGGCGTGGCGGCTTTTTCGCCGGTCCCCGCGAACGTCGTGATGAGGCCCGTCTTCATGTCCACCTTGCGGATGCGGTGGTTGCCGATGTCGCAGATGTAGAGCGCGCCGTCGGGACCGAACTGGATGCTGTGCGGCGACTTCATCTCGGCCTTTGTCGCCGGTCCGCCGTCGCCGCTGAAGCCGGCCTTGCCGGTGCCCGCCACGGTCGAGATGATCCGCGTCTTTGCGTCCACCCGGCGGACGATGTTGTTGCGCATCTCCACGAAGAACATGTGGCCCACGCGGTCGAAACGGATCTCGTATGGCTCGAACAGCTCCGCCTTCGTGGCCGGTCCGCCATCGCCGGAGTAGCCTTTCCTGCCACAGCCGGCGACCGTCGTGATCGTGCCGTCGGCTGCCACGCGACGGATGGCGTGGTTCGCCGTATCGCAAATGTAGAGTGCGCGATCCGGTCCGCGCACGATGCCGAACGGCCCGTTCAACTGCGCCTTGGTCGCCGGCCCGCCATCACCACTGAAACCCCTCTCGCCCGTGCCAGCAAAGGTCGTGATTTGGAGTTTGGTTTCCGCCGCAGCCGCAACAGCGACGTGAGCGGCGAACACGAGAAGGAGGAGGTGTTTCATGGTCTTCATAGTAGTCATCACGCTCCGCGTGATGATTTCGTTGTTGTTGTATTTACCTCACGCGGAGCGTGAGGACTACTGTGGGGATTACTATAGTGGACAAACTCCCCCGCTTTCAGCTTCGCCTTGCTCGGGTTCTCAGCGATGTATTGCCGCAGCCGCTCGAACTGCGCCTCATGCCGCACCAGGTGGTCAAACGCGTCCTGTTGCCAGAACCGCCCGGAGCCGCCCAGCCGCTTGTTGATCTGCGTGGCCATGAAATGTTTCCACGACTCGCATTGCGCCAGCATCGCTTCCTCATCAGAGAATGTCGCGAGCAGATGCACATGGTTCGGCATTACCACGAAATCGAGCATCGCGTAGCGGTCGCCATCGAAATGCAGCAGGCTCTTGGAAACGATCTCAGCCAGCTCCGGTCGGCGCAGAACACACTCGCCGTGGCAGGCGTCCAGCGAGTCCTGCCAACGAGCACTGAGCGTATTGTGGAACTCCGCAATGAGCGCCGGGCTGAGCTGCGCGAGCCGTGCGTTCCAATCAGGCATGGAAGGCAAGATGCCGTGGCTAACCAGCCAGCGGTCACGATCGGCGAGCCACTCTTCGAGCACCGCCTTCGGGATCGAGTCGTGTGTGCGCCAAGTGATGAAGCAAATGGTGCCCGCCTGTGACCAGTGCGGAAGTTTGCGCCCGATGATGGCGATGCGATCGTAAGGATCGAAAAAGCGCATATAGTAGTCATCACGCTCCGCGTGATGGTCTTGTCGTTGACTGATTCTCCTCCCGCGGAGCGTGAGGACTACTGTATTGCCCAAACTCATGGCACGCGCGAACCATCTCGACGAAGTTTTGCGGATTGCAGGAGGAGTGGATGCTATTCGAGGAGCAGAGGATGTAGCCGCCGCCGGGCGCGGCGTCGGCAATGGCCTGGCGCACGGCTTCGCGCACTTGCTCCGGCGTTCCGTGCGGCAACAGGTGGGCACAGTCAATGTTGCCGGTCAGGCAGACCTTGTCGCCGACGAGTTGCTTGACCTTTTTCAACTCCATCCCGGCGACCGGTTCGATGGGGTTGATGCCGTCGGGGCCGGCGGAGACGATCATGTCGAGGATCGGGTAAAGGTCGCCGTCGGAGTGCTTGATGCAGAACGCGCCTTCGTCATGGATCATGGCGATCATCTTCTTCAGCGGCGGCAGGATGAACTGGCGGAACAGTCCGGGACTCATCATCGGCCCGTGGTTGCCGGCGTAATCGTCGCCGAGGATGATGACCTCCGCGCCGGCCTGGATGGCGCGCTGGACGATGCGCATGTTGCAGCGCAGCACTTTCTCCATCGTCAACTCGACCAGTTCCGGCTCGGCCAGCAGTTTCATCTGCATGTTGTCGAGGCCCATGAGGTAGGCCGACCAC
>JACRKA010000221.1 GCA_016219905.1 Verrucomicrobiota bacterium
CTTTGGGGCGGGGAGACGGCGAACGACAATTTGAATCACATCCATCGGTCGTGCGCTCAACCCGCCTTCTGCGCCCAGCGGAGTTTGGCGGCGACAGAGCGCGGGTTGGCGTAGCGTTCTTCGGGCGAGGGGCGGATCACTTCGCGGGCGATGTCAGCGTAGAAGCCGGCGGCCAGTCCGGCCTCGATAGCTTTCTTCACGCGGCGGTCTTCGCCGGAGTGGAACGTCAGGATGGCGACGCGGCCGCCGGGGTTGAGGCACGCGGGCAGGTTTCGCAGGAAGGTGTCGAGCGCGGAGAACTCGTCGTTCACGGCGATGCGCAACGCCTGAAACACGCGGCGGACGGCGTCGTCGCGCTCCTCGTCGGTGGTTTCGCGTGGCAGCGCGCGACGGACGGCGTTGGCCAGCGCGAGCGTGGTGGCGAACTTCCGCCCGGCCAGCGCGGCGGCGAGCGCGGGCGCGTTCGGCTCGTCGGCGTTGTCCACGAGCAGCGCGGCGAGCGCATCGCGGCCGATCTTCTCCAGCAGCGCCGAGGCGGGCTGGCCGCGCTGCGGGTTCATCCGCATGTCGAGCGGGCCTTGGAACTTCACCGAGAAGCCGCGCGCGGGATCGTCGAGCTGCATCGAGGAGACACCGAGGTCGGCGAGGATGACGTCTGCGCCAGCTAGCTGCTCGGTGGCGAGGACCTTTGGCAGGCCGGCGAAGTTGCTGCGCCGCGCGACGAAGACCTCCGGGCCGAAACCTAGCCCGCGCAGGCGGGCCTCGGTCCTCGGCAGCTCGATGGGGTCGGCGTCGAGGCCGATGAGCCGTCCACCGGGCTGGAGGCGCGGGAGGATTTGCGCCGCGTGGCCGCCGTAACCGAGTGTGCAATCCACGGCGATGTCGCCCGGTTTCGGCGCGAGCACGTTGAGGACCTCCGCGACCATGATCGGCCGGTGCGTGCCGGCAGGCGTCTTGCCGGAGGCGAGGACTTTCGCGACGGTGTCGGCGTAGCGCTCCGGGTCGCGCTCCTTGTATTTCTCCTCGAAGCGGCGCGGATTTTTGCCCGCATAGCGCGGCCGCCGCCGGTGCGGCGTCGCGGGCGCTGGCTCAGGAGTTGGGGCGTCGGTCATGGCTTCGCGGACAGCGTCGCGGCAACGCGGCCGGAGCGCAAGCGCAGGATGCGGCGGCCACCGGCACCCGTCGGCGCGCGGGCTTGTATCGTTCGCGGCCGAGCGGCTAGAGTGCGGGCGCTGACGCAACAGCATCGAGCCATCATGATCCCCCTCCTCGCAGCCATCATCACGCTGGAAACCGACACGACGCGCATCGGCTTCGATCCCGCGCGCAACGGCGCCATCGTTTCGCTCGTGGACAAGGCCAGCGGCAAGGAGTTCGCTGCGTCGCCGGCGGTGCCGCTGTTGTATGAACTGCGGTTCACCAACGCGCCGCCGGACGCCACGCTGGTCACCGATGCCGACGCGGTGGATGTGACGGTGAAACGCGAGGGCGGCGAGGTGGTCATCGCCGCGCCGCGGCACAAGAACGCCGCCGTCAGCGTGGAATGCCGTTTCCGCACCGAACGCGGCTCGCCGCTGATCCACGGCCGCATCGCGGTGCGCGGCGGGGAGAAGTTCACGCTCGCGGCGGCGCGTTTCCCCGCGCTGGCCTGGAAGAAACAGCTCGGCCCGTCGCCGGAGCGCGAGTTCCTGGTGCTGCCGCGCAACGACGGTTGCATCGTCCAGGCGCCGGGCAAGGCCGGCTGGCTGCCAACAGCGCCCTATCCGGGGTCGGCCTCGATGCAGTTCATCGCGTGCTACGACGATACGGCGGGACTCTATGCGGCGTGTTGGGACAAGCAGGCGTTCGCCAAACAGATCGGCGTCGAGAAAGGCCGCGACTCGCTGCGGCTTGCGTTTCTCCATTACCCGACGCGCGAGCCGCGCCGCGAGTGGCGGCTGGAATACGACGTTGTTCTCGGCACGTTCCGCGGCGACTGGCAGACGGCGGCGGACATCTACAAGTCATGGGCGGTCAACCAGCCGTGGTGCCGGCGGACGCTCGCGCAACGTGTCGCCGACGGCGACGTGCCGAAGTGGCTGGCCGAGCCATCGCTATTCTACGCCTACAGCCTCCGCGGAATGGACGAGCAGCAGCAATGGATCAACCGCCTGCCGCTGGTGTCGCAACAGGCGGACGCGTGGCGCGCGTTGCTCGGAGGGCCGACGACGTTCATGATGATGGCGTGGGAGAAAAAAGGGCCGTGGGTGACGCCGGATTATTTCCCACCGTTCGGTGGCGAGAAGGATTTCAAAGCCACGACCGAAGCGCTGCACGCCAAAGGGAATCACACGCTCGTGTTCCTGTCAGGACTGAAGTGGACGCTGCGGAAAAGTCCCGCGTATCAGCATGGCGCGGCGCCATTCGACGACACCGCCGAGTTCGAGCGGCGCGGCACGGCGAGCGCGATCTGCGGCACCGACGGCCGGCCGCAGAAGTGGGGAACGCCGGACAAGGATGTGGGTGAACACGCCCAGATTTGTGCGGCGACGCCGTTGGGCCGCAAAATCCTGTTGGACGCGGCGCTGGAGTGCCAGCGGCTCGGCATTGATTGCGTGCAGGCCGACCAGATCGTCGGTGGCGGCTTGCCAGCCTGCTACAACACCCGGCACGGCCACCCGCCCGGCGGCGGCAACTGGTGCGCGGCGGCGCTCTACAAAATCTTCGCCGACATCCGGCGTGAGGGAAAGAAGCGCGACAAGAGCTTTGCGTGGTCCATTGAGGAGCCGACCGAGTTCTTCATCCCCGTGCTCGACACGTATCATGCGCGCGACTACGCGCAGGGCCGCTGGCCGCGCGACGGCGGTGTCATCGGCGTGCCGCTGTTCACACACGTCTATCACGAGTTCATGCACGGCTACGGCGGCGATTCGTGCTACGTCTCGACCAATGCCAGCCCGACCGGCCTCTACCAGCAGGCGATGAACCTCGTCTGCGGCAAAGCGCCCGGCGTGGCGGTCTGGACGCGCCCCTACGACCCGGCGGCGACGCACGCGTTGCAGGCGCGGATGCTGCGGAGCCATTTCGAGCTGTGGAGCGGCCCGGCGCGGGAGTTTCTCGTCTTCGGCCGCCGCGTCGCCTCGCCGGCGCTGAACGTGCCGACAACGCGCGCCAAGTTCTCACCGAAATCATCCGGACCGCCGAGTGAACTGGATATGCCGGCGGTGTTACACAGCTCGTGGCGGCTGCCGGACGGCCGCGCCGGCACGGTGTTCGCGTGCATCGCGAATGAGCCGGTGACGTTCGATGCGATTGGGAAGACGCTGACGTTGCAGCCGGGAGAGGCGAAGTTTGTCGAGCACGGGGCGCAATGAGCCATCAGTAGTTGCTAGTTCTTCACGGTTCCGCCCAGAAACCAGGTGTTCCAAGCCAGTTGTCTCCTTCGGCATGCGTTACGACTTCGATTTGTGAATGCGATCTCAACCACTCAACCGCTTCCTGAGAAAAACCGTTCCCAGATAAGTCCAGCCTTCGTAACAAACGGCTCTCTGCCGCGGCACGTATCGCCCGCTCAGACAGCCGCATGTCACAGACATGAATCTCTCTCAATTGTTTGCACTCCAGAAGAGCGGCAAAATCACGATCGTCCAGTTGGATGAGAGTGCCTGCACCGGACTTCAGCTTCTCTATTTCCTCTTTCGATTCGATGGGAGAGCCGATTATGGGTGGAGACGGGTCAAAGATAATGCCACCTAAGTGAACGACTTCCAAGTGGGGCATTCTGGACAGTAATTGGAATGCACCTGGTTCATACCTATAAAAAGCAATCGCAAGCCGTCGCAGATTTTGCAGTGTTGAGATTGGGCGGACTATTCCCGGAGTAATTGAGGGGCACGCGTTAGCCAAGGTAAGAACCCTGAGTTGTCGCGCATTCTTCAGATAATCGAAAGATGATTCTGTAAGAGATCGCGTGTCCCAAATGTAGAAATGGTCAAGCGTCGGAATCGCGCATGTGACTGCGAGATTGGTTTCATTTGCGTAGGGGCCTACCAAATACACCCCTCTCACCAATCCTTGCTTATCAAATTTTACATCTGGGAAGAGAAAACACTGCCCTTTCTTGTGTTCTTCAACAATCTTTGCAACCACCCGCTGGATGTCTGCTGGAGATACAGAGATTGCTGGAGGCGATGGAGTTTGTGTCCTCTCCGGAGACTCTCTGCAACCAAAGACAATCAAGCCACACTGAGTGACACACAGAATCCCAAGAAAGCCCGTGCTCAAACATACCCCAACGACTGACTTGCCATGCGGTGTCGGTTCCGTTTGCTTAGTCATGGTGTCAACTACTTCAAGTCGGCGGGTTTGACACCGCGGACGAATTTGCCGAAACCGAACCAGTTCGCCTCGAACCAGCCGACGTAATCCACGTCGGCCTTGGCGGGAATCTTCTTCGCGAGACCGACGGCCCAGTAGCAGCCGTTGACGATGAGGCGGCGCAGGCCCTCGCTTTCGAGGTCCACCGCCGCGCCCATGGTGGTGGTGAGGATCTTGTTGGTCTTGCCCGCCTCGTTCTTGTGGTCGCGGATCCAGACCAGCGGCATCATCGGGTTGTTCTTCTCGACCTTGTCGGTCGGCTTCTGTTTGCCCTCGACGGGCGGGTCGGTCTGCCACATGCCGGTGAGCACCTGGCCGCGCACGAGCACCTTCGCGTCGGCCGGCAGGTGCGCGATGCCATAGACATCGGTCGGCCCCCAGATGTCGCCCGCGCCGCGCAGGATCGGGTGGTCCTTGAACTCGGGGGCGAGGACGCCGCGGGTGCTCTCAAAGCCGTGATGGCCGTGATGGTTGACCCATGTCTCGCCGAGCACCTGCTGGCCGAAGCCGCCGGGCCAGTCCTGGTTGTTCCAAGTGAACTTCGCATAGGCGCTGGTCGAGCCTTTGGGGTAGGCGAACGCGTGCGTGCTGGTGCGCAGCGCGATGATCGGCTTGCCGGCGTTGAGGTAGTCCACAAAGTGCTTCATCTGCGCGTCGGGCAGCGCGCGGAAGCGGAGGTTCATCACGCAGAGGTCGGCCGAGTCGAGCGCCTCCATGCCGGGGATGTTGTCTTTGATGACGGGGTCTATCTCGCCGGTCTGCGGGTTGATGGCGAAGAGCACGGTGCACTTGAAGCCGTGACGGACGGCGAGGATCTTGGCGAGCATCGGCCCGGCCTCTTCGGAGCGGTATTCCTCGTCGCCGGTGAGGAACACGATGTGTTTGCCCTTGCCAGGGCCGTCCTTGCCTTCATAGACGACGCCGTCGCCGGCGCGGCAGGCGCTGCCGGCCAGCGCCACGGTGAGGATCAACGATGCGGAGAGTGCGGAGGTTTTCATGGTGGGTGAAGTTCTGGCAAGACTCATACCGCGCCGCGGCGTCGGAGACAATCAAAAGCGCGCCGGCTGGCCGCCTTGACCGGCGCATCGCAGGCGGCTTTTGGGCATGACAATGCCGGTGGCTGCCAGTAAAAAGAACGGCGAGCGAGACGGTCTCGCAATGGCAACAGGGATCACAGGGGTCAGCAACGCCATGCACAAGATATTGTCGAAACGCAAACTGAGTCCGAACGTGACGCGGCTGGACGTGCTCGCGGAGCGCATCGCCGCGATCCGCCTGCCGGGGCAGTTTGTCATCGTGCGCCGCGGCGAGGGCGCCGAGCGCATCCCGCTCACCATCGCCGACTCGGACGCGAAAGCCGGCTCCATCGCGCTGGTCATCCAGGCTGTCGGCAAAAGCACGCGCGAACTGGTCGCGCTCGAGGAGGGCGAGTCCATCCAGGACATCTCCGGCCCGCTCGGCCGGCCGACCGAGTTGATCGAGTCGGGCCACGCGCTCTGCGTCGGCGGCGGCGTCGGCACCGCGGTGGTGCATCCGATCGCGCAAGGCCTCTTCCGCCGCGGTGTGCGCGTCACCAGCGTCATCGGCGGCCGCTCGAAGGAGTGGGTCATCTTTGAGGAGGAACTGCGCAGGCTCGGCGAGGTGGTCGTCTGCACCGACGACGGCAGCTACGGGCGCAAGGGCTTCGTCACCGACGCGGTGAAAGACCTGCTCGCGGCGGGCGGCGTGGACGTCGTCTATGCCATCGGCCCGGTGCCGATGATGCGCGCGGTGGCGGAGTTGACGCGGCCGGCCAGCCTTCACACGAGTGTGTCGCTGAACCCCGTGATGGTGGACGGCACCGGCATGTGCGGCGGCTGCCGGGTGAGCATCGGCGGCGAGACGAAGTTCGCGTGCGTGGACGGGCCGGAGTTTGACGGGCACCAGGTGGATTTCGACCTGTTGGCCGACCGGCTGAGCATCTATCGGCCGCAGGAGCAGAAGTCGCTGGCCCGTCACGGCGAGGCCTGCCTGATCGGCTTGGAGAAGCCGAAGGGCGCATGAGGTGCTATTTTTCCGGCGTGAGGGGACAATCACTTTGAGCAACAAGATCACCGCGAAGGAACGGCTCCAGATCAACCGGCAACGGATGCCGGAACAGGACGCGACTGCGCGGGCGGCGAATTTCCAGGAGGTCAACCTCGGCTTCGGCGAGCAGCTCGCGATGCTGGAGGCGCAACGGTGCCTGCAATGCCGCGAGGCCAAGTGCATCGCCGGTTGCCCGGTGATGGTGGACATCCCGCGCTTCATCAATTACGTCGCCGAGGGCAACTTTGCCGCCGCGGCGGAGAACCTGTTGCGCGACAACGCCTTGCCGGCTGTGACCGGCCGCGTCTGCCCGCAAGAGACGCAGTGCGAGGCGCGGTGCGTCCGCGGCCAGAAGGGCGCGCCCGTCGCGATCGGCTATCTGGAGCGTTTCGTCGCCGATTGGGCGCGGCACAACGAGGGGAGCATCGTCACCACCCACGCGCCGCGCATGGGCAGGAAAATCGCCATCGTCGGCTCCGGCCCGGCCGGCCTGACCGCCGCGGGCGAACTCGTCCGCGTGGGGCATAGCGTCACGATCTACGAGGCGTTGCACAAACCCGGCGGCGTGCTGGTCTATGGCATCCCCGAGTTCCGATTGCCGAAGAAGATCGTCCATGACGAGGTGCAGCGGCTGAAGAAGACCGGCGTGAAGATCGAATGCAACGTCATCATCGGCCGCACCTACACGTTGCAGGACCTGCGGCAGCGGTTCGACGCGGTGTTCATCGCCAACGGCGCGGGCCTGCCCGTGTTCATGAACGTGCCCGGCGAGAACCTCAAGGGCGTCTATTCCGCCAACGAATACCTCACCCGCGTCAACCTGATGGAGGCCTACGATTTCCCGAAGACCGACACGCCGGTGCTCGCCGGCAGGCGCGTCGCGACCATTGGCGGCGGCAACGTCGCCATGGACGCCGCGCGCACCGCCAAGCGCGTCGGCGCCGAGCAGTCCAGCATCGGCTATCGCCGCACCCGCGCCGAAATGCCTGCGCGCGCCGAGGAGATCCATCACGCCGAACAGGAGGGCATCGCCTTCGAGTTCCTCGTCGCGCCGCTGGAGGTGCTGGGCAACGCGCAACGATGGGTCACGGGCCTCAAGTGCCGCCGGATGCGGCTCGGCGAACCGGACGAGTCCGGCCGCCGCAGCCCGGTGCCGATTCCGGGATCGGAGTTCGTCATCGAGTGCGACCTGGTCATCGTCGCCATCGGCTCGCGCGCCAACCCGCTGCTGACCGCGACCTGCCCGGAGTTGAAACTCAACAAATGGGGCAACATCGAGGTGGACGCCAGCGGCATGACCAGCCTGCCGGGCGTGTTCGCCGGCGGCGACATCGTCCGCGGCGCGGCGACCGTCATCCTCGCGATGGGCGACGGCAAACGCGCCGCCCGGACGATTGATGTCTATCTCAAACGAGGGTGATCTTCGCGCGCCGAATGCGGATTCCTGTAACGGCTTGACTTTGACCGCGGGGGTTCCTAAGACTGCGCATGCAATCCGGTCCACGCTTCCGGTTGCGGCAGTTCGCGGACAGGGGGAAAGCCATGAGTCTTGGGCGCAGGAAATTTTTGAAGGTCGGCGGCGCGAGTGCGGGCGGGTTGTTGCTGGGCGCCGGGACCCAGGAAGCGCGCGCCTACAAAGGGGAAGGCGTCGCTCCCTACCAGCTCCACAAGAAGGTCGGCGGCGTCACGACCATTTGTCCCTACTGCGCGGTGGGCTGCGGCCAGCTCGTTGCGGTCGAGAACGGCCGGGCGGTCGGCATCGAGGGCGACCCGGAGCATCCCATCAGCCGCGGCTCGCTTTGCAGCAAGGGCGCCGCCAGTTTGCAGCTCGTCCATAACTCCCAGCGCGTCACCGGGGTGCTCTACCGCACGCTACGTCACCGGCACGAACCTCCCCGTGGACGGCGGCTACACAGCGAAGTAGTGCGAGTCATCCGCATTCAGGTAGGTATGTGCGAGACAAACCCGTCCGGGGCGTGAACTTGTTGAACGAACTTCGTTCAGCGTGCCCTATTTCAAGGCATCGAGTTGTGCTGCGTTGTGGAGGCGTTTCATTTCCTCGGCGGTGAGGGCGCGGTTGAAGACGGCGAGGCCGGCCATGCGGCCTTTGAGGGCTTCGCCCAACATGCTGCC
>JACRKA010000219.1 GCA_016219905.1 Verrucomicrobiota bacterium
CCGAGTCGTTGAAGTTGTCATGAAATCGAATCCTGTAGCCGCCGACGTGAGGAGGCGGGGTTGGTGTGGAAGGACGAAGCGCCTCCTTACGTCGGCGCCTGCGACACACCGGAAGTCTGTCGTGCGGTGCGTCGTCGCGGTCTTATCCACCACAGCGATGTTGCACGCCGAACCGGCCCCGATACCGGGCGAGATCTTCCCCGTCGAGAAAATCCGGCCCGGTCTCAAAGGCAAGGTTTACACCGTGATGCAAGGCACGGAGGTCGTTCCCATCGAGGCCGAGCTTTATGGCGTCCTGCGCGATTTCATCGGGCCAAAGGTCCACCTCATCGTCGGCAAGCTCGTGGATGAGCGCACGAAGCTGACCGGCGCGGTCCACGGCATGAGCGGCAGTCCGCTCTACATCGAGGGCAAGATCGCCGGCGCGCTGAGTTACCGGCTGACGCAGTTCGAAAAGGAAGGCTGGTGTGGTTTCACACCCATCGACGACATGATCGCCGCCGATGGCGCCCCTACCCCGCCGCGAAAGCCCACTCCCCTCGCCTCTTCCCGGCGCGCGGAGCCGCAGCTTGCCCTCGCCTCCACGCGGGATTTCACGCTTACTGGAGGCGTGCCGACCGGCTTCCGGCCACTGGCGGTGCCGGTGGCATTCGCGGGCGTGCATCCGCGAGTGTTCGAGTGGCTCAGTGGCGAGTTCGCCCGGTTCAACCGCGACGGGTTGATGCTGCCGACGCTCGGCGGCGGCGGGCAGGAAGACAAGCCGCTGGATGGTGTGTTCGAGCCGGGCGCGCCGGTGGCAGGCGTGCTCTCGTCCGGCGACCTCCACGCTGCCGCGACGGGCACGTTGACGTGGCGCAAGGGCAAGAAGGTGCTTGGCTTCGGCCATCCGTTTTCGCAGACCGGCAGCCTCGCGCTGCCCATGGCCCGCGCGGAGATCATCGCAACGGTGTCGAGCTACATGTATCCGCACAAGCTCTCAAACACGCGCCAGATTGTCGGCACGATCACACAGGACCGCCTCACGGCCATCGCAGGCGAAGTCGGCCCCGTGCCCCCGATGGCGGAGATGACCGTGCGGTTGCACTGCGCCCGCGCCGACCGGACGTTCCGGTCGCGGTTGTTCCAGCACCAGGACATGACGCCGGCGATTGCCGCCTCCTGCATCGGCAACGCGATGCAGAACACGCTGGAATATTCGCGCGAGTTCTCCATGCGGCTGACGGGCGACATCGAGACCCAGCGCCACGGCAAAGTCCATATCGAAGACTTCTACTCCGGGGAAGCGCGCGACCATGCCGCGCCGATGCAGGAGTTTTCGGCGTTGCTCGCCGAACTGCTCGACAACCGGTTCGAGACGCCGCAACTCATGCGCATCAACGTGGACGTGCGGATGGACGAGGAACAACGCACGTTCGATGTCGGCGATGTTGTGGCGGACCGCGACCGGGCCAAGCCCGGCGAAACGGTCACTCTGCGGGCCACGCTCAAGCCGTGGCGGGGCAAGCCGCGCATCGAGACGCTGACGTTCACCGTGCCGGACGACGTTCGCGCCGGCGAACTGGACATCCTCGTGGGCAATGCCGCCGCGGCCGACGCGCTCGACGGGCGGCGCGGCGCCGAGCGCCAGGAGCGCGCGCAGAATCTTGACCAAGTGGTGCGGCTGCTCAACCAGCGCCGGCCAAAGGACGCGCTCTACCTGCGCGTGACGCGCAAGGCCGACGGGATCGTGCTCGGCGACCAACGCATGACCGCCCTGCCCCCGTCGGCCATGATGCTCTACGATTCCAACCGCACCGCGCTCGAAGGCACGCGCCTGACGACCGCCGCCGTGATGGAGAAACGCGTCCCGATGAACGCCGTCGTCACCGGCAGCCGGACGTTGAAGATCAAAGTCGAATGAAAGGTGAAACATAACCAGACGATACCGCCCCTTCACGTTTCACGTTTTACGTTTCACGTTGCAATCCCATGAAACCATCACTCGCCCTCCTGATGCTGCCGGCCATTGCGCTCGCCACGGAGATCCAGAAATTCACCAAGGACACCTACGACGACTTCGCGAAAGGCGAGGCGCGCGGCGTGACGATCACCGAGCGCGGCGAGCTGCGCCTCGCGCCCGCGGCGAAGAAACTCTGCGATCTGGCGCCGCCGATCGTGTGGGCCGCCGCGCGGGATTCACAGGGCCACGTCTATCTCGGCGGCAGCGACGGCAAGGTCTGGCGCGTCGCCCGCGACGGCAAGCCGATGGCGTTCTTCGCCGCGAAGGAACTGGAGATCCATGCGCTCGCGGTGGACTCGAAGGACAACGTCTATGCGGCCAGCTCGCCCGACGGGAAAGTCTATCGCATCGCGCCGGACGGGAAGTCCGAGGTCTTCCACGATCCGCCCGACAAATACATCTGGGCGTTGCAGTTCGACCGCGCGGGCAACCTGTTCGTCGCGTGCGGCGGGAAGGCCAACATCTACAAGGTCTCTCCGACGGGCGTGGCCGAGACGTTTTTCTCCAGTGACGAGACCAACATCGTTTCGCTCGGCCTCGACGCGAAGGGCCGGTTGTTGGCCGGCTCAGAGCCGAACGGCTATCTCTACCGCATCGAGGAGCGCGGCAAAGGCTTTGTCCTGTTCGACTCGCCGTTGAAGGAACTCAAGGCCATCGCCACCGACGGCAAGGGCTACATCCTTGCCATCGCCCTCGGCGAGAGCGAGAAACCGGCGACGACGCCAGCAGCAACGCCCGGTGCGGCGAAGCCGACCGAAGAGAAAAAGCCCGCGCGACCGGGTGAACTCTATCGCGTGTCGCCGGACGGATACGCGGAGACGCTGTGGTCGGGCAAAGATGCGACGGCCATGTCACTCACAGCCGCGGCCGATGGCGCCGCGCTCGTCGGCACGGGCGACAAGGGTGTGATCTACCGCATCAAGAGCCGTGACGAAGTCAGCACGCTGGTCAAACTCGACGGCCAGCAGGTCACGGCGTTGTTGGCGGGGGAAGGCGATTCGTGGCTGGCCGCCACGAGCAACCTCGGCGCGCTCTGGAACATCTCGCAGGCGCGGGCCACGGATGGCGCGTGGGAAAGCGAACCGCTCGACGCGAAGCTGTTCTCGACGTGGGGCGTGGCGCGCGCGGAGAGCAGCGCGCCGGCCGGCGGGCGGGTCGTCGTCAGCAGCCGCAGCGGCAACACGGAGAAGCCGGAGAAAACCTGGAGCGATTGGGCCGAAGCGGAGGCGCATGGGACGGACTTCGCGCTGAAGAGTCCGGCGTCGCGTTACGTGCAGGTGCGCGTGAAGCTCGCCGGCGCGGACGGGAAACACGCGCCGGTGGTGGACCGGCTGGAGGTCTATTACACGCCGCGCAACGTCGCGCCGCAGATCAGCAAGCTGATCGTTTTCGACGGCGGCTACGGGTTCCAGAGAATCCAACAGCCGGAACCGCCGCAGCAGACCACGGTGGACCTGGTCATCGCGGGCGGCACGCGGCGCGACCCGATGGACGCCACCCGCAAGCAACGGCTCCAGATCCAGCCGCAAGCCGGCATCCGCGCGGCGCGATGGACCGCAAGCGATGCGAACCTCGACCCGCTCAACTTCGACATTTATCTGCGCGCGGAGGGCGACCCGACGTGGAAGCTGCTCGCGGAGAAATCGAGCGACTTTTTCTTTGCGTGGGACACGCGCTCGTTCGCCGACGGCCTCTATCGTCTCAAGGTCACGGCCACAGACGCGCCGGGCAACCCCGCCGGCAAGGGGCTGGGCGCGAGCATCGAGAGCGCGGCGTTCGCGGTGGACAACACGCCGCCGGCCATCACCGTGCAAAGCGCGAAACGCGACGCCGACGGCGCGCTGGAGGTGAAGTTCACGGTCAGCGACGCGCTGACGCCGATTGCGAGCGTCGAGGTTTCCGGCGACGGAAAGGATTGGTTCCCGGTGTTCGCCGGGGCGCAGCAGGCAGGCGCACGGCGGCAGGAGTTGACGGCGCGGATTGCGGGGGCCAAGTCGGCGTTCATCCGCGCGCGGGACGAGGCGGGCAACATTGGCGCGGCGACAGCAACGTTGCGGTGAGTCGGGAAGGTCCGGACTAATTCGGCGCGGCGAGGTGGCGGATGACGTGGCTGGCGGTGACGGGCGGGAGGTCGAGGATTTTCTTATAGAACATCAGGGTGGTGGTGCAGAGCTTGACGGTGTCCTCGGGGGTCACTTCGACGAGATCGAGCATGCGGATGTCAACGCCGCCGGTTTTCTCCAGGTCCTTCGTGATGGTGTCCAGGATCAGTTCGGCGACGGCTGGCACGGGGGCCGGTTGGGGTTGCGTGACGGCTTGTCGGACGAGATCGGTGAGGGCGGACAGCGCGGCTTGTTGGGTGAGCGCATCGGCGTGGGAGGCCAGAAGCTGGTCCTTCGGGCCGGCGCTGAACAGGAATTGGCTGAGTGTGGCGGGTTGTTTCCAGAGGAGTTCCTCGGCGATCTTCAAGTGGACGCGGAAACAGCGCAGCACGACATTGTCGGGCGCGTGGACGGTTTGTTTCGGCATCAGCGCGCGCGTGGCGATGAAAAGGCGTTGGAAGTGGCGCGGTGTTTGTTTGGGAGGCTCGACGGGCACGGCCGTGGCCGGCGTGGATTGCCGCGGCCCCACGGGGATCATGGGTTCCGCGACGAGGGGGTTGGGCGCGCGTTCGATCACACGCTCGAGCGATGCCATCTCGGGGCCGAAGAAAATCCTGCCGATGATCAGAAACACGGTAAAACATCCCAGCAGGATCCCATAGGTCACGAACCGGTGTTTATCACTCGAAAGGCTCCACGCGATGATGGCAGCCAATACGAAAGCCACAACCGAGATGATAAGGTCGTTGGTGTCCATCGCTGCCGAGTCCTCCGATGCACCAAATGGCGCGCCTTTGCAAGCGCGAACCCGCCATCAGACGATTTCGACAGGGCATTGCGGCAGGCTTTCGATGAAGGCGCGGCCGTAGCGCTTGCTCAGGACGCGGTTGTCGAGGATGGCGACGATGCCGGTGTCGGTCTTGCTGCGGATGAGCCGGCCGACGCCCTGGCGCAGCCTGAGGATCGCCTCGGGCAGCGAGTAGTCCATGAAGCTGTTACCGCCGCGGGCTTCGATGGCTTCGAGGCGCGCCTCGGTCAGCGGGTTGTCGGGGACGGCGAACGGCAGGCGGGTGATGATGACGTTGCTCAGGGCCTCGCCGGGCACATCCACGCCCTGCCAGAAGCTGCCGGTGCCGAAGAGCACGGAGTCCACGTCTTCCTTGAACTTGCGCAGCATCTGCGAGCGCGGCATGCCGCTGCCCTGGACGAAACACTGGATGCCGAGTTCCTGGAGGAACGGCGCGAGGTCGTCGGCCACGTCGCGCAGGAGCTTGTAGCTGGTGAACAGCACGAAGGCCTTGCCGTGGGTCAGCTTCACGAAATGTTTCACCCAACGGCCCACGGCTTCACGGTAATCGGGCGAGTTCGGGTCGGGCATCTGTTTCGGGACGTAGAGCTTCATCTGCCGCTCGTAGTCGAACGGTGAACCGACGGCGAGCGCCTCCGCGTTTTCAGCGCCGACCCGCTGGAGGAAGTAGTCGAGCCGGCCCTGCACCGCGAGCGTGGCGCTGGTCATGACGACCGACGGGAACGCCGCGAAGAGCAGCTCGCGCAGGACAGGGCCGACATCAATCGGCGCGCCGCGCAGTTCGATCTGCGGCTGGCGGCGGCCTGTGCGCTCGACCCAATAGACGTAGCCGTCCTCGCTCTGGCTGAGGAACGCGTCGAGCTGGGCGCGGGTCTCGTTCACGCGGCGCACCATCTCGCGGAGTTCATCGCGGTTCTCGTCTTCCGCGTCGAGCGCCTTGCCGACCTCGACCAAGCGGTCGCGGAGGTTGGCCAGCGGCGTGTCGAGGGAGTTCATGGCGATGTCCGGCCGCCGGACGCGGACGGAACTGGCGGCGGCTTTCCACTGGACGGCCTCCTCGACACCGCGGAAAAACAGTTCCGCCCGCCGCAGGGTATCGTCCACGGCGCGGACCGCCTCGCCAGCGCCCGATAGCATCGAAAGAAGCCCTTTCTGGCTCTTGGGGTTCCAAAGCCGGTGCAGCAGCCAGCGGACGCCGCCCTCACCCACGCCGATGCCGATGTGGTCCGCGGCCACCGATTCGATGGTGTGCGCCTCGTCCAGGATGGCGAACTCGAAATCCGGCAGCAACAGCCCCTCGGCCTCCTCCCGGCCGGCACGCAGGGCTATCTCGGCGAAGAACAGGTGGTGGTTGACCACCAGCAGGTCGGCCGTCCGCATCTGGCGGCGGGCTTCCTGATAGAAGCACTTGCCGTGTTTCTCGCACTTCTGGGGGCCACAGATGCCCCGTTCCGAGCAGACCTGCGCCCAGACGTTGGGATCCGGCTCGACATCGAAGTCGGACAGGCTGCCATCCCGCGTGCGGTCGGCCCAGTCGCTTATCCGGCGCAGTTCCGCCTGCTCCGTGGACTGGAACAGGCTGTCTGCGGAACCGATGGCTCTCTTCAGCCTGCGTGGGCAGAGGTAGTTAGAGCGGCCCTTGACCAGCACAGCGGTGAATTTGACCGGCAGAACCGCCGCCAGCGCCGGCAAATCCTTGCCGATGATCTGCTCTTGGAGGTTGATGGTATGGGTCGAAACGACAGCCCTACGTTTGTTGCCCACCGCATGGAGGATGGCTGGCGCCAAGTAGGCGAAACTCTTGCCCACCCCTGTCCCGGCTTCGACAGCCAGATGTCGCGGTGTGACCAGTGCAGTTGCAACCGCCTCGGCCATTACCAGTTGCTGCTGTCTAAACTCGAACGGCTGGCCGACACTGCCACCGGTCGCCAGAAGGCCCTCTGCTCCGAAGATGCCAGCCATTTGTGCTGCAAGGTCTTCAAATGGAAGCTGTTGAGCTGGGGCTATCACGGCTCCATTTGTAACACAGTTCGCGCCAAATTGCCTCAAAAAAAACGAAACTTGTCCTTGAACCGTGGCACGAGCTTGGCTAGTCTTGCCAGTTCTTGTCGGTGGCCCCGGGTAGCTCGGGGCTATAGAACACGCAGCCGAACATCTGAGGCACAAGGAGTCTGCTAGGCTGCGCGAGCTGGTGGCAACGTCCCTTGGCGTGCAGTGTCCGGGGACTATGGATGTGGCCTTGCCGCTGGCAGGACGTGACTTGACCGGAATGGGTAGCTGGGGCCGGTTGAGAGAGGTCGTAAATGAAGTTAAAGAAGTTAGCCGTAACTGTTGTAACTGCGTTCTTTGCATATATAGGGACAGAGCCGGCCGCGGAGACTTCAGCCCAAACCGGGCGATGGGTCATCACGACGGCGTATTGTTCCTGCACGAAATGTTGTGGCGACGATGCCATCGGCCTGTTTGCCAGCGGCAACCGGGTCTATTGGGGTGGCGTTGCCGCAGATTGGCGGGTGTTCCCGCGCGGGACACGGCTGGAGATCGAAGGCTTCAGCTTGCCCTTCCGCGTTGAGGATACCGGCCGGTTGGTCAAGGGCGCCCATGTGGACATCTGGATGCCTTCCCACCGCCAAGCCGAGGAATTCGGCCGCCAAAAACTCTGGGCCACCGTCCGCCGGCTTTGACCGGCCCGTAGCCCGGCTTGAACCAAGACGCCGTGGTGTCTAGGAGACGCCACGGCGTCTGTTTTTTTGCGCGGGGACTGCTCTTGCCACGCGGGCGGGCATTCGCTATCGTCGCGGCCCTTATGACACGAGATCACGTCAAACTTTTCATTCCGGGGCCTATCGAGGTCAGCGAGAAAACCTTCCGCGCCATGTGCAAGCCGATGATTGGCCATCGTGGCACGGGATTCCAGGACCTCTACGCCAGCATCCAGCCGAAACTGCAACAGCTCCTCTACACGAAAAGCCCCGTCTTCCTCAGCACCTCCAGCGCGTGGGGCGTGATGGAGGCCGCCGTGCGCAACCTCGTCGGCAAGCGCGTGCTCAACTGCTGCTGCGGCGCGTTCAGCGACAAGTGGTATGACGTGTCGGTGCGCTGCGGCAAGGAAGCCGACGCTCTCAAGGTCCCCTGGGGCGACCCGATCCTGCCGGAATTGGTCCGCGAAAAACTCGCCACCGGACGCTACGACGCGCTGACGCTCATCCATAACGAGACCTCCACTGGCCTGATGAACCCGTTGCCGGCCATCGCCGGGGTGCTGAAGCAGTTTCCCGACGTGATGTTCATCGTGGACAGCGTCAGCTCGATGAGCGGCGTGAAGATCGAGATGGACGCGCTCGGCGTGGACGTGCTGCTGGCGGGGATGCAGAAGGCGTTCGCGCTGCCGCCGGGCCTGGCGGTGTTCGGTGTCAGCGAGCGCGCGATGAAGCGGGCCGAGACTGTGCCGGGCCGCGGCTACTACTTCGACTTCCTGGAGTTCAAGACGAACCACGAGAAGAACATGACGCCGAGCACGCCGGCCATCCCGCACATCTACGCGCTGGCCGCCAAGCTCGACGACATCTTCACCGAGGGACTCGACGCGCGCTTCGCACGCCACCAGAAGCTGGCCGGCATGGTGCGCGGCTGGGGCAAGCGCAACGGGATCGAGTTGTTGCCGCGCGAGGCCTACCAGTCGGTCACGCTGAGTTGCTTTGACAACGGCGCACGGGCCGACAGCAAGGGCCGGCGCATTGACGTGCCGAAGCTGCAGAAGCTCATGAAGGACCGGCACAAGATTCTGATTGATGGCGGCTACGGGAAGATCAAGGGGCTGAGTTTCCGCGTGGCCCACATGGGCGACGAGACGGAAGAAACGATCAACGAACTGGTCGCCGCGCTCGACGATTGCCTGAAAGCCCTCTGAACTGCGAGGCGGGAACTCTGGAGTCTAGCGGGGCGAATGCGTCTTGGGCGTCGCGACGCCGAGAAGGCGCTCAGCCAGCGAGCGGACTGCGGCGACGCTGAACGGCTTCGCCAGGAACGCCTGCGCGCCCGCCCTCTCCACGGCTCTCCCGCGGTCCTCCACCACGTAACCGCTGATCAGCACCGTTTTGAGCGCCGGCTGCATCTGGCGCAGTTGGCGGCTGCACTCCACGCCATCGCAACCCGGCATCATGACGTCTATGTAGGCGAGGTCGAAAAGGTTGGTCTTCGCCAGCTCGATGGCTTCTTCGCCGCTGGCGGCCGCCACGAGCGCATAAACCGGCGCCCGGAACAAGCCGGTAAACAACTCCCGGATGGACTCCTCATCGTCCACGACCAAGATGCGTTTCGCGTTGGCTGCTGCCACAGCAGCCGCGCCTGCCGCTGCGCCATGCCCTGATGCCTTTCCCGTTTCGCTCATGCTGGGAGACTATTACGCCAACCTTCCCTCGCCGACAAGCCCAAAGAAATTTTCCTTGTTTGCCGCCTGCCCCATCCCCTAGCATCCGCGGCTCGCTTCGGCTGGCGCATCGTGCCGCCAAGTGGGTTTCAAGCAAGAAAGGACAAGCTCAGCAATGATTCCGCATCACGTCAAAGACCTCGGTCTGGCGCCGGCCGGGCGCAACCGCATCGAGTGGGCCGACAACTACATGCCCGTGCTCGCCCTCATCCGCAAGCGCTTCGCCAAGGAGCAGCCCCTCAAAGGCTACACGCTGGCCGCCTGCCTCCACATCACCACCGAGACCGCCAACCTTCTGCGCACCCTCCAGGCCGGCGGCGCCAAGGTCGTGGCCTGCGCCTCCAACCCCCTCTCCACCCAGGACGACGTCGCCGCCTCGCTGGTGGCCGACTTCGGCATCAGTTGCTTCTCCATCAAAGGCGAGGACGGCAAGACCTACTACAACCACATCCTCGCCGCGCTCGACGCCCGCCCGAACATGACCATGGACGACGGCGCCGACACCGTCGCGGTCCTCCACAAGGAACGCCGCCACCAGCTCAAGGACATCATCGGCGGCACCGAGGAGACCACCACCGGCGTCATCCGCCTCAAGGCAATGGCCGCCGACAAGAAGCTCGCCTACCCGATCATCGCCGTGAACGACGCGATGACCAAACACATGTTCGACAACCGCTACGGCACCGGCCAGAGCACGCTCGACGGCATCGTCCGCGCCACCAACGTCCTGCTCGCCGGCTCCACCTTCGTTGTCGCCGGCTACGGCTGGTGCGGCAAGGGCCTCGCCATGCGCGCCGCCGGCATGGGCGCCCACGTCATCGTCACCGAAGTGGATCCGCTCAAGGCCCTCGAAGCCGTCATGGACGGTTTCGGCGTCATGCCGATGAACGAAGCCGCGAAGATTGCCGACATCTTCTGCACCGTCACCGGCAACACCACCGTCATCAGCGCGGCGACCTTCCGCGCCATGAAGAACGGCGCCATCGTCTCCAACAGCGGCCACTTCAACGTCGAGATTGACATCCCCGCGCTGGAGAAGATGTCCAGGAGCAAGCGCACCATCCGCCCCTTCGTGGACGAATACGTCACCCACGACGGACGGAAGATCTTCTTGCTCGGCGAAGGCCGCCTCATCAACCTCGCCAGCGCCGAGGGCCATCCTGCGGTCGTCATGGACATGAGCTTCGCCAACCAGGCCCTCTCCGCCGAATACATGGTCAGGAACGCGAAGAAGCTCAAGCCCGGCGTCTATTCCGTGCCGCGTGAGATTGACGAGAACATCGCCGCCCTCAAGCTCAAGGCCATCGGCGTGAAGGTTGACGTGCTCACCGCCAAGCAGCGCAAGTATCTCGCGAGCTGGGAAGAGGGAACGTAGGCGCAAACGTGAAACGTGAAACGTAAGACGTAACCGGAAGCTGCTGGCGTCGTCCGCCCGTCACGTTTCACGTTTGACGTTTCACGACTCTGCTGTGCCGGTCGTCACGCTCTATACCAAACCCGGTTGCGGCCTTTGCGACCGCGCGAAGGATGTCATCCGCGGCGTCCAGTGTCGCGTTGCGTTTGAGTTCGAGGAAAAGAACATCCTCGACGACGCGGCGCTCTACGAGCGCTACAAGAACGACATCCCCGTCATCCTTCTCGACGGCCGGGAAATCGCCCGCCACCGCATCAGCCCGCAGCAGTTGCGCGACGCGCTTGCCTCGTAGCGCCGGCATCCCTGCCGGCGTCTCCCTTGCTCCCTGCACGACAACAACGCCGGCAAGGATGCCGGCGCTACGCCGCTTGCATTTCGTCAAGCACCCGTTTCGCCGCCTCGGCGGGATTGGGCGCGGCGAGGATGGGACGACCGACGACGATGTAGTCCGCACCGGCTTTGACGGCGTCGCGCGGGGTGACGATGCGCTTCTGGTCGCCGGTCTCGCTCCACGAGGGACGGATGCCGGGGCACACGAGCTTGAAGTCCGCGCCTAGTTCGCGCTTGAGCGTCACGGCTTCGCGCGCGGAGCAGACGACACCGTCGAGGCCGCTGGCCTTCGCGGCGCGCGCGAGTTTCAGCACGTCGGCTTCGCTGGCCGCCTGGCTGGTGAGGATGGTCACAGCGATGACCAGCGGACGCGCGCCCCCTTCCCTACCACCGCCCGTCACAGCGGCGCGCATCATCTCCTCCCCGCCGCTGGCGTGGACGTTGAACATCTCGACGCCGAGCGCGGCGGCGGATTGCGCTGCGCCGGCGACGGTGTTCGGGATGTCGTGGAATTTCAGGTCGAGGAAGACCTTCGCGCCGCGGGAGCGGATCTCGCGGACGACGGCGGGGCCGGTGGCGGTGAAGAGTTGCATGCCGACCTTGAACCAGCGGACACTGCCGCCGAGCCGGTCGAGGAGACGGCTGGCGTCGTCGAGCGTGGGCACATCGAGGGCGACGATGAGTTCGGTGGCCATGGCGGCGGAGCGTAGGACAAAGCGCTTGCCGTTGCAAGCGGGGCGGCAGCGTGATAGCGTCGCGCCATGTTTCGCTGGCTCGCAATCGCCCTCGTCATTCTCGCAAGCGCCGCCACCGCCCCGGCGCAGCTCAGTGTCCGGCTGCGGCTGGACCGCGACCGATATCTGCTTTACGAGGGGATCACGGCGACGGTGCAGGTGGACAACTTCGGCGCTGGGCCGGTGAAGTTGGAGGACGCCGAGTCCGCGCCGTGGCTGCGCCTCCAAGTCTTCAGCAAGGGCGGCCAGCCCATCAGCATCGTCGGCTCCGGTTTCCTGGCCGGCTCGACGACGCTCAAGCCCGGTGAGGCGATCGCCCGCAGCGCCAACCTGGTGGCGTTCTACAGGATCCGCGAGGTGGGCGAATACCGCGTGCGGGCCATCGTGAAGGCGGCGGGCCTCGGCGGCGCGTTCCAATCCAACGACCTCGTGTTCACGGTCGTCGGCGGCCGCACCCTCTGGAGCAAGTCCCTCGGCGTCGCGCAGGAGAAGGACAAGAACACCTGGCGGACCTTTGCGTTGGTGAACCTGCGCCTCGATCCCTACGACCGGCTTTATGCCCGCATCGAGAACGAGCGCGAGGATCTGGTCTATGGCGTCATCCCGCTCGGCCCCAGCGTCACGCTCGGCGCACCGCGCGCGGAGGTGGACAGGAACGCCCGCCTTCACATCCTCCACCAGACCGCGCCGCGTCACTTCAACTACACGGTCATCTCCATGAACGGCATCGTGCTGAAACGCGATGCCTTTTCCGATTTCGAATCGCGCCCCGAACTGCGGCGAGGCGAGGATGGCGAACTGAAGGTGATCGGTGGCGAGAAGATCGCCGCGTCGCCGTCGGTCGTGCCGCTCTACAAGAAACCCGAGCCGCCCCAATGACCCGGCCGTTTTCGATCAGGAGGATCCCATGACAACCATGACCCGCGCGTTGACCATCGCCCTGCTGGCGGCCTCCTGCATCTCCGCCGCCGCAGTCGAGAAACCCGCCTCATCGCCTCCCGCCACGAGCGCCGCTGCCGGCGCGCAGTTCACGCTGCGCGACGGGACGATCATCATCGGCAGGACCGAGTTGAAAGCCATCGAAGTCATCACCGCCTATGGCACGCTGAGCGTGCCGATCACCGACGTGATGAAAGTCCGCGTTGGCAAGAAATCCGACCGCGACTTGAAGGCGAAGATTGACCGCGCCATCAGCGACCTCGGCAGCAAGGACTTCGCCGCGCGCGACCAGGCCACCACCGACCTGGCCAAGCTCGGCCGGCTGGCCTACACCGAGTTGCGCAAGGCCGCCAACTCCGACGACCTCGAAGTGAAGGAGCGCGCCACCAAGCTGCTCGACGACATGGGCGTGGTCGAGGACGAGGCCGACATCCCGCCGGAGAACGACGAGGTCGTGACGCCCACGTTCATCATCGCCGGCACGATCAAGCTCGACACGCTCTCCATCAGCACCAAGTTCGGCACGTTGAAGGTCGCCAAGAAGGACCTCGCCAAGATGTCCGTCGGCGAAGCCGAGCAAGTGACCCGCGCGGTGTCCGTGCCGGCGAAGGCGACCGCGGGCAAGATGGTCGCCACCGGCATCCGGGTGAAACGCGGCGA
This sequence comes from Verrucomicrobiota bacterium, assembly GCA_016219905.1. Taxonomy (GTDB): domain Bacteria; phylum Verrucomicrobiota; class Verrucomicrobiia; order CAIQCK01; family CAIQCK01; genus JACRKA01. The sequence goes on from JACRKA010000219.1 coordinate 13,416, forward strand.
CCGGCTGGCCGTCACCGCGCAGGGCAGCGTCAACTACCGCAACTACGGCGGCACGCAGTTTTCGCCCGAGGGCAGTTCCAACTACGGCAACTGGAACGAGAACATCATGATCGGCGCGCTCATCGGCCGCATCGGCGCCAGCGGCTCGGTCTTCAAGGTCGGCGAGCGCTACAACGACAAGATCGAGGCTGACGGCGAGCTTCACCTCGGCATCGCCGCGGTGGAGAGCGCCGGCAATTACGGCAACGGCGAATACAAGGTCCGCGTCCAGATCCAGCCGGCCGCGCAGTGAGGCTCTGCGGCGACAGAGTGGGCCGTGCGTCCCGCACGGCCAATTCATTGATGGATGACTGCCGCGCGGGACGCGCGGCGCACTCTGTTACGGATTGACCGCCACCCGGCCGTCATCGCGCAGGGTGTAGTCCGAGCAACTTTGCGGCAGCTCCCACGCCGCGAGCAGCATTCCCCGTTGCACATCCATCACGGCAACCGTGCGGCCTTCCGGCCCCGCCGGGTCCGCGCTCATCACAGCCAGCCAGCGGCCCTCGGTGCGCGTCTGCGCGCCGGCCCACAGCGGCTCCGGGCCGGGAAGTTGCGCGGTCCACAACGGCGCAGCGCGGCGCGGCGACAGGCTCGTCACGGCGCGGGAGCGTTCGATCAGCAGCAACTGGCCGTCGGCGATGACGAACGACGCGCCGCGTGAGTCGCGCTCGGTGACATCGCCCACGATGAACACGCCGCCCCGCAACGCCATCTGCCGGAAGCGCGCGACGCTGGGGGTCAACACCGCAGCCACCGTGATCGTGTTCTCCCACAGCAGCCTCCCGGTGCCGGCGTCGAGCGCGGCGAGTTGGGAGCCGGCGCTGACGACGATCGTGTCGCCGAACGTCGCGGCCTGCGGCATCGAGCCGGCCGCGCGGCCCTTGATGAATCCGGGCGCTGACACCCAGACGATCCGGTCGCCATCCGCCGCCATCCGCATGATGGACTGTTCCGCCGTGTTGAAAAGCAGCCGGTCGCCGTCAATCGCCAGCGAGCCGCCCGCCACGGCGCTGACCGGCTTCCGGTTGTGCCCGCTGCGGTCGGCGGGTTCGACCGGGGTTTGCGCCGTGGCCGGTAATTCGTGCGAAAGCTGCCGGGCCAGGTCGCTCCCCTTCCCCGACGTGTTCGCAAAACTGGCCTTGCCCGGCGGCGGCAACTTCCCGAGCATGGCCAGCGCGCTCCGTGTGACACCGGGCCGGTTCGCGCGAAGCCCCGCCAGCGACAGGCCGAGCGTCGCGTCTCCCGCGCGCGCCAGCCGCGGCTGGCCGCGGAGCATCTGTTCCAGCACTTCAATGGCCGCGTCATACTCGCGCGCGTCGAAATGCCGCCGGGCCAGCAGCAGCCGCGCCTGTTCCTGCGCCAGGCCGAACGGGTATTGCCCGGCGATGTCCAGCAGCGCATCCATGTCGCCGTGCGTCCGGGCATCCGAGAGCCGCCGTTGCGCGGCGGTCTCGGCGCGCGCGTAAACGGCCGCGCCGTAGAGCGCCACGAGCCGCTCGATCTGCTGGAACGCGAGCGCGCGGTTGGAGATGCGGCCCCCGACGACCCGCGCGCCGTCGGGTGCGTTGCTTTGCGCCTGCTCGATCCACGCCTCGGACTCGTGGTCGAGGATCATCTGGAGCGCGTCGCACGCCTTGACGGGGGCCTTTCGGGCCTCGTGCGCTGCGGCGAGGCGCAGCCAGCGTTCGCTGCGCGCCGACGTTGTCGCGGCGAAACCCGCCGCCTTCTCCAGCCACGCAAGCGCCTTCTCTGGCTCCTCCTCCGCGAGCGCGAGGTGGCAGCGGAACAGCAACGCCGTCGTTGCGGCGTCCGCCGGTTTCTTCGGCGGCGACAGCGAGCGGGCTTTCTGCAAATCCTCCAGCGCCTGACGCGGTTCGCCCGCTTGCAGCCTCAGCCCGCCGCGCTCGCGCCACCAGCGCGGGTTCTGCGGCTCCGCCTCGATGCGGCGCGCGATCTCGTCCAGCGTCTCGCCAAAACCACGCAGCGCCGCGATGGCGTGTTCGCCGAGCAGCACCAGCGAGGAGCTGCCGGCTGCGAGATGGCGGAAGTCGCCCGCGGCCACCGCGATCTGCGCGACGCGTTTGCCCGTGCGCGCATCGAGTTGCGCGATGCCGCGGCCGGGCTGCAGGATGTAGAGTTCCGTTCCGTGCATCACCGGCCGCCCGCTGGCGCTTTCGAGGCTGGCGGTCCACGCAGGCTGGCCGTCGGCGAAGCGGACCGCCTGCGCGCCCGGCCCGGCCAGCACGGCCAACGTGTCGGCAGACGCAGCATCCGCCGACGTTGCACCAACCAGAAACTGCGTCCCCTGGCGCGGCACGCTCCACAACGCGCGCCCGGAGGCCACATCGAGGGCCATCCAGTCCTCCAAATCCGCCGGCGCGGCGAGGACCGTGGCGCGCGTCGCGAGCAGCGGGTTTACGACGCCGCCGCCCACGGACAACGTGCGTCCGTTGATGGTGAGGCCGCGGACCGTGGCGGTGGCCGGCCGGGTGAGATATTGGAGGAACCAGAGCGGTTCGCCGGTCTGCGCGTCGAAGCATCCGATCGCGCCCGCATTCGTCAGGCAGACCACGCGGCCTCCTGCGATGCACGGCGGACTGGGCCGGTCCATGTCCACCTGGCCCGGCCAGCCCGGCCCCATCTCAGGCCGTTGGCTGATGAAACTCCGCCAGAGCAGGCGTCCGTCCGCCGCGTCGAGGCAGACGAGATAATACGACTGGATGTGGACCGCGATGGCCAACACGCGGCCGCCAACCACCACGGGTTTCGTGACCCATCGGGCCGAGCGCACGAAATCATCGCCGCCCTCGCCGCCGCCGCCCCGCCAATGCCGCCGCCCCGTTGCCGCGTTGCGCGCCGTGAGCTGGCTGCTCGTCGCGTATCTCTGCGCGGGCGTCGCGCGGCCCGGCCGGCCGGGCATCCCCGGCATCGCCCCGATCTCGAACAGCCGCGACGGGGTCGGGAAATTCTCGATGAAATAAACCGCGCCCCCCGCCGCCTCGACCGCAAAGCGCGGCGAATCCAACCCGGCGCGTTCGCCGCCCTCGCGTGTCGAACGCGACCCGGGACTGAGCGGCCGCAGTTGCATCGGCGCGACGGCGCCCCAGATGCGTTTGCCGCTCGCCACCTCGACACAGGTGATCTCCGTCGGCGAGCGGAAATACACCCGATCATCGGCCGTGGCGACAAACTCCGACAGCCCGTCGGGCACGCGCAGGGTCCAACGCGGCGTGGGCGCGGGCGGCTCCAGCGGGCTGGTTTTCGCCGTCGTCGCAGCCAGGCTGACGAGCACCTGCTTGACGAACCCCGCCACGTTCTGCTCGCGACCGCCCACCGTGCGGGCCGCTGCGGGAAACTCCTTCGCCAACCGCGCCGCCACCGCTTGCGCGCGTTCAGCCTCGCCGGCCTTCGCCAACGCAAGCGCGTGCTGCGCCAGCGCCAGCGGCACGTCTGCCCCGCCGTCACCGAGGACGGGTTGCAGCGTGAAGAACTCATCCCACGCGCTCGCCGCGGCGGCGAAATCGCCCGCGTCAGCCGCCAGCGTCGCCGACCACCCGCGCGCCCGCTGCGCGGAGGCCGTCACGGGAAACCGCCCCGCCGCGCGCCGCAGCGCGGCGATGTCGTGCGTCGCCAGCGCGTCGTCGGCAAGCCGCCGCGCTTGCGGTTCGTAGCGCGTGACGTATTCCGACCGAAGCTCCGCCGGGCCGGACAACAGCGCATCGCGCGCCGCGATGGCCACCGGCAGGAAAACATTCTTCGTCGCGCCCGCCTCCGCGTCGGTTGCCGTCGCGGCCACGACGCGGTCGCCACCCTTCTCGATCAATCCCTGATAAAGCTCGGCGGCCGTCCGGAACTGCTGCGACCCTGCCAGCTCCTTGGCCTGCGCCAGCAACGTGTCGAGGTCGGGGTCCGTGCGGAACATCACGCTGGTCGCCTCCGCACCCAAAGCGGCACCGGCGCTCGCAGCCATCACGGCGGCCGAGCAGCAGAACTTTTGAAACCATCGCCAGTGTGCGTTCACAAGCCGCGGGGATACTACGCCACCCCGCCCCGAAGGCAAAGCCGCAACGGAAGAACAATGGCCGCAAAAGAACGCAAAGAACGCAGCGCGGCGGAGCCACAACGAAAGAAGGTGGGGCGAGGCTCTGCCGAGCCATTTCCGTTTTTCCGATTCAAGCCCCGCCGTGTCCACGGCGGGCAGAGGCTCGGCGGGGCCTCGCCCCACCAAACAGAAATCTCCGCGAGCCGCGAGGATTTTGGCGGGATCCGCCCACGCTCCACGACGTGCTCGCCGTGGCAAACAAAATGGATGAGTTGATCAACGCATTGGGACGATAAACCTGTAGCGGCGGTCTATGACCGCCGTAATCGTGAATCATCA
>JACRKA010000220.1 GCA_016219905.1 Verrucomicrobiota bacterium
CGCAACACGAGCAGACAGGTTTACGCCGTTGGTTTTCTCGCCTACACCCTCTCCGGCATCACAAACGGCTCGCGGTAGGCGCGGGTCAGGAGCGCGTTGGCGCGGTCGCCGGCCTCACCGCTGAAACGTTCCTTCTCCGCATCGAACGCCAGCATCGGTCCGAGCGTCAGCGGCGTCCTCGCCAGATCAATCTCATTCGCTTGCAAATGCCGCGCGAGACGCTCGAACGACTCGGCCAGCAGTGGTTGGTCTTTGACCGCGGTGGCGATGTCGGTGGTCGGGCGATGCTGGCCGGCGAGGTGGGAGATGTTGGCGAGGTGACAGAACGCGGTGGAGACGTGGCCTTGGAGGAGTTCAGCGCGAAGCTCCTCCCGTTTCCGGCTGCGCATGGCGGCGATGAAGTTCGCGACGTGCGTGCGGCCGCTGTCGCCCTTGAAATTCTTGATCAGTCTGCCGTCGGGCGCGAACGCCTCGGCGCCGCCGCGACCGCCGGTCAGGTAGCCGTTGTCGCACTCGATGATCATCGTGGTCATGATGCCGCGGAAGGCTTCCATGTTCTTCGCGCCCTTCGCGGACGGCAGGCTGCGCAGTTCGTAGAGCATCGGCACCGGCTGCGTGTCGAAGAACGTGATCTGCGAGTTCGGCGTCTCGCCGTCGTCGTCGTAGCCGAGCCGGCCGGCGATGGTGATCACGCGCGCGGGCAACGTCTCAACACCAGCCATCCAGCGCGCGTGGTCGAGGCAGTGGACGCCGCGGTTGCCGCAATCGCCCGTGCCCGTGGGCCAGACGAAATGCCAGTCGTAGTGCAGGTTCTTGCGCCGCAACGGCACGAGCGGCGCCGGCCCCATGAACAGGTCGTAGTCCACCGTCGGCGGCACCGGTTGCGGGCCGTCCGCTTTGCCGAGGCTCTCGCGCCGCACGTTGTCGAACACGCGCGCGAGCTTGACCTTGCCCAGCCCGCCGCCGCGCAGGAACTCCGCCGCCGCTTGCAGGCCGATGTCGGAACGGTTCTGCGTGCCGGCCTGGACGATGCGGTTGTATTTTCGCGCCGCGGCGACCATCTGCCGGCCTTCCGGGATGTTGTGCGAAACGGGCTTCTCGACATACACGTCCTTGCCGGCCTGACACGCCCAGACGGTCATCAGCGCGTGCCAATGATCCGGCGTGGCGATGACAACGGCGTCCACGTCCTTGCGGTCGAGGATACGGCGGAAGTCCGTGACGGTCTCGACGGGCGTGTTGGCCGCAGCCAGCTTCTCCTCTTGCTGTGCCATCACCTCGGAGTCCGCATCGCAGATCGCGACCACACGCACGCCCGGCACTTTTCGAAAATCGCCGATGAGCTGCGGCCCGCGCAGCCGCACGCCGATGAATGCGATGCGGATGTCGTCGTTCGCGCCCAACACGCGTCCGGCCGACAGCGCGGTCAGCCCGATGGCGCTCGTCCTGAGAAAACCACGACGGGTCACACCACACATGGATTGGGTGGCTATGTTCATTGGCAATCAAACCTCCGGATGTTTCCACGGGGCGCGGTAGGGGCGGCGCAGGAGCTGGGTGGCTTCGGCGTCGCCGGTGACTTCGCGTTTCTTCGGGTCGTAGGCCAGCGGACGGCCCAGTTGCATCGCGACGTTGGCGAGGACGCAACTGGCGGTGGAGATGTGCCCCTCCTCAATGTCCGCGACGGGCCGGCTGCGTTTCTCGACAGCCGCGAGAAAATCCAGCATGTGCCGGCGCGTGGCGGGTGCGGCGTTCAGCTCGATGCCTTTCTCGGTCACGTCCTCGGGGTATTTCTCGCGCTCGTAGAAGCAGTCGAAGTGGAGCGGGCTGGCCTTCTTGTCCTGCGGGATGAAGTCCGCGCGCATGGTGCTGGCCTTGAGCGTGCCTTTGTCGCCGTAGATGAAGAGCGCCCACGGATAATCCGGGTCGGCCGGCGCGCCCCACGAGCGATGCTGCCAGGTCAGCGTCAGGCCGTCGTAGTCGAACGTCGCCGTCTGCGTGTCGCTGATGTTCGACTTGCCTTGCTTCTGCACGAAAATGCCGCCCGACGAACTGATGCGCTTGGGCCAGCCCAGGCTGAGCATCCAGCGCGCGGTGTCGAGCATGTGGACGCACATGTCGCCGACGATGCCGTTGCCGTATTCCATGAACGTCCGCCACCAACGCTTGTGCGGCAGTCCGTCATACGGACGCAACGGTGCCGGCCCGGTCCACATCTCGTAATCGAAGAAGTCCGGCACCGGCTCCACGGGCGGGTTGCCGTTGGCGCGCATGGGGAAATAGCAGCACATGTCCACGTGGGCGATCGTCCCCAGCAGGCCGGCCTCGATGACCTTCTGTTTCACCTCGATGAGGTGCGGCGTGCTCTTGCGCTGCGTGCCGACCTGCACCACGCGGCTGTGTTTGCGGGCCGCGGCGACCATCGCCTCGCCTTCGAGCACGTCCACGCTGATCGGCTTCTGCACATAGACATCAGCGCCGGCCTCGACCGCGGCGATCATCTGCAGCGCGTGCCAATGGTCGGGGGTGCCGATGAGCACAATGTCGAAGTTTTTCTTTGCGAGCAACTCGCGGTAATCGGTGTAGGTCGGCGGCCCCTTCGAGAGCTTCTGCCGCTGGCAGAGCAGTTCCGAGGTCGCGGCGAGAAACTTTTTGTCCGGGTCGCACAGCCCGACCACTTCGATGGGCGCGACCTGGATGAGCCGCCACAGATCGCTCGGTCCATACCAGCCGCAGCCGATGAGGGCGACACGGTATTTCTTCGCGGGTAACTGGCCGAAGAGGGCCGGCACGGCGAGTGCGAGTCCGGCCGCGGCGGAGGTTTTCAAGAACGAGCGTCTCGTGTGTTGCATGAGATGTCCTTTCAGTTGATCAACTTGAAACCATCGAGCCATATCTAGCAGGCGCAGATGAGCTGTCATCTCTGATGGCCTGGAGGTTATCGGAAGTGCTGCGTCGTCCGCCACAGATTTCTGGGTGCGTGGCCGGACTTGGATCAGGGTTGTTCACTTTACCTTCACCCGGCTCAGCGAATACCGGCCGTCTTTCTCCGGCGCTTGCATCGCGAGGCGGAAGGAGTGTCTCCGACGGCTTGGGTCAGTCATCTCGGTGGCCAAGGTGTAGTCGCCGGGCTTCAACGTTGCGGGAAGTTGAAGCGATTCGGTGAGGCTGTGTGCGCCGGGCAACCAGTCGCGCGGGTCGCTCTTGGCGTCGGCGCTGAAGGCGGGCCGGCCTTCGGCATCGAGCAGGAAGAAGCGGAGCGCGTAGCGACGGTGGAGTTTGCCGACGCCGACGTTGGCCCATGTCATCTGGAGCGGCAGCGATGCGCCACGTTTCGCAATCTTCGGGTGGGCCACTTCGCGCAGGACGAAACGCGCGCCGGCGAGGCGAGCGAGCTTTTCGAGTTGGGGCATCGCTTCGAGCGGCACGCGGCCGATGTTGTCGTTGATGAGGGTGACGTGGTTGTTGAGCATGAAATCCACCGCCGCGTCAAAGGACCATTTGCGCGACTGGAGGTAGTTGTAGTCGCCGAACCACTCGAAGACGATGGGCGCGCGCTTCCAAGTGTCGGCCATGCCCTCGACCGCGGCGTATTTCTTCGAGCCGATCCACGTTTTCTCGTGCCAGGCCGAGCCGACGCCGTCGCGCCGGAAACCGGTGCCGTGCGCCAACGCGTAGGCGAGCACCTCGGCGTCATCGGACATGAACACCAGCGGCGTCTTGCGGAAGGCGCGCAGGTAGAGGTCCACGATCTGTTTGCGGACGGCGACGGGCGCGGGATGCGGCGTGTGCCATTCGCCCCAGATGCCGTAGGAGCCGATGTCGAGGAACTCCACGTCCGGGTGGCCGTCATAGCGCGCGCCGAGCGCCTTCAGGAACGCGCCGTGCTTTTCGAGGTAGAGCGGGTCGCTGTAGTCCGGCTCGATGCGCGGGATGCGTTTGCCGCCGCTGGTGGGGTCATCGCCGCCGCGCAGGTATTCGTGGCCCTTGCAGCCGGCGTCGAAGAGCCACTTCGGCGAAGTGTAGTAGCCGGCGCTGTGGGCGCTGCACGTCATCACGCGGAAGGCCACGGTGGCGCCGCGCGGTTTCCACGCGGCGATGGCGTCGTCAAGGAGCTTCCAGTTGTATTGCCCCTCGGCCGGTTCGGCGTCAGCCCAGCCGAAACGGATATAAACGACGGAGCACGGAAAACGCGGCTCCTTCTTGGGAATTTGCTGCTGGTTCATCCAGCCCTGACCGGGATTGGCGAAGAGAGTGTCCACTTCGGGGAACTGGAGACGAAGCAAGTCCGCGTCGGCGGCGTTGAGTGCCAGTGGGGAGGCCAGCAGCACAAGGATGGGGAGGACGCGTTTCATAAACCGCGCTGCTCGCGGGCGTAGGCGAGGCTGCGCTCGATGTTGCGCTGTTCGAGGGCGAGTTGCTGCTCCATCGGCAGTTTCGAGACGAGCGTCAGCGGTGCCGGATGCGCTTTCGTTTTTGCGACGTTGAGCGTGCGCGCCAGTTCGCGCGCCGGCGTGTCGGCCAGCGTCGCCCAATAGCCGGCGGTCAGGACCGGCACCTTGATCGGGTCGCGCGTGATCGTTTCGAAGTTGAACTTGATGTCCGGCTTCGCGTCGCGGAGCGCCTTC
>JACRKA010000033.1 GCA_016219905.1 Verrucomicrobiota bacterium
CGGCCGGCCGGCGGGTCAGTGCGGTCACTGGCGCGCGTTCTTCTTTTGACCGGCCTGCTTAAATCGCTGCAGAAGCATGGCAAGAATGTTGCGGACTTGTGACTTAACTGCCGCAAAGACGATTGCTTGGGCCGTGGCACGGACACTGCTTTTTATCCGGCCACGAATAATGCTGTCGGAGTGGTCTGCGAAGACCAGAACCCAAGGAACAACAATGAGAAAAACGATGAGAGCCATGGTAGCCGTGTCACTCTTGACGCCGGCTTTGTGTCTGGCGGCCGAGAAGATCGCGCCCAAGACGCTGGAGTTTCTGGAGGCGACGACGATCAGCGGCTACGTGCAGTCGTCGTATCAACATTCGTGGCGCACGGGTGGCGATCAGAACGCGCCCGGTGCCCCTACGGGTGCCAGCAGCCCGGGCGTGACGCCGGCGCGGCTCTTCAACCAGACGCGCAACAGCTTCAACATAGATCAGGTCAAGCTGACGTTGGAAAAGCCGCTCGATGAGGCCGAATTTGCGGCGGGCTATCGCATTGACTTGCTATTTGGCACGGCGGCGCGGCTGATTCACTCCACGCACGCCGACGGCACCCCGTTCAATCTGGGCACCGACGGCGACCTGGAGCAGGCCTACGTGCAGTTCCGGCTGCCGGTCGGCAGCGGGCTGGACGTGAAGTTCGGCAAGTTCGTGACGCTGTTGAGCAACGAGGTCATTGACGCGCCGGCGAACTGGAACTACAGCCGCAGCTATCTCTTCAATTTCGGCGTGCCCTTCACCCACACCGGCGCGCTGCTGAGCTACGCCTTCCTCAAGGCCGACGAGAAGCATCCCTTCGGTCTCGACACGCAACTGGCGGTCGTCAACGGCTGGGACAACGTCGAGGACAACAACTCGGCCAAGTCGTTCATGGGCCGCATCGGCGTCACGCTGCTCGGCGGCAAACTGGTGTTTGCCACGATCGGCATCGGCGGCCCGGAGCAGGCCAGCAACAACGAAGACTACCGCTGGGTCGTTGACGAGGTCATCACGTGGAACGCCACCGACAAACTCTCGTTTGCCTTCGAGGCGCTCTACGGCCAGGAGGAATTCCATCGCACGGCGCTGGCCAACGGCCACGACTCCACGCATTGGTGGGGCGGCGGAGCCTACGCGAAGTATCAATGGACGCCGCATGTCTCGACGGCGGTCCGCGGCGAATACTTCAGCGACGCCGACGGCACCCGGCTCGGTGGCCCGGCGGTTTCCGGCGTGGATCCATTGGTGGGCGCGCGCGACGGCATCCATGTGATTGAAGGCACGCTCTCGGTCCAACTCGACCAGGTCTGGAAAAACCTGACGCCGCGGCTTGAGTTCCGCTACGACAAGGCCAGCGAACCGGTTTTCGGCACGAAATCAAACACCTCGATCTTTTCGGTCTCGATGGACATGATCTACGTGTTCTGAACCGCGCCGGAAGTCGCCGGGGCCGCGCCCAAGGGTCAGCCGCGCGCACCGGCCGCTTGAGAAAAACCTGACCCGCGCGGCCGCCGAGGTGGCGGCCGCAAACCCAGAGAACCCAGAGAAACCAGAGACAAGAGGAACGTATTGCAATGACACCCAAAGACGTAATGGACTTGATCAAGAAAAAGGACGCGAAGATCGTGGACTTCAAGTTCTGCGATCTGCACGGCACGTGGCAGCACTTCAGCATGCCCATCAGCGAGTTCGCCGAGGAGATGTTCGACGACGAGTGGGTCGGATTCGACGGCAGCTCGATCCGCGGCTGGAGGGGCATCGAGTCGAGCGACATGCTGCTGAAGCCCGACCCGAACAGCGCCATGCTGGACCCGTTCTGCGCGGTCCCGACGCTGAGCCTGGTCTGCACGGCGCACGACACCCTGACGAAGGAAGTCTATATCCGCGACCCGCGCGGCGTGGCCGAGAAGGCCGAGGCTTACCTCAAGAGCACCGGCATCGCCGACCAGGCGTTCTTCGGCCCCGAGGCCGAGTTCTTCATCTTCGACGACGTGCGCTACGACTCGAAGAGCAACAGCACCTTCTACGCGGTGGATTCCGTCGAGGGCATTTGGAACACCGGCCGCGAGGAGATGCCGAACACCGGCTACAAGATCCGCCACAAGGAAGGCTACTTCCCGGTGGCCCCGGCTGACACCCAGCAGGACATCCGCACCGAGATGATCATGCTGATGGAGCAGTGCGGCGTGCGGATCGAGCGCCAGCATCACGAGGTCGCCACGGCGGGCCAGGCGGAGATTGACATCCGCTTCGACACGCTGGTCAACACCGGCGACAAGATGCAGATCTACAAATACATCGTGAGGAACGTCGCCAAGAAGCACGGCAAGACCGCCACGTTCATGCCCAAACCGCTCTTTGGCGACAACGGCTCCGGCATGCACTGCCACCAGTCGTTGTGGAAGAAGGGCAAGCCGCTGTTCCCCGGCAAAGGCTACGCCGGTCTCAGCAACATGGCCCTCTACTACATCGGCGGCCTGCTCAAGCACGCCAAGGCCCTCTGCGCCATCCTCAGCCCGACCACCAACAGTTACAAGCGGTTGGTGCCCGGCTACGAGGCGCCGGTGAACCTGGCCTACAGCGCCCGCAACCGCTCGGCAGCCATCCGCATCCCGACCTACTCGGAGAACCCGAAGGCCAAGCGGCTGGAGTATCGTCCGCCCGACCCGGCGGCGAACATCTACCTCGCTTGCGCCGCGATGCTCATGGCGGGTCTCGACGGCATCCAGAATCGGATTGATCCGGGCGAGCCGCTCGACAAGAACATCTATGAGCTGCCGCCGGAGGAGCTGGCAAAGGTGCCGACCGTGCCCGACAACCTGCTCGGCGCGTTGCGCGAGTTGGAGGCCGACCACGAGTTCCTGCTCAAGGGCGACGTGTTCACCAAGGACCTGATCGAGACCTACATCGAGCTTAAGCGCAAGGAATACGACGCCGTCCGCCTGCGTCCGCATCCTTACGAGTTTTTCCTCTACTACGACGTGTAAACGTCGGTCTCTGGGAAAGCACAAGGCCGGTCCCGGTTCGCCGGGGCCGGCCTTCGTGTTTGCGGCGCCTCCTTCACGGACGCGTCCAGAACCGGAGATTGACGAACGCACCGCCGCCCGCCATCCTGCCGGCCATGGGAATCGCGTATTTTGCCCGCGCCGCCCGGCGGGCGTTCACCACGGGCGTCAACGGGCCGACGATTTATGACTTGTGCGCGCCGCTGCTGTCGGGCCGCGACGGCCAGCACGGCGAGGACGCGCACCTGCGGCTGTTTTACAACACCGCGTTGGCCAACCTCGGCCTCCGCCCCTTGCTGGCGCGCGCCGGCCTGCCGCAGCTCAAGGACGAGGCCCGCTTCCGCGCGTTGCAGCAGTCGGTGCTGGCTGCTCGCGACAACCCCAAGGCGGATTGGCTCGCCCTCGGCCAGCCGCTGGCGGCGTTGATTGACGAGTTTCCGCAGCGGCATCCGAGGCCGCCGTCGGTCGCCGGCGCGGCGAAGGCGCCCTCGGCAACGCGCATCGAGGCCATTATCCGCGCCTGCGCAGACGACCTGATCGGCTGCTACGAGAAGCACGAGTTCATCCCGGCCTACGCGGCGTTCAACCTCGTCGGCGACCCGGATTTCCACGGACGCGACCTGCTGACCGCGCTGACCGGCCTCAACGCGCGCACCTACAAGAACGCGACGTTCCTCTTCAACCTCGCGCGCGTGTTTCTCGTCGGCAACCCGCACGTCTCGGCGTTGTTGAACCCGCCGTGGCGTGGCTGGGCCGAGCCGATGTGGGAGCCGGTGCAGATCCGCCATCGCTCCGCCTACTACGACGCGTTCTTCGCCGAGGCGCTGCTGGACTACGGCGAGAGCGGTCTGGCGACGCCCGCGCAGGAAAACGCCGTCCGGCGCGCAACGCGGGCGATGGTGGAGTTCTGCCTCAACACCAGCCGCGAGCGCGTGCGCGGGCCGGCCAGCGGCGCGGAGTTCGACGTCATCACGGCGCTGGTGCCGCCGCCACACTCGCGGATGAGCAACTTTTTCTGGAAGCTGAAGGCCGACCTCGGCTTCGGCCTCTACGTCCCGGACTGCGACACCACCGCGTGCTCGTTCTCGGCCGGCACGCAGATCGCGCCGGAGCATCCGTTGCTCGCGCAGCCGCTGCCGGATTTCTACGCGCAATACCAGGTCGGCCACGACAACCATCGCAACCCGCCCGTCGTCTCGATCAACGACAACATCGAGACCGACGGTGGCGTCGTGTCGTGGATCGAGAACCTCAAGGGCGACCGGCCCTACGGCAACGACCTCGACCCGACGTTGAACCTCGACGTGCTGGAGGTTTCCTTCCGCAACCACGATCGCTGGCAGATCGTCGAGAACCCGAAGCGGCTCGACACGCTGCGGCGCATCCTCCGCTTCCAGGACCGGCTGGCCGACACCGGCGCGTTCGCCAACCCGCGCTCGCACATCTACTACCTGCCGGAGCTTTACTGCGCCTACTTCGGCCGATGCTACGCCGCGTTCCGCGCGCTGCCGCAGGCCAAGCGCGACGCGCTCGACCCCGACGGCAGCTTCGAGATGATCCGCCGTCAGGTGCTGGCCTACGTCTGCGACGAACTGCTCACGGCGGAGATCAACCCGTTCGACGCGGCGCTGGCGCTGCTGGCGCTGGCGAAGCTCGGCGCGGAGCCGGAGACTTTCGCGCCCGCGCTGGCGTGCATTGACGAGCGCTTCGGCGAGGGCCGCCGCGTCGGCGCGTTCGCCCCGTCGCCGCTGACGCCGCATCCGTTCCGCGCCTACGAGTGGAACAAGATGAAGACGCCGACGCGCATCCTCGTGGGCGGGCCGGAGGTCACGTCGGCGTTCGTGTTGTCCGCGCTCGTCCACGCCCGCAAGTGCCTCAAGCCATGAACACCGACCTGCTCCGGAAACTCGACGCCGCTTTCGAGAAACATTTCAACGCCAGGCCCGCCGTCCACGTCCGCGCGCCGGGCCGCGTCAACCTCATCGGCGAGCACACCGACTACAACGACGGTTTCGTGTTCCCGATGGCGATTGACCGCGCCTGTTACATGGCCGCGCGCGCGCGCAGCGACCGAAGGGTCCGCATCTACACCGTCAACCTCGACAAGGCCGGCGAAGTGTCGCTTGACGACGTGGCGGTCCATCCCGGCCGCGAGGCGCTGTGGCTGAACTTCATCCGCGCCGCGCTGATCGAGATGAGCGCGGCGGGCCTCGCCATCACCGGCGCGGACATTGCGGTGTGCAGCGACGTGCCGCTCGGCGGCGGCGTGAGCAGTTCGGCGGCGTATGAGTCGGCCATCGGCCTGACGCTATTGGCGGTGGCGGGCGCGAAGGAACCGCCCCGGGCCGAGCTGGCGCGGATGATGCAGCGCACCGAGACGCGGGCCACGGGCGTGCGCTGCGGAATCATGGACCAGTTCGCGTCGCTCTTGAGCCAGCAGGACCACGCGATCCTGCTCGACTGCCGCGACCTCAGTTACAAGCAGGTGCCGGTGAAGCTCAACGGCCACAGCTTCGTCATCGCCGACACCTGCACGCCGCGCGCGCTGGCCAGCTCGAAATACAACGAGCGCCGCGGTGAATGCGAGGCCGCCGCGAAGATCCTCGCCGTCAAATCGCTCCGTTCCGCGACGCTGGCGCAGTTGCAGGCCGCGGAGCCGAAGATGGAGCCGAACGTCTTCAAGCGCACCCGGCACGTCGTCACTGAAATCGCGCGGACACAGGAGGCCGCGGCGGTATTCGAGCGCGGCGACCTCGTGGCGTTCGGCAAGTTGATGGACGCGAGCCACGAGAGCCTGAAGAACGACTACGAAGCGTCGTGCCGCGAGCTGGACGTGTTGGTGGCGGCGGCGTGGGCGATTCCCGGCGTGCTGGGCAGCCGCCTGACCGGCGCGGGTTGGGGCGGTTGCACGGTGACGCTGTTGCGCAACGACGCGGTGGAGAAGTTCCAGCGCGACGTGACCGCCCGCTACGAGCAGGAGATCGGCCGCAAACCGGTCATCATCCTCACCGGCGCGGCGCAAGGCGCTCAGGTGCTCACTTGAGAGGAGATGGCCATGATGACTCTGATCCAGATGCCTTTCTCTCCGTTCTGCATCAGTGTCCGCCGGATGCTGGACTGGGCGGGCGCGAAGTATCGCGAGGTCAACGTCAGCTACTGCGACCGGCGCGCGGTCGTGAAGGCCACGCGCGGCGCTTACTACCAGGTGCCGGTGCTGGTGGACGGCAAGCGCATCGTGTGGGACAAGACGGACCTTGGCCAGGAGGTGGCGCGCTACGTGGACGCGAAGTTCAAGCTGGGCTGTTTCCCGCCAGGTCTTGACGGCTTGCAGCGGATCGTCGCGCAGCACATCGAGAACGATGTCGAAGGCCCGGCGTTCCGGGTCAACGATGTGTTCATGCTGCCGACGCTGCCGCTCTACGAGCGGACGATGGCGACCCGGCACAAGGAGCGGAAGTTCGGCAAGGGCTGCGTCGAGAGCTGGCGGTCGCATCTGGACTGGTGGCAGCAGCAATTCCACGACGCGCTGCTGCCCTACGAGGCGATGCTCGGCCACACGAAGTTCCTGCTCGGCGCGCGGCCGCATTTCACGGACTTTGACCTCTACGGCGTGATCGCCTTTTACCTGTTCACGGGCAGGCCGAAGCTGCCGGGGGATCTGGGGAAACTGAAGCGGTGGTTTGGAGCGATGCAGTGAACTTCAGCCGGGGTATTGCCCGCTGATGTAACCCCGCAACTGCTGGATGGTCTGCCGCTGGACGTTGATGATCCAGTTGACCAGGTCGCCGATGGACAGCAACCCCACGACGCGGTCGCCTTCAAGCACGGGCAGGTGCCGGATGCGCTTCTCCGTCATCAACTGCATGCAATGCTCGACGGTGTCCTGGGGCGTGACGGTGGTGACGGGGCTGGTGAGGATCTCGCGGACGGTGGCGGTCTTGGACGCCTTGCCCTTGAGGATGACCTTGCGGGTGTAGTCGCGCTCGGAGACGATGCCGATCAGTTTGTCGCCCTCCATGACCAGGATCGCGCCGATGTTTTTTTCGGCCATCAGCGCGACCGCGTCGTAAACCGTGGCCGTGGGAAGGATGCCCCACACTTGGTGGCCCTTGTGCTTCAACACTTCGCCGACGGTGCTGATGATTTCCATGTTGTGTCCTTGGTTGTGCGCTACTAGTGCGGCCATCGCCCGCAAAGGGCAAGAAATATTTTCGCCATCTTTCCCGCGGGTTACGGTTTCGCCGCCCACCAGCCGTCAATCCGCTTCGTAAGCTGCCCGACACGGTCGGGCTGCGCGGCGGCGAGGTTGGTCTCCTCGCGCGGGTCGGCGATGAGGTCGTAAAGCTCCACCTCCGCGGCGCGGCCCGGCTTCTTCGGCCCGGTGACGTTGGCCGGGTTGGGGATGATGAGTTTCCACCGGCCGTCGGCGATGCACCAGCGGTAGCAGAGGCTTGTCGCCGGCGAGTGGATGTCCACCGCGTTGTGGGTGAAACACTCGCCGAAGATGGCTGCGCGGCTCTTCACCGCCTCATCGTCGAGCAGGTTGACGCCCTGCATGGCGGCCGCCGGTTGGAGACCGCACGCGCGCAACAGCGTCGGCGCGAGGTCTATGCTGATGACCGGCGTGTCGCTCTGCCGCGGCTTCACGCGGCCGGGCCAGCGGATCATGATCGGTGTCCGCAGGCCGCCGTCGTATTGGGAAAGCTTCGAGTCGGAGCGTGGGGGCGCGGCGTCGGTCTGTTGGATCCAGCCATTGTCGGTGACATAGGCGACGAGGGTGTTGTCGGCGAGTTTCTTCTGGTCGAGGTAGTCGAGCAACTGGCCGCAGGTCTCATCGAACCACTCGATCATGGCCCAATACTTCGCGATGTGGGATGACGGGGTCTTGGGCGTGTATTTGTCGAGCAGCCGCTGCGGCGGATTGTGCGGCTGGTGCGGCAGCATCGGCGCATACCAGACAAACCACGGCTTGTCGCCGGCCTGCTCGATGAAATCGTAGATCGGCTGCATCGTCTCGCGGCCGATCTTGAGGCCCTCGTCGCCGTGACGGCCGCCCTTGGAACGTTCCTTGGCCGACATGCCGTGCGTGAAGCCGGCGGTCGAGAAATGGCCCTGCCACCACTTGCCGGTCTGAAGGCTGAGGTAGCCGGTCTTGCCCAGTTCGCGCGGCAGCGCCGGCTGCCCGTCGAGGAAACGGCTCATCTCTTCCGCCTGCTTGATAAACGCCGGGTCGGCGCGGCCGGCGGCGGCTTTGCCCGCCTTGCCTGCCTTGCCGGGCTTCGCGGCCTTGACCGCGGCCTTGGGCAACGGCGGGTCATTGCAGCAGACCTTCGTCTGGTGCGGGTAAAGTCCCGTGACGATGGCTGCGAGCGATGGACAGCACAAGCTCGAAGGCACATAGCCGCGCCGGAACACGAGGCTTTCCGACGCGAGCTTGTCCAGCCGCGGCGTCTGGACCTGCGGGTGGCCCATGAACCCGTAGTCGGTCCAGCCGTGGTCGTCGGAGATGATGAGGACGATGTTGGGTTTGCGCGGCCCCTCCGGCGCCGCGGGCGCGTCGGCGACGCCGAGCAGAATGAGAGTCAACGACAGGAAGGTGATGAGAAAGCGGTGGTAGTTCATGGCGCGCCGTATTGTTTACCTGAACAGCCGCACTTGTGCAGCAACAGATGAAGTCCTTTTCAGGTAACGCCGCTGCGCTGTGGCGTTCCGGCCGGTCTGCGGCTCATCTGGAGCGGGTTTGTTTTCGGAACGTCTCGCAGA
Organism: Verrucomicrobiota bacterium; assembly: GCA_016219905.1. Lineage (GTDB taxonomy): Bacteria > Verrucomicrobiota > Verrucomicrobiia > CAIQCK01 > CAIQCK01 > JACRKA01. The sequence goes on from JACRKA010000033.1 coordinate 8,785, forward strand.
GTTTCAGCGCTTCCTCATCCATGATGTCGCGGCCGATGACCAGCCGCGACTTCGCCTCGACCGATTCGCCGCTCTTCAGGTCGCGGCCGAACAGTGAGAAATAGAGCGAGCGATGGCCCTCCTCGTCCTGCGGGCAGGCGATGGCAAACGCATCCTCCGCGCGCGTCATCAGCACCGCTGCAAGCTTGCGCTCCGCATCGCGGCGGATCGCCAGCGGCGCGGCCAGCTTCGGCCGGATGGTCCACTCGACCGGACTCGGCGGTCGTGTCCAGCGGCCGTCCTGGATCATCTTCACCGCTGCCTCATCGCGCGGGAACATGTGCCACTTGCCCGCCTCTGGCGATGCGCTGACGAACGCCGGTTTGTCGCCCGCCCAGACCACCGTGGTCGGGAAGCCGTCGAAATACGACGCCAGGAACACTTCGAACCGCTTCAGCTCCTTGCGCGCCGTCACGCGCGTCGTCAGGTCGAGCGCGTTCGCCGCCGACCAGCGATAGAGCGCCATCATGTCGAACGGATGCGCGTCGTCCGCCGTCCAGCGCACCTCCACCGCGCCGTTGCCGAGCAGCTTCGCCTCGCTGGCCCAATCCCACCCCGCCTTGCCGTAGCGGTTCGTGTCGTCCAGCAAGCGGTAGTGTGAGAACAAGCCGAGCGATTTCGTCAGCGCCGCGCCGCTCGCGCAGTCGAACGCCGGGATCAACCCCTTCGACTGCCCGCCGCCGCGCAACGTGCCGCGCAGCGCGCCGGTGTCGAAGGTGAACTCCTTGCCCGCGGCGACGAAAGCCAGCTTGTTTTCCGCCGCCATCGCGCTCATCACCGCGCTTGATGCTGCGGCAGCGAGTGTGCCGCCGATGAATTGCCTGCGGGAACAGGATTTCGATTTACTCATTGGTTCTTCATCCGTTTGATTGGTCGCCTCACGCAACGCTGTCATTGCGGTGGGGCGAGACTCCGTCGAGCCTCTGCTCGCGTCTTTGGGGTAGAACGAGGAG
>JACRKA010000218.1 GCA_016219905.1 Verrucomicrobiota bacterium
CAGACGGCGTATTCCAGGAACATCAGTGCGCTGAGTTGCAGATACAGTTCTGTGCTCATAGTTCTCTCCTTGATTGATGATTCTGGCTCGCCCGTGCCGTCTGTGGCAGCGGACAAACAAGCAGCAGCTTGAACGTCAACCGTTGACTGGCGCTCGCCCGCGTCACTTCTTCGCCGGCAGCGGCACGATGGCCGACTGCAGGCCGAGCTTGGCGCAGACGTAATACACCGCCGTGCCGACCAGGAACGCCACGACCGGGGCCGCGGGCATGTCGGGGAAGCACGGACACCAGGCGTGCAGGTTCGGCAAGATGCCGACGAAGAAGCCGAGCAACCATGCGATCCAGCCGGCCGGGTTGAATCCTGCGCGCGGGCCGGTCCACTTGCCGCCGCTGAGCGCGAAGTCGGCCAGCATCGCGCCGCAGATCGGGCCGAAGGATGCGCCGATGATGACGAACACCGGGATGACCTTGCCGGCCAGGCCAGTGACGCCAAGGATGATGCTGACCGCCGCGCCGATGCCGACGGTGATGAACGGATTCACTTTTGGCATCGTCGTCTTGAAGCTGTTGGCGGCGATGAAGCTGGAGAAGCACGCCGGCGGGAACGCCGCCACCGCGAGCAGGAACATGATCCATTTGGCCGCGCCGTCGCCCATCACGACGGGGATGAGGTTGAAAGAGTCGAGGATGAACCCCTTCTTCGCAACGCCCGCGGCCATCGCCGCCTTGCTCAGGTCGGGCGAGCCATAGACGCCCGCCACGATGAGCATCGAGAGGCCCGCGGTCAGCACGATGGCGAACGCGATGCCGATGAGGCCGCCCATGTTGACGTCCTTCTTGTCGCGGCTGTTGGTGCCGAAGTCCACGCCCGCCGCGCCCGCCGTGGCGAAGAAGCCGACCACGTAGGTCAGCACGGCGGCGATGACGCCCCATTGGTCGAGGATGCCGGGGGAGGCGGGCGTCAGCGACCGGTGGCTGGCGACGAACTGCGTGGCGCTGAAGTTGGCGAGGCCGGCCTGCGTTTTCACGAACATGACGATCAGCACCACCAGCGGGATGAGCGGCAGGAGGCTGGCGACCTTGGCGACATACTGGATGCCTTTCAGTCCGACGAACGCGGCCAGCACGCCCCAGATCACCATGATCACTTGCGCCGGCACCGGGAGGACCGCGCTCAACGCGATCGCGGAAAAATAGATGTTCACGCCCAACCACCCGAACTGCAGGACGCCCATGAGGAAACCCGGCATGATGAAGCCACCGTTGGCGCCGAAGGTGGAGGTGCCGACGATGTAGAGCGGCAGGCCGGTCTTCATGCCGAACAGGCCGGGGATGAGATAGAACAGCGCGTGGCAGACCAGCGCCGAGACCACGAGGCCGAGCAGCGCGACGCCCGCGCCCTGCGCGAGCGTGCCGCCGAGGAAGCCTTGCTGCGTCGTGGTCGCTCCCTGCCAGAAGACGAACCACAGGAAGATGCCCGCGTAGGTCGGGGCGGTGTTCTTATACCACGGCGCGCGGTTGGATGCCGGGTTCGGCGTGGCGCTGGTGATGTAGGACGGAAGCTGGCTGGGTTGGTTGCTCATGGTTTCCTTGTCGCTGTTTCGGTTTGGACCGCACAGAACTGGGTTGACGGCGCAGCGTAGCCTCAAATAGTCCTTGCCCCCGCCCAAGAGTCAACGGCAAAGTTACGCCAAACCCGCCCAGCAGGAGGTCGTCATGAAACGCGTATCGAGCGCAGGATTGAATCGGAAAGAGGAACCGGCGGCCCGCGGCTTCACGCTGGTCGAGCTGCTCGTGGTGATTCTCATCATCGGGATGTTGATGGCCCTGTTGTTCCCGGCCCTCACCGCCGTGAAGAACGCCGTCAACAAAGCGCGGGCAAAGGAGAAGATGGTCGCGCTCATGGGCGCGACGGTGGCCTACAAGAACGATTACAGCAGACTGCCCCGGCCGCGCAACGCCACCGAGTTGGTCCTCATCTTCAACGGCCTCCGCGATCCGATCACGGTGCAGGACGTGGACAGCCTGCTGAAGGAAAACCCACGGAAGATCAAATACCTGGAGTTCGCCGCCAAAGAAGTGACCGTCCCCGGCGCGGCCGGAAAGAGCGGCCCGCTCTACGATCCGTGGGGCGTGCCCTATGCCTACTGCTTCGACAACGGGACCGGCGGCGAATACTTCCAAGGGTCGGATTCCGCGCAGGAGACCGTGCCGTGGCGCGACGAGGCCGCCTATGACCACATCGTGCCCGCGCCGTTTGCCATCTCCGGCAAACCGAACCGCATTGATGCCGAGTGCGCCTTCTTCTCAAACGGGCCGGACAGGCGCACGGGCACCGGACCGTCCGACCACCGCTCCACTTCCGGCAGCGCCGCTTACGAAGACGACGTGCGAAGCTGGTAGCAGGAATCGCCGCCCTTCATGCCACCGATCTCCACCAAGCTGACCTTTGCGCTCGGCTCCGACGAGAAGACGCGGAAGCTGCCCTCGAAGATCGTCGTCAGCCAGAGCCAGAACGAGACCCTCGACCACGTCCTCCTCAAGGCGCTCGCGTTCGTCATCTTCCACAGCGAGCGGTTGCGGATGGAGGTGGACGTGGAACTGCCCGGTGTGCCATTCGTCCCGGACCTCGTCGCGCTCGCGCTCGACGGCCGGCCGGAGTTGTGGATCGAGTGCGGCGAGGTGTCGCTGCACAAGCTGGAGAAACTCACGCTCAAGCTCAATGACTGCGACATCTGGGTGGTGAAGCGCACTGCGGGCGAGGTCGCCAAGACGCTGGAGATGGCGCGGCGCGAGATCAAGCGCCTGAGACGGCTGCGGCTGATGACGTTCGACCCGGGTTTCCTGCCGGAGATTCTCTCCAATGCCCGCGGCGCCAACTCGATTCATCTGGTCAAGCTCGTGCCGGGCGAGTTGATGCAGCTTGTGTTCAACGACCTGTGGTTCGAGACGGCGCTGCGGGTGACGCCGGCCGCGGCTAGTCAAATTTCAACTGCCGCGCGAAGGCCGGCGGCACGTTGAAGAGCACGAACCGGGATCGGATGTGGTGCTGGCGGAGGAAATCCTTCACGACCGCGGCCACGCCGCGGAGCCGCTCGCGCTCGGCTTTGTTGACGAACGGCGCTTTGATCCGCCGGATGGCGGCGTATTCGAAAAAGCTCGCGGTGGCGCCCGGCTTGGCCACGCCGCGCAGCGCCTCGAGGATTTCGCGCGCCAGCTCCGGCGGGAAGTTGTTCAGCGGCAGGCCCGCCACGATGAAGTCGAACGCCGGCCGGCGCTCGATGGCCTGGATCGGCGCGTTGACGATCTCGACCTGCGGGTTCTTGCCGAAGGATTTCCTGAGGACGTCGCAGAAGTGTTCGTTGATCTCGTAAACCGTCAGCTTGTCGCCGGGCCGCAGCAGCTTCACCAGCTCGCGCGTGAACGCCCCGGTGCCGCCGCCGACTTCCAGGATGCTCACCGGGCCGTGGCCGGGCCGGACGTGGTCGGTGATGGCCTTCGCGAGGAAGCGCGAGCTGGCGGTGATCGCGCCCGTGTGCGGGAACTGGCGCGAAAACTGTTTCAGGAACAGGACGCGGTCTCTGAGGGCCATGATGATGAAGGCGCGTGTCTCACGCGCGCTTGAAGCAGAGCGCGGCCAGCGGCGGCAGCGTGAGCTTGATGGAGTGCGGCCGGCCGGCCTGCTGCACCGGCTCCGCCATCGCGCCGCCGGCGTTGCCCACCTCGCTGCCGCCGTAGAGCGCGGCGTCGGTGTTGAGCAGTTCGCGGTAGAAGCCCGGCTCCGGCACGCCGACCCGGTAGTCCGAGCGCACGACGGGCGTGAAGTTGAACACCCAGATCAGCGGCTCGCCCGACTTGCCGCGGCGCAGGAACGTCACGATGCTGCTCTCAACGTCGTGGAAGTCAATCCACTCGAAGCTCGTTTGCTGGTGGTCCATCTCCCACAGCGCCGGCTCGGCGCGGTAGAGATGGTTGAGGTCGCGCGCGAGGCGGCGGACGCCCTGGTGCGGCGCGAAGTCGAGCAGGTGCCAGTCGAGGCTGTAGCGCGAGTCCCATTCCTTCCACTGGCCGAACTCGCCGCCCATGAAGAGCATCTTCTTGCCGGGATGGCCGCACATGAACGCCAGCAGCAGCCGCAGGTTGGCGAATCGCTGCCAGTCGTCACCGGGCATCTTGTTGAGCAGGCTGCGTTTGCCGTGGACGACCTCGTCGTGGGAAAGCACGAGGATGAAGTTTTCGTAGAACGCGTAGAGCAGGCCGAAGGTGAGGTTGTGCTGGTGGAACTTCCGGTGGACCGCCTCCTTGGTGACATACTCCAGCATGTCGTGCATCCAGCCCATGTTCCACTTGAAGCCGAAGCCCAGCCCGCCGAGATAGACCGGCCGGGAGACGCCGCCGAACGCGGTGGATTCCTCTGCGATCATCGCCACGCCGGGGAACTGGCCATAGACCAGTTCGTTGCAGCGCTTCATGAAACTGATCGCGTCGAGGTTCTCGTTGCCGCCGTAGCGGTTCGGGACCCACTCGCCGGCCTTGCGCGAGTAGTCGAGGTAAAGCATCGAGGCCACCGCGTCCACGCGCAGCCCGTCCACGTGGTAGCGGTCGAACCAGAACAGCGCGTTGGCGGTCAGGAAGTTGCGGACCTCGTTCCGGCCGTAGTTGAAGATGAGCGTGCCCCAGTCCTGGTGCTCGCCCTGCCGCGGGTCGGCGTGTTCGTAGAGCGACGTGCCGTCAAACCACCGCAGCGCGAAGTCGTCCTTCGGGAAATGCGCCGGCACCCAGTCCACGATCACCCCGATGCTGCGCTGGTGGCAGCGGTCCACGAAATACATGAAGTCTTCCGGCGTGCCGAACCGGCTGGTGGGCGCGTAGTAGCCGGTGACCTGGTAGCCCCACGACCCGTCGAACGGGTGCTCCGCCACCGGCAACAGCTCGATGTGCGTGTAGCCCATCTCCACCACGTAGTCCACGAGTTGGTTGGCCGTCTCGCGGTAGCTCAGGAAGCGGTTGCCCTCGCCCTGCCGCCACGAGCCGAGGTGGACCTCGTAGGTGCTCATCGGCCCGTCGAGCGGATTGCGCGCTGCGCGCCGCTCCAGCCACTCGCGGTCGTGCCACTCGTAGCGGTTCACGTCCCACACGATCGAAGCCGTCGCGGGCCGCAGTTCGAACCAGAACCCCATCGGGTCGGTCTTCAGCCGCAGATGGCCGTCCTGCGTCTTGATCTCAAACTTGTATTTCTCCCCGGCGGCGAGGCCCGGCACGAAAAGCTCCCAAACGCCCGAACTGCCGAGCGACCGCATCGGATGCCAGCGGCCGTCCCAGCCGTTGGTGTCGCAGACCAGGCTCACCCGTCGCGCGTTCGGCGCCCACACCGCGAAATGCACGCCCTGCGCGCCGTCCACCGTCATCACGTGCGCGCCGAGTTTTTCCCAGAGCTTGAGATGGTTGCCTTCGTTGAAAAGATGCAGGTCCAGGTCGCCCAGCACCGGCAGGAATGAATACGGGTCGCGCGTCGCGCGCGTCTGGCCGCGAAAGTTCTCGATCCGCAGCTCGTAGCGGAACACCTGCTGCCGCTCCGCGATCAGCGTCTCGAACAATCCGTGCTCGTGCGAGCGCGTCATCGGCCACGTCCGCCGCTCGCCGTCCAGTTCGGCAACCGTCACGGCCTTCGCGTCGCGCAGGAACGCGCGGATGGCGACCTGCTTCTTGCCGCCGCGCGTGATCGGGTGCGCGCCCAGCGCGCGGAACGGGTCGTGCTGGTCCGCGTGCAGGATCGTGTCCACCTGATGCTTGGTCAGCGTGAGGCTCATCTTTGTCCAGTTCAACGCGAGCTGCTGAAGTCATTCGCCGTCGGCGGCATCTCACTGTAGAGGTAGGCCCCGATCCGGCGTTGTTCCCAGTGCGCCAGCACCGACGGGTCGCGCGGCGAGATCCGTTGCACCCATGCCCACGAGCCGACGCGAGGCAGCGGTTTCAGCTCCGGCGCGCGCCTCGGCTTCTCCGGCGGCAGCGGCGGGTAGGTGTATTCGAACGTCGCTTCGCCCTTCGGCTTCGGCGGCTTCAGACCCGTGCCGGACGTCACGGCGGGTTTGTCGTCGGCCCACGCGGCGAGCGCGCCCGCGGCCAGCACCAGCACAGCAATTCTCATGGCCTTCATCATCGTCTCCTTGTTGCCATGCAACATTACACCCGCCGGAAGCGCAACCCAATTCTTGGGCGTCGTGCCATGTTCACTTGCCAGACTTGCCCTTGCCCTTGCCCTTCGGCGCGGGCGGTGGCGGGGGAACGTCCTTGTTCATCTGGTCGAAGAGCGCCTTGAGCCGGGCGACGACATCGGGATGCTGGTCGGCGACGTTGTGCTGCTCGCCGGGATCGTCCTTCAGATCGAACAGCGACATCGCTGCGGGCGCGTCGCCGGTGTTCAGTCCGGGATAATCCGTCGGCTGATACTGTTCGTAGGGCGCGAGGATTGTCACGCCGTCGGGCGCGCGCGAGTCAATCCATCGTTCGCCCGGCTTGCCGAGCTTCAAGTCGCGCGCCGGCAGGACGTGCAGCTTCCACCGTTCGTCGCGGACGATGGACAACCGCGGCCCCTGCAAACCAAAGAGAACCTCGTGCGGACTCTTCGCGTCGCTGGTGAAGAGCGGCATGATGTCCATGCCGTCAATGACGCGGTCTGCTGGCGGTTTGATGCCCGCGGCTTTCAGCGCCGTCGTGAAGAGGTCCATCGTCACCGCGGGCGCGTGGCTGACGTGGCCGGCCGGGATCCTGCCCGGCCAGCGCGCGATGCACGGCACGCGATAGCCCCCCTCCCAAGTGACAGCCTTCATCCCGCGCAGGCCGCCGGCGCTGCCGCCAAACCACGGGCCGTTGTCGCTGGTGAAAACCACCAGCGTCTGCTCGTCGAGGCCGAGCCGCTTGAGCGCGGCGAACAGTTCGCCGAGTTGGTTGTCGAGTTCGGCCAGCACGTCCGCGTAAAGGCCGTCGTCGGATTTCTTGTAGAACTCCTCCGAGCACGCGAGCGGCTTGTGGGGCATGACGTGCGGGAAGTAGAGGAAGAACGGCTTGTCCTTGTGGCGCTCGACGAAAGCAATCGCCCGCCGCGCGTAGCGCTTCGTCAGCGTGGCCTGCACGACGGGGTATTCAATGACGCGCTCGCCGTCGAGCAGATGCACGGGCCGCATGTCGTTGCTGTAGGGGATGCCGAAGTAGCTATCGAATCCCCGCCGCGTCGGCAGGAACTCCGGCTTGTGGCCGAGATGCCACTTGCCGACGCAGCCCGTGGCGTAGCCGGCCTTCTTGAAAAGCTGCGCCAGCGTGATCTCCGACTGCGGCAGGCCCAGCTTGTCGGCCTCCGGCGTGGCATCGGGCGTCGGGTTGCTCGTCATGCCGCAACGGAACGGATAGCGGCCCGTCATCAGCGACGCCCGCGTCGGCGCGCAGAACGCCATCGGCGTGTAAAACCGCGTCAGCCGCGCGCCCTCGGCCGCCATGCGGTCCAGGCACGGCGTCTTGAACTTCGGATGCCCGTAGCAGCCGAGGTCGCCGTAGCCGAGGTCGTCGGCGAGGATGATGATGACGTTCGGCGGATCGGCAGCAACTGCCGAGGCGGCGATCGCCAGTGCGGCGGCCACAGTTCCCAATCTCAAGCTTTTCTTTTTCACGATATGTTCTCCATGTCCTGCCTCCTCGGCCCTTGTTAATGCAGACGTGCGCGTTGCGTCAACCTTGGTTTTCGGGATTCGCACGTTCCGGCCGTGCGGGCACGCAGACGCCGTTTCACACGGGCGACCCGCTGCCGGCAGGTGTCCACAAGCGGTTCGGCGGCCTCGCCAGCGCCAATCCGCCCCGGAGCCGGGCGCAAGCGGGTCGAAAATCACGTTGACAAGGCGCCGGATAATTCTGTATTGAACGCCACAATTCTGTATTGAAATGAAACCGGCCCACCAGATCCCGGTCCTTCAGAAAGCCATCCAGGTGCTCAACGCGCTGGCCGCCGGCCAGGCCGAACCGACCACGACCACCCTGGCCCGCGCGCTCGGCATCGCCCCGGCCACTTGTTACCGGATCGTGCAGACCTTCGCCCACGCCGGCTGGCTGCACGTCGGCGAGGATGGACGATGCGAACTCGGGGCCGGGCTGTTTCCGCTGCTCCACCGTCTGCAGCAGAGCGACCTGTTGAGCCAGCGGATGGTGGACACGCTGCGCGAACTGACCGGGGCCACCGGCATCGCCAGCAAGGTGTCCGTGCGCGATGGCGACGACGCGGTCACGCTGTTGCGTGTGGATTCTCCCGAGCCGATGGCGCTGGCGGTCCGCCCCGGCGCGCGGTTTCACCTGACGCTGGGCGCGTCCGGCTCGATCCTGCTCGGCACACTGCCGGAGAAGGAAGTCCAGAAGATCATCCGTCGCGCTCCCAAAGACTGCTGGCAGTGGCAGAAGCCCGCGGAAGTGCTGCGGCGCGTCGAGACGGCGAGGCGAAAGGGCGTCGTGACGGACTCCGGCACATACCGTCCCGACATCTTCGGCATCTCGGCGGCGCTCTGCGATGCGAACGGCCACATCCAGGCCGCGTTGACGCTGACGGGCCTGGTCCACGGCCACACGAAAACGCAACTCGACGACTTCCGCGAACTCCTGGCGCACACCGCCGCCAAGCTGAACCAACAAACGAAGCTGAAACAATCATGAAAATCGTTGATCTCAAGGCCCGCACGGTCGCCATCCCGCTCAATGCGCAGTTGCGCCACAACACGGGCGTCCATCCCGGCTATTTTCTACGCACCGTCATCGAGATCGTCACCGATGAGGGCATCGTCGGCCTCGGCGAGGTCGGTGGTGGCGACCAGCGCGGTGCGATTCTGAAACTCAAGCCGCGCATCCTTGGCCTCGACCCGTTCCAACTCGAAGTCATCAAGCTCAAGGTGCTGCGCAGCATCTACTACCTG
>JACRKA010000211.1 GCA_016219905.1 Verrucomicrobiota bacterium
CCTGCTCCACGGTCGTGCCCATCATCGTGCGGTAGGTCTTGCCATCGCCGCGGTCAAACGCGTAGGTCGCAATCACCGGCCAGTCGGAGACCTGCTTCATCGCCTTCACGGCGACAACCACCTCGCCGGGATCGGTCATCGTCTCGATGAGCGCCGCGTCAGCCCCGCTGGACTCCAGCGCGATGGCCTGCTGCACGAAGAGCTTCACCAGTTCCTCCGGCTTCATCTCGCCGAGCGGCTCCAGGAATCCGCCGAACGGCCCGATGTCGGCCAGCACCCACGCGGCGTCATTGGCGGCACGGCGCGCCACCTCCGCGGCGGCGCCGTTGAGTTCGTCAGCGCGCCCGGAGAGGCCGTGGCGTTCAAGGTTGGTGACGCAGCCGGTGAAAGAATTGGCCGTGATCAACTCGCAGCCAGCCTCTCGATAGCGGCGATGGACGCTCTCGATGGTCTCGGGACGCATGACGTTCCAGAGCATCCCGCAATCGCCGGGCGCAAGGCCCTCCGCGATCAGTTGCGTGCCCATCGCGCCGTCGCAGAGCAGGGGGCGCTGGGAGAGTTCGGAGAGGAGATTCTTCGGGTTCACGGCCCCGTTCTTACCGCAGCCGCCCCGCGGCGTCGAATTGTTTTCCTACAGCGACAGCAGAAACTCGCAGAGGTCGGCGATGTCGTCTGCGCCCAGGTGCGAGGTCCGGCCGTGGCGGTCGTCCTTGTTGGAGAAGACCAGCAGGTCGCGCAGCGTCGCGACGGAACCGTCGTGGAGATACGGCGCGGTGCGCCAGAGTTCGACCAGCGAAGGCGTATCGAACTTGTCCGTGTCGCGGTCCGCCGGCCCGCGGGTGCCGACATCGTGCGAGCGCAGGTCCGTGAACAGCGGCGGCGGATGGCAGTGCGCGCAGCGGGTCTCCGCGCTGTGAAACAGCTTTTCGCCGTGCAGCGCGGCTGGCGAGAGGTTGCCGTTGACGAGATGCGGGCTGGGGATCGGCTTGCGCGATTTGAGATACGCGTCCATCGCGCTGGCAACCTTGTCCGGTTGAAGCGTGAGCAGGATGCGCTGGATGCCGACGCGCACGGCGGCCTCCGCGGTCTCGCGCTGGCCGAGGCTCATGACCGGCGCCGTCTTGTGCGCGAGCAGAAGACTCTTGGTGTTCTTAGGATTGCCGAGGCCGTCGTTGGGCAGGTCCCAGTTCAACGCGTCCACGCGCGCGTCGCCGGGATGGCAGCTCGAACAGCTCTGCCAGCCCTGGAAGCAAAGGCGCGCGTCGTGGAAGTAGAGTTCACCCAGGCGCGCGGCGGTCATCCGCGGTTTCGGGCCGAGCGGGATCGTCTCCACCTTCGGCGACAACCGGTCGAGTTCGATCACGTTCAGCGTGTCGGAGAAGTAATTCGCCACATAGGCACGCCGCCCGACCACCACTACGCCGCGCGGGCCGAGGTTGTCTTTGGGCAGGCGCCGTCGCTCGCGCGCGCCGGCGAGAAGCGACAGGTCGTTGGACGCGTCCGTCGGGGCGTTCGCGGGCGCGCCGAAAACATAAGGAACGTTGATCCGCGGCAGCGCGGCCGGCATGTCCACCAGCTTCGCGAGCAGCGCCGGGAAATCAATGACGCTGACCTCGTGGGTGCCGGCGTGGGTGACGACCAGCGTGCGGCTGTCGGCGCTCCACGCGACTCCCCACGGATTGGCCGCGCCGCGGTCCCAGTTGTCGAACAACACGGTGTTGAGCACCTCCATCCGGTCGAGCGCAATGATCGTCATGGCGTTGGAGTTCATCGCCCCGCGCTCGATCTGCGTCGCCGGCCGCCAGAAACGCCCGATGAGGTGGGTCAGGACGGCGAACCTGCCGTCGGGCGAAACGCGCACGTCATTCACGGCCCCGCTGCCGTTGGGCAGCCACAGGTCGTCCACAACTTGGCCGCGCGCCGTGTCAATGACGCTCACGACCGCCGCGACGTGCTCCACGTCCGCGCGGCCGGCGGGGAGATGGTTTGCCACGAGCAGGCGTTTGCCATCCGGCGTGATGGCTGCCGCCACCGGTTCGCGCCGGACCGCGATGCGGCGCAACTCTCTCTTCGCCGCCCAATCGAACACGCTCACGTCGTTGTTGAAACGGTTGCAGACGAAAAGCGTCCGGCCGTCGGGCGAGAGCACCGGGGCCATCGCGGTGTGCCCGGCGGAAAATTCTCCTGCGACCTTGCCACTCGGCGTCTCCACCATGCACACGCGGCTCTCCGGCGCGGCGCACGTCACGAACAACCGCGTTCCATCCGCTGAAAGGCAGAGTCCCGTCGGGCACGGCGTCGTCGTGATGGATCGCTTCATCTTGCGGGTTGCGGTATCGAACACGAGGACGCGGTCGGCCGTGGCGCAGGCGATGTAGAGAGTGGCCCCGTCCGGCGACACCACCAGCGCGGCGGGCGACAAGCAAGCTGGCTGCGACGATTGCGCAACCGTGCCAGCGAGAAGACTCGCGGCCGCGACGCTGTTCAAGACCCGCTTCAGCCGTTGCACGAACCTGTCCACGACGCGCGCAGTTTGCGGGGCGATGGGCGGCGCGGCAAGACGAATGAGAGATGCAAACTGTAGCGGCGGTCTATGACCGCCGAATGAAAGAATGTGTTAGCTGGGAGCGGCGACATTCCTGTCGCCGATTCATCAAATTCAGCCGTTGGGCGACAAGAATGTCGCCCCTCCCAGTTATTTGCTGGTCGCAAACCGCTTCTACAGAATTGTCTCCGCTGACGGCTTCATTGACTTGGCGCGGCGGCGTCCTATCATCGCGACCCATGAGGAGTTTCACCGCGCTGACTCTGGCGGCGTGCATGCTTTGTGCGCGGATGCTGGCGGACAATCCGGCGAAGGATCGGCAGACGCAGTTGCGCCAGCAGCTCTCCGACATGCTCGGCATCCCGCGGCAGCGCGCGCCGCTCGCGCCCGAATCGCGCGGCGAAGTCGAGCACGACGGCGTGGTGATCGAGAAATGGGTGTTCACCAGCGAACCCGGCTCGCGCGTGCCGACGGTCCTGTATCGGCCCAAGAACGCGCCCGGCCCGATGCCGGCCATCGTGTTCACCTACGGCCACGGCGGCAGCAAGAGCAGTTGGAGCTACAACTACGCCGCGCTGCTTTACGCGAAGCTCGGCGTGGCCACGCTGGCGATGGACCCGCTCGGCGAGGAGGAACGCAACCTCAAGGGCGCCACCGCCACGCGGGCGCACGACGCCAAGGGCGTCTCGGAGCGTTGCGACGCGGCGGGGCTGCTCATCATGGTCAAGTTCGTCTTCGACACGATGCGCGCCGTGGATTTCCTGATGACGCGCCGGGACATCGCGCACGACCGTATCGGCATCGCCGGCAATTCGCTCGGCGGCGCGACGGGCGGCTGGGTGGCGGCGCTGGAGACGCGGCTGCGCATGGCCATCGTCACCGGCTGGGCCTACGACGATATCACAATCCCCACCAAGCTCTGCACGCGCTGGCCGAACGAGCGGATGCGGAAGCTATGCAACTGGGCCGGCTACGCCGCGTTGTCAGCGCCGCACTGCGCCCTGCTCATCGCCAACGGCGACGCGGACACCGTCATTGACCACGGCGGCACCGGCGTGGCGTGGGGCGGCACGCGCGCGGTGGTGGCCGAGGCCGCGACGACCTACGCCGCGCTCGGCGCGCCGGGCAGCATCAAGGCGTGGTTCGAACCGGGCGGTGGTCATCGGCCGTATTTCGCCTACCCGGTCGCGCTCGAATGGATTCACAAGCATCTCGGCACGCCGGGCCGGACGCTGGAAAAAATCCGCGCGCTGCCGACGCTCAACGCCGGCGAATGGTGCGACCGGCACGGCATCAAGCTGGAGAAACTCTACGGCACGACGCTGCACTGGCGCGGCGCGATTCTGCCGGACCTCGGCCTGCGCCCGACTCCGCGCGAGAAACTCGCCTGCCTGCGCCCTGACGAGATCGGCCGGCCGGAGTTCACGCTGGAGGGCTGGCTGGAGCAGATCAGCAAACAACCATGAAACCACTCATTGCTTGCTTCGCATTCCTCTGCGCCTTCAACGCGTCGTCCCGCGCGGACGAACCGGTCATTGGCATTC
>JACRKA010000222.1 GCA_016219905.1 Verrucomicrobiota bacterium
ATGGACGAGGAGCCGCCGGCGGCGATTGTGCTGGAATGTGGGAGTGGCCTCAGCGCCCCGACCCCTCCCGCTTTCTTATCCTCGCCAGCGTCACGCACAGAAGGTCGGGGCGCTGAGGCCCCTCCCACATTCAGCGGGCGCTTCTCCCCGAGCCGATAATCAATCTGATAGAAGATCAGCCACGTCGGCTCGAGGGTCTCCATCTCGATCCGCATCGCGCGCCGGAACTCGACCGGCAGGAAGAGATTTCGCGCGCCGTGCTGGCCGATGAAACCCGGAACGGGCACCGGCGGCGACGGCATCTGCCGCACCTTCGCGATCAACTCGTCCGGCGTGCCGGCCATCGCCGGCTGCTTCGCCCCGTCCACGAAAAATTCCAGCCGGTGATTGCCCTTGCCCGGCGCCCATGTGCTCAAGAGGTGGCTGACGCTGCCTCGGCCTTTCACGTCGAGCAGCGTGAGCCGCTCGCCCGGCCCGGCGTAGCGGCCCGGCCGCCGGTCGGGGCCTTCGACGAAGCTGTTCTTGCCCGGCCGGTAGTCGCGCAGGACGTGGATGTCGCGGAGATAAGACCCGCGCAGCGAATCGAAGTCCGTGTTTGCAGGATGCGATCGCGGCTGCGGCTCGGCGGCGAAGCTTGCGGCGCTGATCAGCGCTGGGACGACAGCGGCAAGATGTGTCAGCGTGCGCATGGGTTTCGGGGCGAAGTGCGGCGAAGCCTACCGGAACATCGCAGGGCGGCAAGCTCGTTCTTGGCGCTTATGACGGCATCTGATGTTGCGGTGAGGCGCGGAATAGGCAAGACTTTCCGCTGAAATCGGGGAAATCACCCAGCAGACGCGACGCACATGACAACCGGGAAACAGGACGGGTTCACCACGCGGGCCGTTCACAAGGGACGCGGCTTCGCCGGCACCACCGGCGCCGTGATGCCGCCCGTGTTTTTGACCTCCACGTTCGAGAACGGCAACCCCGACGGCTTCGACTACACCCGCTCCGGCAACCCGAACTTCCGGCTGCTCCAGGAGAGCGCCGCCGCGCTGGAGGGCGCGCGCTTCGCGACGTGTTTCGCCAGCGGCGTGTCAGCAATCACGGCGGTCGTCTCGACGCTCAAGAGCGGCGACCTGGTGCTTACGGAGGAGAACGTCTATGGCTGCACCTACCGGCTGTTCGACAAGGTGTTCGCCAAGTTCGGCGTGCAGGTGCGCTACTTCGATTTGAGCCAGCCCGTCAATTGGGGAAACATCAGCCTTCTCCGGCCTGCGCTCGTCTGGCTGGAGAGTCCGACCAACCCGCTGCTCAAGATCGTGGACATCGCGGGCATCTCGAAGGTGGCTGCGAAAGTCGGCGCGACGGTGCTGGTGGACAACACATTCGCGTCGGCCTATCTCCAGCGCCCGCTCGAACTCGGCGCGACGCTCTCACTTTCCTCGACCACGAAATATGTCAACGGCCACAGCGACTGCCTCGGCGGCATCGTCGCCACCGACGACAAGTCGTGGCGCGACAAGATGGTCTTCGCGCAGAAGGCGCTCGGCTTGCAGCCCTCGCCGTTCGATGCCTGGCTGACGACGCGCGGCCAGCGCACGCTGGCGCTGCGGATGGAACGCCACTGCGCCAACGCCCTCGCGCTCGCGCGCTGGCTGGAGAAACGCAAAGGCGTGCGCAGGGTGCGGTATCCGTTCCTGCCGAGCCACCCGCAATACAAGCTGGCCCGCCGCCAGATGAAGGCCGGCTCCGGCATCGTGACGGCGGAACTGGATTGCTCGGTGAGGGCCGCGCTGGCGTTCTGCCGGCGGCTGCGGCTGTTCACGCTCGCGGAAAGCCTCGGTGGCGTCGAGAGCCTCATTTGCCATCCGGCGACCATGACGCACGCCTCCGTTCCGCCTGACGTTCGGCGCAAAGTCGGCATCGGTGACGGCTTGATCCGGTTCTCGGTGGGCATCGAGGACATCGAGGATTTACGCCGCGACATTGACGAGGCGCTCAGGGGATTGCGGTGATGAGCGCGCGCGATCTTCTTCGGGAACCGGTGTGGCAGGGGGCGGAGTTGGGCCAGCCGTTGCCGGATTCAACTCATGCTGTCTCTGTCGCGCTGCCGCGCTGGCAGGATGTCGTCGGCTACGAGGAGAAGAAGCCCGAAGTCCTCTCGCGTCTGAAATGCGGCTATCCGCGTTTCGTCGTCCATCCGCTCGTGCTGGAAGTCGCGAAGCAACTCAGCCAACGGCAACCGTGCCTGCCGCTGCCTTCACGGCGCGCCGCGGAGATGGGCGTGGAATTTGTCCGGCGCAACGGCGGCGGAAATGCCGCGCTGGTGGAGAAGCGAGGGCTTCACGGCGTCGTCACCAGCGAAGCCGGCCAGCTCGCGCTCCGGGCGTTCTGGCAACATGCCGGCCTGATCGTTTCAAGCCGGCAAGCCGAGGCCTGGCTGGCGGGACGCGGCGATTCCGCCGGGGGCGAAGACGCACGCTGTTCGCTGCGGCGGCAGCTCGCCGGTTTTTACGATTGCGCCGAGGACGACGTGTTCCTCGCGCCGACGGGCATGGCCGCCCAGTTGGACGCATTGCGGGCGGTGATGCAGCGAACACCGGGGCGGCCGACCGCGCAGTTGGGTTTTCCCTACGTGGACACGCTGAAGCTCCAGCAGAAGTTCGGCGCCGGCGCGACGCTGCTCCACGATCTCCAGCACATCGCCGGCGACCTGCGCGCGCTGGTCCAGGGCGGTTCGCTGGCGGCCTGCTTCTGCGAGATTCCGGGCAACCCGCTGCTCGGCTCGGCCGACTTGCGCGGCATCCGGCCGTTGCTGCGCGAGCACCGCGTGCCGCTGGTGGCCGACGATGTGGTGGCCACCCCCGTCAACGTGGACCTCAGCGATCATGCCGACTTGATCGCGACAAGCCTCACCAAATACGTCGTGGGCACTTGCAACGCGATGGGCGGCGCGTTGATCTGCAACCCGAAGTCGCCGCTTTATGCGGAATTGAAAGCCATCGTCCGCGCGCAACACGAGGAGTTGTTGTGGGGCGAAGACGCCGCCGTGTTGGAGGCACAGACGCGCAGTTTCCCGGAGCGGATGAAGCGGCACAACGCGAATGGTCTGCTGATTGCCGAGCGGTTGCGCGCGCATCCGGCCATCGAAAAGGTCTGGTATCCGAAGTGGGAGTTCAGCGAAGCCTACGACGCGGTGCGCCGGCCCGGCGGCGGCTGGGGATCGCTGGTGACGTTCCTGCCGAAGAACGCCGGGACCACCTCGCCGCAAATCTACGACCGGATGGCGGTCTGCAAAGGCCCCAGCCTCGGCACGGTGTTCACGCTTGCCTGCCCGTTCACGCTGCTGGCGCACTACACGGAACTGGATTGGGCCGAGTCGTGCGGCGTGTCGCGCTACCTGATCCGCATCTCCGTCGGCCTCGAAGACCCCGAAGACCTCTGGCAACGGCTCGACCGCGCGCTGTAAGGCTCACGGTGTTGTTGGCGTCAGGCTGGCGTCGAGCCGGACGGTGGCGCCGGGTTTGAGTTTCAGTGGCGCGACCTTCTCCCCAAGCCGCACTTTGCATTCGGAACCGCCGACGCTGCGCACGGTCGCGTCGCCGAGTTTTCCGTCCTTCCACGCGAGGTCCACCTCGAAGCCGCCGCGGGCGCGCAGGCCCTTGACAGAGCCGGTCGGCCATGTCGAGGGCAACGCGGGAAGCAAATGGACGAGCGGCCGTCCGTCCGCATCACGGACGTGTGACTGGAGCAGCATCTCCGCGATGCCGGCGCACGCGCCGAAGTTGCCGTCAATCTGGAACGGCGGACACGAGTCGAAGAGGTTCGGATACATGCCGCCTTTGCTCCTCAGCGTGCGGCTTTCGCCGGCGGGTATGAGCAGATTGCGCAGGATCAAGTGGGCATGGTCACCGTCGAGGAACCGCGCCCAGAGGTTCACCTTCCAGCCCATGCTCCAGCCGTTGGCGGCGTCGCCGCGATGGAGGAGCGACTGACGGGCGGCGTTGAAAAGCTTCGGCTCCTGCCACGTGATTTCGCTGCCGGGATGCACGCCCCAAAGAGGAGAGAGGTGACGGTGCTGGTTCTTCGGGTTGTCCTTGTCTTCGAGCCATTCCTGGAGCTGGCTGTGGCGGCCGACGAGGTTCGGCGCGATCTGCTGCCGCAGCGCGTCGAGCTTCGCCGCAAACTCGCGGTCGCGGCGGAGCACGCTCGCGGCCTCGGCGGTGTTGGCGAAGAGCGAGCGGATGATCTGGTGGTCCATCGTCGGCCCCATGACGAGGCCGCCTTGCTCGGGGGAGTTCGACGGGCCGCTGATGAGCCAG
>JACRKA010000214.1 GCA_016219905.1 Verrucomicrobiota bacterium
CGAGGCGTTGCGTTCCGATTGATACTTATGGATGTCCGCCATGCCGGCGATCCAGAGGTCCGACTGGTGCTCCTTCGCGATGTCCAGCGCGGCGCGGAAGTTCGCTTCGCTGCTGCTGAGTCCGTCGCCGATGTAGTGGTAGTGGATGCGGCACCAGAGACCGCGTTGGAGATGCTGCTCCAGAATGTGGCGGAAGTTGGCGACACGATTGCCATACGAGTCGTCCATGCCGGTGGAGTTCTGGGAGGCATCGAACTGGTGATACTTGTCCAGATAGTAGCGCAAGGTCCGCGTGGTTTCCCAACGGGTGCCGCCGCCGAGATTCAGCGCCATGAGTTTGCTCCGGCCGGGCGTCAGCTTCCAGATGGCCTGCGCAGCCTCGCCGATCTCCGCCTCCATGTCGTCATCGCCGACGGCGCCGCGATGGTGGGCGGAATGATTGGCGAACTCGTGATCGCCTTGGCGCGCCGCGGCCTGCCATTCCGCCTGATGGCTCTCGAAACTCGACCCGCCGGGGTTGATCATGAAGGTGCCGCGAAAGCCATACTCGCGCAGGATGGGGATGGCTTTGGTCAGATGTGTGGGATGGGAGTCATCGAACCGGATGCTGAGGGCGGCCTTGCGTCCATCGTGCCACTTCGCAATGTCCAGACGCAGGCTGGTCGCGCCATCCTCGATCACACGCCCCTTTTCAGATGGCAGCGATGGTTTCCCGCCTGCCGGTTGGACTGCCTGAACGAAGTAGTTGCCAGCGACTGCGGGCACGGGAATGAGCAGCTTGAACCACTCGATGCCGGTGCGCCGCACCATCAGCGCCTTGCCCTGGGCATCGCGCACTTCAACATCCGCGGCAGGCCATGCACGGGGACCGCTATTGGGCAGTTCAACGCGAATCGCCAGCGGCTTGGTCTCGTTGCCCGGATTCACGGTGATCCGCATCCTGAAAGGTTCGACGGGCTGCGCCAAGACGGTGGCCGAGCCTTCGTAGCCATCGAGCTTGACTACGACTCCACCCAGATCGGCAGCATGCAGGGCGGCCAGCGGAGCCAACAGCAACGCGACAAGCGTGAGGATCCGTCTGGGTTTCATGGCGACGATGCAGGAATCATTGGCTGGCGAACTGGACAACCGAGCTGACCATCGCGCCGCGTTCGTCGGTCAGGCTGATGAACCAGGTGTTCGCGTCGGCCGGCGGGCGGGGCGCGATGATCACGCCTTCGCCGGGCCGCGCAGGGGTGCTTTGCCACTTGCGCTTGGAGCGCAGACCGGTGTCGGTGGTGTAGTGGAGGCTGGCTTCCTTGATGGCCGTGACCGATGTGACGGGCAGGCGGATGGCGTCGCCTTCGACGACAGGCTTGCCGGGAATCGGCAGGGGCTGTCCATTCTTGCAGCGCGAGTCAATGAACAGCCCGATCTCCTTCGGCGCCCAGCCCGGACCATGTCCGTGGCGCATGTTGACCTCGATGCGCATCTGTTTCGGCCCCGGCACGAGGTCGGAGCTTCTCTGGTAACTGTCGAGCGGGTAGTGGACATCGCAGGTGCCATTCACGAACAGGATCGGCACACGGCAACGCGGCAACACGCTGGAGGGATCGTAGGTCTTGATCCAAAGCTGGCGGCGCTCGCCGAGCTTGTCTATGGAAGGCTTCTGCACCGATTCGCCTTCAAACAAGAAGCCGCAGCCATACACGGGCACGGCTGCTTTGAAACGGTCATCGAGCGAGGCCACCAGGCAGGTGGTGTAGCCGCCCCAACTGATGCCCGTCACAGCGGTGCGGTCGGCATCCACTTCGGCCATGCTTCGCAACAACGAGTGCGCCCGGATCACTGCGGCGGCCGCGTGGAACGGCCAGTCGTCGCTCGTGTCGCCGCCGATGCTGTCGAACTTCTCCGGGTGTCCCTGGTCGGGGCCGCCGTTCGGCAACCGTTTGCGCGTCTCCTTCTTCGCCGCCTGATTTGGCACGGGCGCGCCCGTCTTCGGATCAAAGACCGGAGCGATTGGCTGATGACCGGACAAGTCCATCGCAATGGCCGCATAACCCCGTTTCGCCCAGAGCCACGCCCATTCGGCAAAGGCGGTGCCGCCACCGCCGTGGATGAGCACCACACCGGGGAACTTCGTTTTGCCGTCGGCACCCTTCCCCAGCGTCCTGGGCGATGCATAGAAAGCAAAGACCTCCGTCGCATGGCCCTGATAGTTCTCCCCCGCATAGAAGAGCGAATGGACCGGCCCCGACTGCTCCGCCCAGCGCATCGAGGGAACCTGCTTGAGCGCGTCGAGATTCCACGGACCAATTCTTGCGTCGCCTGCGCCGGCGGAGCCTGCAACGACAGACAAACCGATGAAGAGGATGACGATCTGTTTCATGAGGGCGCGCGTTACTTGTTCTTTCCTCCAGTCACAAACTCCTCGCGGCTCAGGACGCCGTCCTTGTTCGCGTCGAACTGAATGAACCGTTTCGGAGCCTCGTCCGGGTCGGGCTGCTTGTCGAGGAACTCCTCCCGCGTGAGCTTGCCATCGCCGTCCTTGTCGCGCTTGGCGAACATCGCGGCGCGGTCCTGCTTCGGTTTCGCGGCAGCTTTCTTTTCATCCTTCCCGGCGGCGGCCCTGACCTGTGGTTTGGCTTCGGGCTGCTTCGCGAGGATGGCGCGCAATTGCGCGACAACGCCGGGTTTGTCGGCGGCGAGGTTCTTCGTTTCGTCGGAGTCGTTTTCGTAGTCGTAGAGTTCCATCACGGCCGTGTCGGCTGGCTCGCCGATCTTCTTCCACTCCACGAGCCGGTAACGCGCGGTGCGGACGGCGCGACCCATGAGTTGATTGCGCGGATAAACATGGAAGACAGCCTCCTTGGTCATGGCGGCCGGGTTCTTCAGCGCGGCGGCGAAACTCGCGCCGTCGAGGCCCCGCGGCGCGGGCAGGCCGGCGAGTTCGCAGAGTGTCGGGTAGATGTCCACCGATTCGGCCAGCGCGCCGGTCTTCGCGCCGGCCTTGGCCACGCCGGGCGCGACGACGATGAGCGGGATGCGCGCGGCCTGTTCGTAGTTGGTGTGCTTGCACCACATGCCGTGGTCGCCGAGATGCCAGCCGTGGTCGCCCCAGAGCACGATGATTGTGTTTTTCGCGAAGCCGTTCCGGTCGAGCGCGTCGAGCACGCGGCCGAGTTGGGCGTCCATGTAACTCGTCGCGGCGTGGTAGCCGTGGATAAGCTGGCGCTGTTGCTCCGTCGTGAGCGGGCCGACTTCGGGGATGTCGCTGTATTGGCGCAGCTCGCCCCAGGTCGTCGGCGCGAACTCCGGCGCGCCAATGGGCCGCTTCTGCAGATTCGGCGGCTCAAACGACGCGCACAGATAGAGGTCCCAGTATTTCTTCGGAGCAACGAACGGCAGGTGCGGCTTGAGGAACCCGACCGCGATGAAGAACGGCTCGCCGGGCTTGTCCTTGGCGGCGCGCAGCCGCGTGATGGCTTCGTCGGCGATCATGCCGTCGCCGTAGGCGGTGTCGGGCACGTCGGCGCATTCAGTGGCCGCGCCACGCGGCAATTTCGAGGGGTCCACTTTCGAATTGGAAAAGCGCGCTTCCTCGCGGGTCATCTCCTTGGGCCGGTTCTCCTTGAGCGCATAGCCGCCGCCCTGGACGCTCGCCGGCCTCCAATGCTCAACGCTCCACGACGCGGGGTCTTCGTGGTTGCCGTGGCCGACGTGAAAAATCTTCCCCATCGCCTCGGTGCGCCAGCCGTGCTTCTTGAAATACTGCCCCACCGTGACCGCATCGGGCACGCTCTTGCGGAAGTGGGTCGCCAGATCGTAGATGCCGAGGGTCTGCGAACGCAGGCCGGTCAAGAGCGCGTTGCGCGACGGCGAGCAGACGGCCTGGTTGCAGAACGCGCGCTCGAACAGCACACCGCGCGCGGCGAGCCGGTCAATGTTCGGCGACTTCACGACGGGCGCGCCATAGCAACCGAGCAGCGGTTTCAGGTCGTCCACGCAGACGAGCAGGACGTTGGGTTTGTCCGCGGCGCTGCTGGTGCCCGGCGCGCGACCTTCCTTCTTGCCGGCGGCCGGCGGCGTCCAGTCGGGCGAACGAGGGTTGGCCACCGTGAGCGGCGTGGGGTCGTCGTTGGCGCGCATCTCCTTCTCCAGCAGCGCCAGCATCTCCTTCACTTTTGCCGCGTGCCCGGGCTTGTCGGCGAGGTTGTTCAACTCGCGCGGGTCGGCGGCGAGGTCAAAAAGCTGCGTCTTGTCCACGAGCGGGTAGCGGATGAGTTTCCAACGGTCGTCGCGCACGGCGCGCTGGCAGTGCTGGTAGGCGGTGTAAAGCGCGTCGCGGACTTTGGCGGTCTTGCCCTCGATGATCGGGCGCAGGCTCTTCCCATCGAGGCCCGCGGGCGGCCTCGCCCCGGCGAAGTCGCAGAACGTCGGGAACAAGTCCATCAGATAGGCCAGCGCGTTGCTCCTGCCGCGCGGCACGCCGGGGCCGGCCAGCACCAACGGCACGTGCATGCCGCCGAACTCGTAGAGGTTCTGTTTGCCGAACAGGCCGTGCTCGCCAAGCGAGAGGCCGTTGTCGCCGGTGAAGACGATGACCGTGTTGTCGAACTGGCCGGTCTCCTTCAACGCCGCGAAGATGCGGCCGATGTGATGGTCGAGGCCGGTGACGCAGGCATAGTAGTCGGCGAGCTGGCGCCGGGTGTCCTCCGCCGTGCGCGGCCACGGGGCAAGATGCTCGTCGCGCACGGCCATGTCGCCGTTGTCCCACGGATGCACCGGCAGGAACGCAGGCGAGAGCGGAATCCTTGCCGGGTCATACATGTCCATGAACTGCTTCGGGCAAATGCGCGGGTCGTGCGGCACGGGCGGGGCGAGGTAGATGTAGAAAGGGCGTTCCTTGGCGCGCTCGCGGAGGAACTTCACGGCGGCGTCGGCGTGCTCCTGGCTGGAGCGCGCGCGCTCGTCGCCGCGATGGTCCATGATGAGGTTGGTGTCGAAGGCTTCGAGGCCGGCCTTGTATTCGTTGCCGCCTTTGCCAGCGTGCCACGTCTCGTAGCCGGCAGCCTTGATGGCGGTCGGCAACGCCATCGGGCCGGCGCCCTTGTCGCCGCGGCCGGGGATGCGGAACAGAGCGCGCCCGGTCAGCATCATGGTGCGGCTCGGCAGGCAGACCGCGCCGACCCTCGAGCCTTGCGTGTAGCAGCGCGTGAAGACCATGCCGCGTCCGACGAGCGTGTCGAGGTGGGGCGTCTTGAGCACGTCGTTGCCGAGCGCGTGCAAACCGTCGGCGCGGTGGTCGTCGGCGTTGATGTGAAGGATGTTCGGTTTCGCGGCGGAGGCTTGCCCGCAGAAAACGCAAAGTGACGCAAGGAAGAGGAGAGGTTTCATCATAGTATGATTGGCGTTAGTCTTGTTGTCGGCGCGCCGCGGCCTTCGGCGGCCTGCTTCTCCAACAACGCGGCGAGCCGTTTGGTTTCGGCCGGCTTGGCGGCTTGGAGTTTCCTCCGCGGGACATCTTCTCAGGCCCCGGTCCCGGCGGTGCCCGGGTCAAACCGCCCACGGCTCGCGGGCCGCGCGCGACATCCGCCGGCGGGCGGCCTCGTCGCCAACGATGGTTTCCTTCACCGGGTCCCAGCGGATCGGCCGGCCGACGCGGACGCAGATGTCGCTGAGGTGGCTGATGAGGTCGGACCGGACGGCGCTCTCGATGTTGCCGACGGGGTCCTTGCGCGACCGCACGCAGTCAATCCAGCTCCGATGGTGCGCCTCCGCATACTCGCCACCGGCGGGATTGCTGCACACCAGATGGATTTCATTCGCGCCGATGACCGAGTTCCGCAGCGACGGCGGGTCCGTCTGAACCTCGCTGTAGCCGACGGACACCCAGCCTTCCGTGCCGACGAAGGTCGCCGCGTTGGGACTGCGGATGCCGGGGATGTCCTGCTGGCTGGCGGTGCTGTTGTCCATGAAGCGCAGCGGCAGCCCGCTCTCGTAACGGCAGCGGACGTCCCACTGGGTGAGACAGTTGAAAAGCCCGCTGTCGGGCAGCGTGCCGGTGCCTTCGTAGTTCACCGGAATGCCCATGCCCGCGTTGTCGGCCCACCACTGGACCTGGTCGAGCGGATGCGCCGCCCAGCCCGCGATGAACCCGATCGCGTAATCATAGATGTGGAAGATGCCGTTGCCGTTGCCGCTGGCCAGACAGCGGTCTTGGCAGAACGGCGCCTCGGGCGCGGGGCCGAGCCAGAGGTCGTAGTTGAACCCCGCGGGCACCGGCAGGACCGGCGTGGCCGAGCCGCCCTTGACGGACGCGGGGCTGACGACATGGATCGCCTGCACCTTGCCGATGCGGCCGTTGAGGACCAACTCGATTGCGTGGCGCGCGGCGGTCGTCGAGCGGCGTTCGGCGCCGTATTGGAACACGCGCCCGTAACGCCGCACCGCCTCGCGCGCGGCGATGTCTTCCGCGATGCTGACGCCGAGCGGTTTCTCGGTGTGCATGTCCTTGCCGGCGCGCGCGGCGGCGATGGTGATCGGCACGTGCCAGTGGTCCGGCGTGGCGATATAGACCGCATCCACGTCCGCCCGCGCCAGCACGTCGCGGAAATCGGCATAGGCATCGCAGCCCTTGTAGGCGCCGCTGCGTTTGCGCTCCGCGTAGGTCTTCTCGAAAACCTCCTTCGCCCGCAGCCGCCGGTCTTCCTGCGGATCGCACACGGCCACGAGCTGGCACTTGTCGGTGCCGGCAAGGCAGCGGCTTTCATACATCGCGCGCCCGCCGCAGGAGATCAGGCCGACGTTGACGCGCTCGCTCGGTGGCGTGCTGCCGACACCCAACGCGCTCGCCGGGACGATGTGCGGCGCGATCAAGCAGCCCGTTGCGAGCTTCGCGGTCGAGCGAAGAAACTCGCGGCGGCTCTTGCGGTCTGGCTGAACGGTGGTCGTCTTCACGGCATCTTTCCTTTCTGGTCAGCGCGTCTTCAGCACGAGCCGGATGTTGCGGTAATGGATCTCCTGTCCCTCGGCGGTCAGCAGGATTTTGCCCGCCACGACTTCGCAATCGGTTGCCTTGTTGATCAGCGTGCCGTTGAGCGTCTGCGTGACGGTGCCGCCGTCCACGACGGCCTCGTGCCGGTTCCATTCGCCGGCGGGCTTCTCGACGTCAGCAAGGCGCTTGATGTTCCGCAGCGTCCCGAAGGCGGCGTGCTCCACCGTCTTGAACCGTTCCGCCGGGCCGCTGAACGAATAGCCGCGCAGGCCCCAGAAATCGCCGGCCTGGCCCATGTTGAGCTGGAGTTCGAGGCACTTCGGCCAGATGCAGTGGTCGCCGGTCATGCGCACCAGCACGCCGCCGTTGCTCTTGGTTGCGCCCTTGGGATAGCGCCACTCGAACTTGATCGTGAAGTCGGTGTAGTCCTTCTCCGTGTAGAGATAACCCTTCGGCGTGCCGGCGCAGACCAGCGTGCCGTCCGGCTGCAAACGCCACACGTCGCCAGTCTTCGTGCCGGGCTGCTCGTGGAAGGATTTCCAGCCGGCGATCTCGCCGTCCGCGCTCTGCGTGGTGAGCAGTTTGATCTGTTGACCGCCTTTGCGCAGCGGCAACGGCTTCAGGCCGGTGACCTTCGTCTTGATGCCGAGGAACTTTGCGCTGCTGGTGATGTAGAGCGTCTTGAAGTCCGGCCCGCCGAAGACGCAGTTCGACGCGTAAGGCACGCCGTTATCCTTGCCGATGGCGCCGATCTTTTTGCCGTCAGGCGAATAGACCTGCACGCCCTTGCCACCACAGGCGAAGTAGAGGTTGCCGCGCTCATCGAGCGTCATGCCGTCCGGATGGCCCTCCAGTTCCAGCCAGCGCGTCTCGTTGGCGAGCTTGCCCGGCGCAACCACGTCGTATTTATAGATGAGCTTGGCGGTGCAATCGGCGAGGTAGAGCGTCTTCTCGTCGGCGGAGAGATGGATGCCGTTGGGCTTCACGCAGACCGTCGAGACGGTCGTGACCTTGCCGTCGGGCGCGCAGTAGTAGGCGTCCTCCTTCTTGATCGGCTCCTGCTTGCGGTGTTTGTAGTTCGGGTCGGTGAAGTAGAACCCGCCCGCGCGCTCGATCGTCAGGTCGTTCGGCTCGTTGAATTGTCGCTCGCCCCCGCCAACCAGCACGCGCTTCTTCCTGGTCTTCACGTCGAACGCCACGACGCGGAACGCCGCGCCCTCGCACACGACCAGCTCGCCGGCGGCGTTGAACATCATGCCGTTGGCATCGAGGCTGTCGTTGACGAAGACCACC
>JACRKA010000215.1 GCA_016219905.1 Verrucomicrobiota bacterium
CCCGTGACGGGCGGGGGCGCCCGTCACGGCACGCGTGGGCGCGTGCGCTACCCATTCTTGTTTCCCGCGCCGGGCCGTTCTAACATCCCGGCCCATGAAGACCGCACTCCCATCCTGCCTCGCGCTCCTTGCCGCAACGTTGATCACCGCGTCCGCCGCCGATGACAAACCGGTGCCGCGCGGGTTCTCGATCCCGCTGATTGACCTCGACGCGCAGGCGCAGCGGCAGGTCGTCGTGGACCGCGAGGCCGGCCAGTATCTCGGCCACGTCACCACGGTGTTGCTCGAAGACAAAAAGACGATGATCGCGGTCTATCCCAAGGGCCACGGGCGCGGCGCAATCGTGATGAAGCGCAGCACCGACGGCGGGCGCACGTGGAGCGGGCGGCTGCCGACGCCGAAGAGTTGGGAGACGTCGCGTGAGGTGCCGACCCTCTACCGCGTCGTGGACGCGAACGGCAAGAAGCGGCTCATCATGTTCAGCGGCCTCTATCCGGTCCGCATGGCCGTGTCCGAAGACGACGGCGCGTCGTGGAGCGAACTGAAGTCCATCGGCAACTTCGGTGGCGTGGTGGCGATGGCGAGTTGCATCAAACTGCACGACGGTGCGGGCCGTTACATGGCGCTGTTCCACGACGACGGCCGGTTCCTGCGCGGCGGGCCGGACGACGTTTACGGCTCTCCCTACACGAAGCACAAAGGCCCGCCGAAGTTCGTCGTTTACAAGACGCTCTCCAGCGATGGGGGACTGACATGGAGCGACCCGGAGGCCATCGCCACGCATCCGACGGCGCACTTGTGCGAGCCGGGCGCTGTGCGTTCGCCCGACGGCAAACAGATCGCCGTGCTGCTTCGCGAGAACAGCCGCAAGCACAATGCGTTCGTCATCTTCAGCAACGACGAGGGCAGGACGTGGACCGAGCCGCGCGAGGTGCCCGGCGCGCTGACCGGCGACCGCCACACGGCGGCCTATGCGCCGGACGGGCGGCTGGTGATCGCTTTCCGCGACATGTGCCACGAGTCGCCGACGAAGGGCGATTTCGTCGCGTGGGTCGGCACGTGTGATGACATCATCAATGGTCGCGAAGGCCAGTATCGCTTGCGGCTGAAGGATAACAAGAAAGGCAGCGACACGACTTATCCCGGCGTCGAGGTGTTGCCGGACGGCACGTTCGTCGTCACAACCTACGGCCACTGGGTCGAAGGCGAATCGCCGTTCATCCTCAGCGTGCGGTTCAAACTGGAAGAACTCGACGCGATGGCGAAGGATTCGGCACTGCTTTCGCCCGTCGTCAACATAAGCCCCGGCCCCGAATACGCCGACAGCACGCGCATTTTCCAGGGCATCCCCGGCATCGAGCGCGCGAGGAACGGACGCTTGTGGGCGCTGTGGTATGCCGGCGGCCCGAACGAGCCGGGCGAAGGGCCGGGCAATTACGTCGTGCTGGTCACCAGCGGCGACGACGGCAAGAAATGGTCGAAGCCAAGACTGGTGATTGATCCGTCGGGACCGGTGCGCGCCTACGACCCGACACTGTGGCACGACCCGAAGGGGCGGCTTTGGCTGTTCTGGGCGCAGTCGTATCAATGGTGGGACGGCCGCTCCGGCGTGTGGGCGATCACGACAGAGAACTCCGGCGACGAAAACCCGAAATGGTCCGCGCCTCGCCGGCTCTGCAACGGCATCATGATGAACAAGCCGACGGTGCTCCACAGCGGCGAGTGGCTGCTGCCCGCGGCGGTCTGGGAACGTGCCGGCAACAAAGCCAATCCGCCCTCGGAGCTTCACGATCTGGCGAAGGAACGCGGCGCGAACGTGATCGCGTCGAAAGACGAAGGCGCGACGTGGAGTTTGCTCGGCCAGGCCATCGTGCCGAAGCGCGTGTTTGACGAGCACATGATTGTGGAGCGGCGCGACGGCAGCCTGTGGATGCTGGTGCGCGCGGCCTACGGCATCGGCGAAAGTAACTCTACTAATCGCGGCAAGACCTGGAGTGAGGGACAACAGTCGGCCATCCCGCACGTGAACTCGCGCTTCTTCATCCGGCGGCTCGTCTCCGGCAAGCTGCTGCTCGTGCGGCACAATCCGCCCGACAACAAGACGCGCTCGCACCTGACCGCGTATCTCTCCGACGACGACGGCAAGACGTGGCAGGGCGGCTTGATGCTCGACGAGCGCAAAGGCGTTTCGTATCCCGACGGTGTGCAGGCGCCCGACGGCACCATCTACGTCATCTACGACTACAACCGCATCGCCGACAAACAGATCCTCATGGCCGTCTTCATGGATGAAGACGTGGCCAAGGGTCAATGTGTGTCGAGCCGCGCCCGGCTGCGGGTGCAGGTCAACCAAGCGACCGGCCAGCGGCCCGCGAAGCGGTGAGGCGCATGTTTTCGTGACAAGACGGCGGTCCGCTTTCAGTCGTCACTTCCGGTTCACCCAGATCGGGCTGGCCCAGGCCATCTGGCCGTCGGTCTGTTCCACGCGGACGTAATAGTAGGCCGAGGGCGTGTCGCCGGCCTTCGCATCATTGAAGCTGAACTCGACGGTGGTCTGGCCGGCTTTGGGCTTGTGCGTGAAGACGTAGGCGTTGTTCTTCACCACATCCACCTGCTTGATCGGGCCGGTGCCGATGATCTTCACCTGCAACGCGGGCAGAGCGCCCCGCAGGTCGAACTCGTCGCCCATGAAGTGGCCGCCCATGCGCGTCTCGACGATGATGTTGTCGGTGGCAGCGTAGGCGTGGCGGCGTTTGAACGCGTCAATGATCCCCTGCCGTGAGAAGTCATCCGTGAAAACGCACGCGTAGCTGACGTGCGTGGAGATGTGGTCGCTGCTGGCCTGAAAGCCCATGCGGCAGCCCTTCTCCAACGCGCGCCAGACGAAGCCGGCGGGCTGATACCGGCCGTGGACGCGGTCGGTCTTGTCGTTGACGGTCTTCGGCGCGCCGTCGTGTTCGTAGCTGGTGTGGTAGCCCTGATAGATTTCGACGACCGGTTCCAGTTGCGGGTCGTTGTCGCGCCAGTCGGTGCCCTGGTCGGTCGCGCTGGTGTGCATGGTGCAGATGCCGTTGAACTGGCGCAGATACGGATAGATGAGCGGCCCCGTGTTTCTCTCGCCGCGGTTCTCTTCTTTCTCGATGGGCAATGTCTTCACGCCGCGCCGGGCGAAGAAGACGTTCCGGTGGCCGTTGGGATACGCGACGCTGCGCTCGTAGCCGTAGAGCGGCGTGAACGCGCCGGGCAACAGGAACAGGTCGTTGGATTTTTCGCGCCGCCACCACTGATACTCGTGGTTGTCGCCGTCGTTGTGGTCAGCCACGAGAATGAAATCGAACGCAGCGGCGTCTAGCGCGTAGCGGTAGAGGTCCCACAACGAGCCATCGCCGGGGCCGTCCGTGCTCTGCTCGGTGTGGCGATGCAGGTCGCCGCGAAAGATACGGCAGGCCTTCCCGCCGATGGTGGCGGTGTGGCTGCGGATGCGCGAAACGTCGGCAGGCTCGTTCGGATGCGTGGCTTTCTTCGCGGACGCAGCCGCCGTCCACGAACGCGTGGCGAGCGCGGTGACGGTGGCCTTGCTTGCGCCGCCGAGCGTCGCGACCCGCACGTCGCCTTTTCTCGGCGCGGGCTGGCCCCACGTGCGGTTGTCGGTCTGCCACGCGGCCCAGAGCGCGCCGTCGGGCGAGAGCGCGAGGCTGAGCGCGGCGTCGTTGCGGCCGTTCGAGTGCGGCAGATAGACCGGCGCGCTCCACGCTTTGCCGTCGTAGCATGTCGCGAGGATTTCCCAGACGCCGTTGGCGGCCCAGCCGTCCTCGCGCGGCGTCCGGCAAAGCCGGTGGCGCAGGAAACACCACAGCCGGCCATCGCCGTCCACGATGAGCCTCGGCATCTCGCACACTTCGGTCTGCACCTGTCCCTTGAAAAGCGGCGATTCGGGAAGGATCGAATGAATGTCTGCCGTGGGCGCGAGCAGTTTGCCGTCGGCTTCGAGCGATGCGACGCGAATCGTGCGGCCTTGATAAAGCCGCGTGGCGATGGTCTTCGGGATGAGGAATCCGGTGTCCTTGCCCCAGTTCGCGCCACTTTCGTCCCACGCGATCCAGGCGCGGTCCTGCCGGTCGAACGCGACGCTGGCGTGCGCTTCGAACAACGGCGTGCGTGTCACCTTCAGAACCTCACCGGGTTTGTCGCCGGTGACGAAACGCGCGCGGAAGTCGTAGTTGCCGGCCTCGTAGGTGTCCCACACCACCAGCACACAACCTTTGGAGTCCACGGCGATGGCCGGCTGCCAGTTGTTCGCCGCGCCCTCGCTTAGCTGGATGTCATGGCCCCATTTCTTGCCGTCGAAGTGCTTGAGGAAAATCTGCGACTTGCCGTTGCGGAAACCTTGCCACGTCAGCCACACATCGCTGTTCGGACCGGCGGCCATCGCGTGAAAGATGTCCGGCCCTTTCGCGGTCGTGAGTTGAACCGGCTCGCCGACTTTCTCGCCGACAACCTGACGCCCGATCAAATCCCACTCCTGGCCGCGCTGCTCGGACCACACAATCCAGCCGGCGGCTTGCGCCGTGCCGAAGCAATCGCCCTTTGCCGGCGACATCTCCCGCGCCGCGCTCCACTTGCCGCCATCGTGCGTCCAGCACACCACGCGGTCGCTTTCGTTGGTGTAAGCGATGGCTGTCAGGCGCAGCGATCCGCCCACACACGGTAACACGCTCGGATAATCCTCGTGGCCGCCCGTGGTCGGCGGCGCGAGCGGGACAGCGACGCGCTCGATGGCGGCGCTGCCGACGAGCGCCGCGACACGCTTGCCGTATTCAAGTTCCGCTGGCGCAACGGTGAAATCGCCCTGCGCGGTCGTGACGGCGATGGGTGAAGTCGGCGCTTTGTCGAAATAGATCACGATGCCGACCGGCAGCGGCGCGCGTTTCGATTCCGGCTGCGGTCCCTCAGTGGCGCGATTGACGAGCGTCGGCGCGACCGGGCCGAGCGCAGTGCGCGCGGTCCACTTCGCGGGCTGCTCGATGCGGTCGCCGCCGGCAAACCGCCAGCCTTCGCATTTCAGCGCGGTCGCGCTGTCGCACTTCACGCCGCCGCTCCAGTCGCGCGGCTCGGCGTCCTTGAGACCAAGCAGGACGCGCACGGCGAATACGGCATTCGGCGGCGGCGGCGTGTTGAGGCCCGCGAACATCGGTGGCCCGCCTTTGGGCGGCGCTGGCGCGGCGAGGATTAAAGCAGCGGCGAGGACCGTGATCATGCTGCGCTCATACTCCCGCGCGAACAACCGGTCAACGAGAAAGACTGGTGCGTCACGCTTGAGCGTGAGGTTGTCAGTCGAAGCCGCGGCAGCGCCGAGGGTGCGGTCGAGGTTTGAAATGTGTGTGCGTTTTCGTCATCCTCTCCGCGGTTGCTTACAACATGAATCCGTGGCTGGACACAGGCGGAGTCTTATTGCTCGGCGTTGGCGGCATTGGGCTGGCCATGGGATGCCTGCGGCTGCGTGGCGCGTGGTGGTGGGTCGGCTACGCAATTCCGCTGCTGGGTATTGGCTTGCTGTGGCTGGACGGTCTGCTACCGCCGGGTCAGTCGTTTCCCGGCATGAGTTGGCTCACATCAGGCCGTGCAGGTTATGCGAGCAGTGGCCTGTTCGTGGGCTGGCTGTTCAGCACGCTCATCGGCCGGCTTCAGAAGCGCCGGTTGCGATGGCTTGTCGGGGTTCTGGCCGCGCTAGCTTTTATCCAACACTCGTTGCTGCCATTTGCAGCCCACGCTTGGGTGCACGATTATCTCGCCGGCCTAAGGACGAACCTCGACAGCGACGGCGTGTGCATCCAGAGCAACCACTATACTTGCGGCCCGGCCGCCGCAGTGACTGCGCTACGACGGCTAGGTTTTCCCGCTGAGGAATCGCAGGTGGCGCTGCTCGCCCACACCAACCCCGTTCAAGGCACCCCTACGGACATCTTGGCCGACGCACTGCGGCGGCACTATGGCCCGCAAGGGCTGAGTTGCGAATTCCGCCGCTTCAAGTCCATCGAGGAGCTTCGTCATGGCGGCGTCACGTTGGCTGTCGTTAAGTATTCACCGACCATGGATCACTTGGTGGCCGTGCTGGAAGTGCCCGACAACAAGGTGGTAGTCGGCGACCCGCTCTTGGGTAGGGTCGTGATGACGCGCACCGCATTTTTGAATCGCTGGCGTTTTCTCGGCGTCGAGTTGAAGCGCTGAGCCGCGTCGCGTCCCTGCCGGCGTCCCCATCGAAGGCCAACCGTCCTGTCAATACTTCTGCAATAGATCCAGCAGTTTCCGATCGAGCTTGTGGCCGTGAAAGTCTTCGTAGGTCACGTCCTTCCGCTCACTGTCGAGAATGCCGAAGCTGCCGCGGAAATTCCACATCGCCCAGCCCCAGCCGGCGCGCTTCCAGTTGGCCAAGCAATCCTCTGCCCAGCGCAGCACCACGTCGTGCGGCGTCTTGTTGTAGCTGCCCCACTCGCCGACCATCACGCCGACGCCCTTCGCCTCGATCTTCTTCCACGGCACGATATTCTTCTGCCACAGCCACGCGCGGTCCTGCATCGGCATTCCCACGAACGGCGTGCCGCGCGCGCCGGGCACGTAGTGGATCGGGTCGGGCTTCTCCGAAAACTTTTGCGGGAGCTGGAGCACGTCCTCGCGCTCCGCGCCCGCGGGCTTCAAGCCTAGTTCACTCATCTGCAGCCAGTCGCCACCGGCAACGAAGAGCTTCACCTGCTTCGTGCGCGCCGGCACGGTGACGGTATAGTCACTGTCGTAGGTGCAGAAGTGGATCTTGTATTGCGGCTTGAACTCGGACTTCTTCCACTCGCCCTGGCCGGGGCCGGTCTTGAAGTCCTTCTCCCAAAGCTTCGCGCCGTCGGCCTCCACAACCAGCAGTGCGCGGCTGGAGACGCCCAGCACGTGCAACCGCAGCGCGGTCTCGACGGTGAACGGGCCGTCAATGACAAGCGGATGCGAGCCTTCCTTCTTGCTCGGGCTGAGCAGCGTGCCGTTCGGGCCGAGCATCTTTGGCCATGCCGGAAGCGGAAAGTTTTCGCCGCGGACCCAGCTTGCTTTGTAGTGCGTCAACTCGCTGGGGCTGTAGCCGCGCGCGGCCTGGGCGATGCCGAGGTCGCGCAGGTCGTAGATCGGATTCTGGCCCCACTGCAAACCGTCCGAGATGATGAGCCGCTTCGGGTCTTCGGCGCGGATCGCCCCGACGATCTTGCGCACGACGGTGACGTAGGCGTTGGTGTCAACGCCCGCCGGCTCGTTGAACAGGTTGAAGCCGAGGCGCGTGTTCGGGATGCCTTTGTAGCGGCGCGCGAACTCCGCCCAGTGCTTCGCACAGACCTCCTGCGTCTTCGCGTCAGTGAACAGGTCGGTCGCCTCCTTCGGCTTGGCGACCGTGTAGCCGGGCGCGCGATGGAAGTTGATCCAGACGTGGATGCCGTATTTCCCGCCCCACTCGACGGCCTGGTCTATCTCTTTGAGTTGCTCCTCATCGAACTTCTCCCAGTCCTTGTCCTTGATCCAGCAACGATAGTCCATCGGCAGCCGCACGAAGTTGAAGCCCAGCTCGCTGATAAGCTCGAAGTCCTCCTCGATGAACGGTTTGCGGCTGCCAACCTGGAACTTCTCCAGCAGATTGAACCCGCGCCAACGCGGCAGCTTCTTCGCGCTGGCCGGCGGCAACGGTTGCGGCTTCTTGGGCTGGAGGATGTTCTCGGCAGCGTCGAGGGAGACGGTGACACACAGGACGGAAGCTGTGATGAGGGAGGCGAGCAATCGAATCATGCCGCGCTGGATACTCCGACGGCAAACCGGGGTCAACGCCAAAGGTTCGGGCTTGACATTTTTACTTTGTAATGCAAAGTATCGGCCATGCAAACCAACTCGGCTGCTGAACATCTCCAGGTCATCCGCACGCTGATGGAGCGCGCGGCCCTCTACCGCCGGGCGCTCGCCCCCATCATGTTTTTCACCGGCGCCGTCGGCCTGCTCGCCAGCGTCGCGGCCCGCGTGTGCCGCGTGGAGACGCTCTCCAGTTTCTGCGGCTTGTGGCTCGGCGTGGCCCTCGTCACGGTCGCGGGCGTCCTCCTGCTCGCGCGCCGGCAGGCGCTGAAGGATGCGGAAGCCTTCTGGTCGCCTCCCTTGCGCCGCGTGACGCAAGCCTTGATGCCGCCATTGACCATCGGCTTGCTGATCGGCGTGCTGGCCTTGACCGCGCCGGGCAAGGAGAAGGTCTCCGTGTTGATGCTGCCGATCGCGTGGATGCTCTGCTACGGCTGCGGGCTGCACGCGGCAGGCTTTTTCGTGCCGCGGGGCCTGCAACTGTTTGGCTGGTTCTTCATCCTGAGCGCCTGCGCGCTGTGGGCTGACGCAGTTTTCATCGGCCTGCCACGCGACGCGACGACGGCGAACACGGTCATGGGCGCGTTCTTCGGCGTCGTGCACCTGGCCTACGGCCTCTACCTGCGCTTCACGGAAAACCGGAAAGACGCTGCGTGAACCCGGAACCGTTTCTCCAACTGGATCGGGTGATCCACGAGAAAGGGCGGCTGGCGATCGTGTCGCTGCTGGCCGCCTCGGCGAGGCTTGCCTTCACCGAGATCCGCGACACCCTGGACATGACCGATGGCAACGTGATGGCCCACCTGCGCACGTTGCACGAAGCCGGCTACGTCGCGGCGACGAAGTCGTTCGAGGAAGGCCGCGCGCAGACGACCTACGCGCTGACGGCGACGGGCCGGAAGGCGTTCACCGCCTACATTGACCTGCTGGAGCAGATCGTCCGGCAGACGAAGGAGAAGTAATCCCCGAGAGATGTTGAACAAGGAACGCCGCCGCATGGTCTGATACTTTGTATTACAAAGTAAAAGCGTTTTGAACCCATGAAAATCCTCCGCGCATCCCACCTCGGCATGTGCTTCGGCGTCCGCGACGCCATCGCGCTGGCCCTCGACCAGCCTGAGCCAATCACCGTCCTCGGTGAGTTGGTCCACAACGAGACGGTGCTCCGCCAACTGCATGAGCACGGCATCGCGATCGAGCGCGAACCTGCCGCTGTTTCAACCTCCACGGTCATGATCACGGCGCACGGCGCATCGCAGCGGCGGCTCGCAGAAGTCCACGCCCGCGGCTTGCGAATCATCGAAGCGACCTGCCCGCTTGTTCACGCCGCGCACCGTGCCGTCCGGAGGCTGGTGCGTGAAGGCTGGCACCCCGTCATCGTCGGCCAGCGCGACCACGTGGAGGTGTGCGGCATCATTGAGGACCTCGCTGAGTTTGAGGTGGTGTTGACGGAGGAGGATGTGGCGGGGCTGGTGGAACGCCCACGGTTTGGCGTCGCGGCGCAAACGACGCAGCCGATTGACCGCGTCAAACGGCTGGTGGCGGCGCTGGGCGCGCGGTTCCCGAAGTCGGAGGTGCGCTTTGTGGACACGGTCTGCCAGCCGACGAAGCTGCGGCAGCACGCGGCGGTCGAGTTGGCGCGGCAATGTGATGTGGTGGTGGTCATCGGCGGCGCGCACAGCAACAACACGCGCGAATTGGCGGCGACGTGCGCCGCGCACTGTTCTCGCGTCCATCACGTCCAGACCGCCGACGAGTTGCGACCGGAATGGTTTGCGGGCGCGACGACGGTGGGCCTCACGGCGGGCACATCCACGCCGGATGAGACGATTGACGCGGTGGAAAAGCGACTTCACGAATTCGCCGAGGCGCTGCTGGCGCACGCGTGGTGAAGAGGAGGCTTATGGAACCCGACCTTGGCACATTCAGCTTGCGGCAAATCCCAGTGTTGTTGCGTGGCGAAGTGGATTCGATTGGCCGATGGCTCGACAAGCCCGATGCGCGACGGGCGGCGCTTTACGTTGCAGTGATATTGGCTGGAGCAGGACTCTACGGTGCGGCTGTGGGCTTGTGGCGATCTCCACTCCAAGCTGGCTACAACGCCATCAAGTTCCCGCTGATTGTGCTGCTGACAACACTCACCAATGCGCTGATCAACGGCATGTTTGCGCCCCTGCTTGGGCTTGACCTGCGATTTCGCCAGTCGCTGCTGGCGGTGTTGATGAGCTTCACCATTGCGGCGGCGATCCTAGGCTCGTTCAGTCCGGTGGTGTTGTTTATGGTGTGGAACACGCCGCCGCTGGGAACGGATTCAGCCGTCGCGGCCGGGGCACACAGTTTCCTCCTGGTCAGCCAAGTGACGCTCGTTGCGTTCGCAGGCGTGGCGGGCAACCTGCGCCTCTGGCAACTGCTGCGGCAGGCCGGCGGCAGCGACAACGTTGCGTCCCAAATCATGCTGGCGTGGCTCGCCAGCAACCTTTTCCTCGGCGGCCAGATTTCATGGATGCTGCGGCCGTTTATCGGCGCGCCGCACCTGCCCGTCGAGTTTCTGCGCGATGACGTTTTCGCCGGGAGTTTCTATGAAATCCTTTTTGTCGCAGTGGGCCGGCTGTTTCTTGAGTGAACCTTTGGTAAATGAGAACAAACCAAACGAGGACCAAGTCATGAACGAACCCAACTCCAATCCGATGCCAAAACCACCGCCTTTACCACCGGTCGTTGGCGGGCCGCCATCGCTTGGCGAACTGCCTACAGAACGCGAGCCAATTCACGGTTTCATGGCCGCTGTCGAGGCGATTTTGCGCGAACCCCGGCGCGTGATGTTTCAACTAAGCCGGCCCGGCGCGGCGAGCGTGATCGCCGTGCTGCTCCTGTCGGCCATCGTTTGCGCCTTGGTCTATGGCGTCGTGGTCGGGACATTTTCCGGCGGGGTGCAACTCTGGACGGCG
The DNA here is from genome assembly GCA_016219905.1 of Verrucomicrobiota bacterium. Classification (GTDB taxonomy): domain Bacteria; phylum Verrucomicrobiota; class Verrucomicrobiia; order CAIQCK01; family CAIQCK01; genus JACRKA01. The sequence continues at coordinate 10,818 of JACRKA010000215.1, forward strand.
CCGGTGAAGATTGCGGCCGGATTGATGTTAAGCACTGCCATCTGCCTGCCGAGCCTCTACATCTTCGCATGCCTAAGCGGCTCGCGGGCGAGGTTGGTTGACGTGTGCGGTCTGGTTGCGGGACTGCTGGCGCTCGCCACGATGCTGCTGGTCGGGTTTGCACCGGTGGCATGGATATTCTCACAGTCCACCGAGTCGGATGCGGCGATGGGCGCGATGCACTTGGGGTTCTGGTCCGTCGCAAGTTATTTCGGTATGCGCTTTATGAACACGGGTTTTGCGCATCTCGATGCGCGCGCAAGCGGCGGGCTGAAGACGTGGCTGGTGGTTTTCATGCTCGTGGTGTTGCAGATGACCACTGCATTGCGGCCGATTGTGGGCACTGCGCCAACGTTGTTGTCGTCCGAGAAGAAATTCTTCCTCGGTCATTGGATGGATTGCATGGAGGGGAAGCCGCGTCCCGCGCCGACAACGAATCGCCAAGGACGGAAGCTGCAATGAAGGCTTCGTTGACTACAACAGAGGCAAGCCGGTGGCTGGCGGTTCTCGTCTTTGCCCTGGCGATGGCGTGGGTGGAGAGCAGCCTGGTGTTTTATCTGCGCACGATGCTCGACCGCATCGAGCCGTATCAGCCCAACCCGTTGCCCATCTCCTCGGGGTTCGCGAAAGCAGAA
>JACRKA010000216.1 GCA_016219905.1 Verrucomicrobiota bacterium
CGCGACGAGCGGCTCGGCTGGACCGGCGACGCGCAGGTCTATGTCCGCACCGCCACGCTCAACACCGACGTGCAGGCGTTCTTCAACAAATGGCTCGTGGACCTCTGCCAGGACAGCCAGCGCGGGGACGGCCAGTTCCCGATGGTCGCGCCGGTGAAGGTTGCCGGTCCCGATGGCGGCCCGGCGTGGCAGGAGGCGGGCGTTATTTGTCCGTGGACGATCTACGAGGTCTATGGCGACCGCCGCGTGCTGGAGCGGCATTACGATGCGATGACGAAATTCATCGCGTTCTGCAAGAACCGCAGCACGCCGGCGCTATTGCCGCCGGACAAATTCCACTGCTTCGGCGACTGGCTGAGCATCAAGGCCGAGACGCCGAAGGACGTCATCTACACCGCCTACTTCGCCTACAGCACCAAGCTGGTGGCGCGCGCCGCCGAAGTGTTGGGCAAGACCGGCGACGCGGCGAAATACAACGAGCTGTTTAGCCAAATCAAAGCCGCGTTCAACAGGGCCTACGTCGCGCCCGACGGCCGCATCAAGGGCGACACGCAAGCGTGCTACGTGCTCGCGATCGCGTTCGACCTCGTGGATGGCGAGAAGGCGAAGCTCGCGGCGAAATATCTTGTGGACGACATCGCCGGCCGCGACGGACATCTCTCGACCGGCTTCATCGGCACGAAAGACCTGATGCTCGCGTTGGCGAAGATCGGCCGCAACGACGTCGCGTATCGTCTCCTGCACAACGACACGTTCCCGTCGTGGGGTTTCTCCATCAAACACGGTGCGACGAGCATCTGGGAACGTTGGGACGGCTGGACGCCGGAGAACGGTTTCCAAACGCCCGGCATGAATTCGTTCGCGCATTACTCGTTCGGCGCGGTCTATCAGTGGATGGTCGAGAACATCGGCGGCATCCGCAACGACGGCCCCGCCTACAAACGCATCATCATCGCCCCGCAGCCCGGCGGCAAGCTGACGAGTGCTGACGTCCGCTATGACAGCATCCGCGGCCCCATCGAAAGCGCGTGGAAAAAGAGCGGCGACAAACTCACGTTCAACGTCACCATCCCCGCGAACACGACCGCGACCGTCTTCGTCCCCGCCGCAAACGCCGACGCTGTTACCGAGAGCGGCAAGCCGCTGGCGAAAGCGCCCGGCGTGAAGTTCCTGCGGATGAAAGGCGACCGCGCCGTGCTGGAGGTGGAGGCGGGGAGCTATCGGTTTGGAATACCGGTGAAATAGCGACTGCATTCAGAGCTGAGAGCGATTCGCACGGGGAGATCTTGTCTTGTGTGGTAGCAACGGCCGGCTACACTACCGAGCGATGAACGCAACGACGGCAACAATTCAGCTTATGCGAATCACCCTCCCATACATTGCGCTGCTCGCCTCCACTGTCACCAGCTTCGGGGCGGGCGAGCCTGTCAATTCACCGGACGCTCTCGCGAAGCCTCAAGTCGTGCAGGAGGCGAGCGGCTACAACTCGTGGCCGATGATTCAGGCCATCGGAAAAAAGCTGGTTTGCGTGTATAGCCGGGGCACGGCGCACACGATCGGTGAAGACGCCCGCGCCGTTTACGCGCGCACTTCCACCGATGGAGGAAAGACGTGGATGGCGGAAACGATGGTCGCCAACACGCCGGGCTACGGCGAGGTCGAGGTAGGAAAGGGGTTGGATTCCTCAGGGGCGATGCTTCTCTGGGTGCGCCGAGTCGGACGGGAGTGGCACCACGATCTCTATCGCACCACGGATGGGGTGACGTTCACGCTCGTGGCCACGCCGAAGCTCGCCGTGAAACCCGTGCAAATCACCGACGTCTTCGCGGTCCCCACGGTCGGGCTTATGGCGCTGTGGTTCGCCGGGGGCTACGGTGATGGCGCCGATCACTCCTGGGGCAAGCTGACCAGCAGTGACAATGGCGCCACCTGGGTCCAGACTCCCATCGAGTCCGGGCTGACCAAAGCACAGTGGCCGACTGAGCCTGCTGCGGTTCACCTCGGCGACGGCAGGATTCTCGCAGTCGGACGGATCGAGGTCGGGGGCGCTCAATTCCAAATGGTCTCGACCGACTACGGCAAGACGTGGACGCGCGCGCAAACCAACATCGGCGATGTCGCCGCCTCCACACCGAGCCTGATCCTCGACGCCAAAACTGGTTTGCTGAGCAACTATTACTATCATCGCGGCGCCGGTGTGCTTCGGCGTCGAGTCGTTGATCCGGAGCGCGTTTTCCGCTATCCGCTCAACTGGCCGGTTTCCGAGCCGGTCGCCGAGGGCAGCAAGATCACGTTCGATGCGGGCAACGCGAACGCCACCGCAATCGGCGCCACCCACTACGTCTCATTCTACTCCGGCAAGGCTCCTGACACCGGCGTCCTGGTATCGGTGCTCCCGGCACCCTCAGCGCGGTGAACCCTATCCCTGGATGATTATGAAAAAGATGTGCACGATGATTATGCTGGCCATCGCTCTCTGCCTGACGGCGGGCGCGCAGGATGGCGGCGGGCGCGGCGGCCTATTGAGAACGTGGATGAAGAAGAAACAGGACGAGAAGAAGATCGAAGCGCAGGCTGTCGGCGTGACGACCAAGTTGGATGTCGCCTATCTGAACGACGGCATGTCCGCGCATAAGCTGGATGTCTATTGCCCGCCGAAGAACAGCAAGCCGCTGCCGGTCCTCGTCCACATCCATGGTGGCGGCTGGGAGATTGGCGACAAGAAGCTAATGAAGAGCACAGGCCTGTTCTACGCCTCGCAGGGCGTATTGTTCATCACGCCGAACTACCGCCTCTCGCCCAAGTTCAAGCATCCCGCGCACGTCGAGGATTGTGCGGCGGCGCTGGCTTGGGCGTGCAACCATGCGACCGAACTGGGTGGCGACAAGAATCGGGTTTTCCTTTCCGGCCACTCGGCCGGTGCGCATCTCGCAGCTCTCTTGGGCACCGACCCGGCCTATCTCCAAAAACATGAATTGAAGAGCGGCGACCTCGCCGGGGTGATTCCGGTGGATACGGCCAGTTTCGATCTCACGAGCGCTGACAACGAAAAGTTGGTGAAGAATTTCATCAGAAATTCCTTCGGTGAGGATCCGCAGGTGCTGAAGTCAGCCTCGCCTCTGCATCACGTTTCCAGCAAGGGGCGCTATCCCGCCTTCCTGATCTTCAACACCACCAACCGGGCCGCTGCGGCCGAAGGCGGCCGGAAATTCGCCGAAGCATTGAGGGGCGCTGGCTGCAACGTGCGGTTCGTGGCCGTCAGCAACCACACCCACGGCGAGATGGCTTCTGGAATGTATGAACCCAGCGATCCCGTCGGCAACGCCATCCTGAAGTTCATTTCCCCGTAAGCAAAGAAGTGATTGGGATTGCAACACACGGCTCTTGACGAATTGACGTTATTGATGCTCGCGCCGACGAAGATCGGCCGCAACGAACGTCGCCTACCGGCATGCCAAGCACGGTTGAACGAAGTGGGTATCCCGGATTAGATCGTCAATACGCCACCGTTCACATCAATTGTCGCACCGGTGATGTATCGAGCTTCGTCCGATAGCAGGAACAACACGACGCGGGACATGTCCTGTTCGGTTGCGAACCGTCCGAGAGGGATGCCGCCTAGCTGCCTAGCCCGGTCGGCTGGCGTCAGCAGGCCGGTAACTCGCTCACCCTCGGTCGTGCCGGGCGCGATGGCGTTGACACGGATGCCGGCGGCCCCGAACTCCTTGGCCAGATGCCGGGTAAGCCCAAGAACGCCGGCCTTCGCCGCGGTGTAGTGCGAACCGAGAGCCGGGCTGGTCTGTCGGCCGGCTATCGAGCTGAAATTGACGATTGCACCAGATTTCTTGCGCATCATCTGCGGAATGGCGGCTTGGCAGCATAAGAACGTTCCCTTGAGATTCGAATCAAGGACCATGTCGAACTCGTCTTCCGTGATCTCGAGTGTTGGAACCAAGGGCTTGTAACCGCCGGCACAGTTGACCAAGAAGTCTATTCCGCCCGTCTCGTCATCAATCCGCCGGAATAGCGCCTTTACGGCGGTCGCGTTGGTCACGTCGAGTTCGGCCGGTATGACCGACGAGCCGAGCAGCTTCGCTGTTGTTCTCGCCCGCTCAAGATCCAGATCGGGGATATAGACCTTGACGCCCTCGGCGATCAGATCCGTCGTGATCACCTTGCCGATACCCCGTCCAGCACCCGTTACGACAGCGATCTTGTTTGCGAATTGATACATCATGTTCTCCGTCCGTTAACAGCAGTTGAGCTTTGCCGGGCTACTGACAGGTTTATTGCGTTGTTGGCGTCGTCGTATTCATCGGTGATTGCGTCGGCATAGTCGCCGTCCCAATCATCGGGGTCAACTCACGACTCTTGACAGAAAATGTTATTGATGAGCGCGCTGGCGAAGATCGGCCGCAACCCCGACACAGGCCTCGGGGCAGGCGACGCCGCCTACCGGCTCATCCACAACGACCCGTTCCCGTCGTGGTGGCTCTCTCCATCAAACACGGCGCCACCAGCATCTGGGAGCGATGGAACGGCTGGACGCCCGAGACCGGCTTCGGCGATCCCGGCATGAACAGCTTCGCCCACTACTTGCTGCGCGACGGTGAGACAATGGCTGCGACCCGGATATTGTGTTGACCAACTACGTCAATGACGTATAGTCGGCCATGTGGAATTCGTCGAAACCCCGATCTTCACCGAGGAGATCGAATCGCTGCTGCCGCCGGAAAGCTTTCGCGGCTTGCAACTGGCGTTGCTGCTCCGTCCCGACGCGGGCGATCTCATTCGCGGCAGCGGCGGGCTGCGCAAGCTTCGCTAAGAACTGCCGGGCAAAGGCAAACGTGGCGGACTGCGAGTCATCTATTACTGGGACGGGCGTGACTTCATTTTCCTGCTCTTGCCTTACCGCAAGAACCGGCAGGAAGATTTGACGCCGCGCCAAGTCCAGCAGCTTCGGGCGGTCGTGAAGGAGTGGATACATGAAAAAAAGTGATTTTGAAAAGTTGCTGGCCAGCGTCAAGCAGGCGGGCCAGATCAAACGGGGTCTGCTCAAGCCGGGCCGCGTCTCGCGGATCGAAGTTCCGGATATCAAGGCCATCCGCGAGCGCCTGAGTGTTTCACAAGTCCAGTTCGCGCACATGATCGGCGTCAATGTCACGACGCTCCAGAACTGGGAGCAAGGACGCCGTCAGCCGCACGGCCCGGCCAAGGCGCTGCTGAAAGTTGCCTCGGAGAAACCCGAAGCGGTTCTGGAAGCTCTTCACGCTGCCGCATGATCTGGCCGGCTGGCAAACTCCGGGGAATACATGACGCGGCAGATGAAGCTGCCAAGCCTGCCACCGTCCTCGTGCCCGCCAAGACCGCCGACGCGATCACCGAGAGCGGCAAACCGCTGGCGAAGGCGACCGGCGTGAAGTTCTTACGAATGGAAGGCGACCGGGCGGTGCTGGAGGCGGAAGCGGGGAGTTGCCGGTTCGCGGGACGTGGTGTTCGATGAAGATACCTTCGCGTTTACGACAATAGGCGTTGGCGACGCGGTCGCAGGGTGCTACCATTGCCGCCGAACTACTCGTGACACCATGAACATGGTGTTGATGCCATCATCACGCTGCTACAGCCGGTTGTTACGACAGGTCGGCCGAGGTTTTTTGCGCCAGCAAAAGCCCGCAGTTTGCTTGCCGCCATTTTTGTCCGCGACCTGCTCTGGGCGCTGATGAACACGAAGGAGTTTTTGCTGAACCACTGAGTTCAATACCGGAATGGACGTAGAAGTCATGTCGAACATCACAACCAGCACAACGGGCATCCCACGCCGGGATTTTCTCCGCGCCGGCGCTGCCGGCGTGATGGGCCTCACCTTTCACGACTGGCTCGCCACAAAAGCTTCGGCTCAAGCGCCCGAGGCCAAGGCGAAGTCGGTCATCCAACTCTGGATGAACGGCGGGCCGTCGCATCTCGACACGTTCGATCCGAAACCGGAAGCCGGCGAGGCGTATTGCGGGCCGCTGAAGAATCCCATCGCGACCAACGTGGCGGGCATCCGCATCTGCGAACTACTGCCCTTGATGGCCAGGCAGGCGGACAAATACTCCATCATCCGCAGCTTCACCCACCGCAACGACGGCCACGAGACCGGCACTTACATCGTGCAGACGGGCCGCACGCCCACGGCGGAGCTTTCCTATCCGGCGATGGGCGCGGTGCTCGCCTACAAGAAAGGCCAGCAAACCAAACTGCCTCCCTACGTCACGCTCACCTCTGCGCTTGGGCGGTTCTCCGAGGCCGGCTTCCTCGGCAGCAACTACAAGGCCCTCGTCCCCGGCGGCGACCCCAGCGCGGCGCAGTTCAACGTGGACGCGAAGACCGCGTTCGACCTGAACCATGAGAAGAAAGAACTGCGCGACCGTTATGGCCGCAACTATTTCGGCCAAAGCTGCCTCATGGCCCGCCGGCTGGTGGAACACGGCGTCCCGTTCATCACCATCAACTGGGGCGGCTGGGACACCCACACCAATAACTTCGACGCGATGAAGCAACTGCTGCCCACGCTCGACCAGGGCTTCTCCGCGTTGCTGGAGGACCTGGCGCAGCGCGGCCTGCTCTCCAGCACCATCGTCGTGTGGTATGGCGAGTTTGGCCGGACGCCGAAGGTGGACATGGCCGCGCCGTGGTTTGGCGGACGTCATCACTGGGGCGCGTGCTGCTCCGCCGTCGTGGCCGGCGGCGGTTTCAAAGGCGGTGCGATCGTCGGCGAAAGCGACGCGAAGGGCGAATACGTCAAGACGCGCCCCGTGTTCCCGTGGGACCTGGCCGCGAGCATGTATAAGCTGCTGGGCATTGATCCCAACAGCCGTCTCCCCCATCCCCAAGGCTGCGGCGTCGCCTACGTCACTCCCCAAGCCGCCGGCCAGATCGAAAGAGGCGGGATGCTCACGGAGATCATGTAGCCACTCATCCCCGCCATCGAAATGAGATTGCCTCAAACAGAGCGTCAACGAGCCGCGTGAATCACAACGCCACCGAGCGCCACGAGTCCTTCTGCGTCAACACCGAAAAAAACGCGCGGAGAACAGCTTGACCGGGCTGCCGCGCCCTATTCATACTCTAAATGATTCGCATCCGCTTTAGCTCTGGCGATTCAACAGTTTTCGAGTGATCGAGCCATGAAACACGGTGTTGAAAACAATGTCTCGGCCCCCAAGGCCAAAAGCAATTTCCTGTCCCTTGTTTTGCCCTTTGTGGTCAGCCTTGCGATTTCCATTTGCGCGTCGGCTCAAGGCGCGGAGGCGCCAAAGCCGGCCAACGCTGCGGCCGAGCCAAGCGCGGAAGACAAGGCGAGGGCCGCCTACGATGCGGCCGATAAGGCGGCCAAGGAGGCGGAAGCTGCGATCGGTCCCCTCAGGGCCGCCATGCAAAAGGCCGACGCGGCATACGCCAGCGCGAGCAAGACGGCCAACGCGAAGCGACAGCAGGCCACGGATGCGAAAAATTTGGCGGGCGATCCGGGCGTGGCAGAGTTGAAGCAGGCCGAGGCCAACTTGCCCGTGGTCATCAAGGCCCTCACCGACAAGACCAACGCCAAGCCTCCCTTGGACACGGCGTTGGCCGACGCCAAGGCCGCCGCGCTCCCTCCGCAGCAAGCTTACGATGCGGCCGAGAAGACGGCCAAGGAGGCTGAGGCCGCGGCGAAGGCCGCCTCCGACGCGGCCAACAAGCTCGACGACGAAGCCAAGAAGGCCGCGACCGATGCAGCCGCAAAACGCAGAGCGGCTGACTCGGCCAAGGCTTCCCTGGGCCGCGCACGGCAAGGCGAGCAGAATTTGCAGAACCAAGCCACCGCCATCGCGCCGAAGCTGGCGGAAGCGGAAGCGCGGAAGAAGGCAGCCGACGAGACCCTGGCCCCCGCCAAGAAACAGTTAGCCGCTGCCACGACCGCTTACGATGCAGCCGAGCAGGCGGCCCAAGCCGCCGCAGCCAACGCCAAGCCGGTTTCCGAGGCAGAGAAGCAGCAGGCCGCAGCCGACGCTGTCGCCAAGCGCAAGGCGGCCGACGCGGCCAAGAGCGCATTGACCCAGGCAGAGCAAAACGACAAGCAAGCGCAGGCCCAAGCCACCGCCGCCGCGCCGAAGCTGGCGGAAGCGGAAGCGCAGAAGAAGGCAGCCGACGCGGCCTTGACCAGCGCCAAGAACCAGGCGGCCGCTGCCACGACTGCTTACCAGACAGCCGAGCAGGCGGCCCAAGCGGCTGCGGCCAACGCCAGAATCGTATTGGTCGCCGAACTCGCTCAGGTCGCCAATGAGGCCATTGCAAAGCGCAAAGCGGCCGACGATGCAAAGGCGGTCTTGGCTCCAGCTCAGCAGAAACAGCAACAGGCGCAGGCTGCCGCCGATGCGGCCGTCAAGAAGGCGGCGGGCGCGGCAGCAGAGAAGAAGGGAGCAGATGAAGCCTTGGCCAACGCCAAGAAGCAGGTCGCCGCTGCCACAACCGCTTGCCAAGCAGCCGAGCATGCCGCCCAAGTGTCGGCCTCCACGGCCGAGACGATGGTTAATGTTGCCGCCAATGCCGAGGAGCAAAAGCAGCAGACCGCTGCCGCTGCCGACAATGCAAAAGCCGCCCTGACCCAAGCCCAGCAGAAACACCAACAAGCTCAAGCCGCCGCCGATGCAGCCGCCAAGAAGGGAGCGCCTGCGGCAGCAGAGAAGAAGACAGCCGACGACGCCTTGGCCAATGCCAAGAATCAGGTGGCCGCTGCCACGACTGCCAGCCAGGCAGCCGATCAGGCTGCTCAAGCGGCTGCAGCCAACGCCAAAGTCGTATCGGCCACCGAAATCGCCCAGGTCGTCCGCGAGGACGTTGCGAAGCGAAAAGCGGTTGACGATGCAAGAGCGGCCTTGGCCCAGGCTCAGCAGGCACAGCAACAAACGCAGGCCGCCGCCGATGCAGCCAACCAGAAGGCAGCGGCTGCGGAAGCAGAGAAGAAGGCCGCCGAGGGCGCGTTGGACAGCACCAAGAAACAGTTGGCCGCGGTCACCGGCGCTGCTGACGCGGCCGAGAAGGAGGCGCAGGCGTCCGAAGCTAGAAGCAGAGGGATCGCCGCCCTTTTCGGCAGGTCCGATGAGCAGAAACAGCAGGCCGCAGCCGACGCTGCCGCCAAGCGCAAAGCGGCCGACGGGGCAAAACCTGCCTTGGCCCAGGGACAGCAGAACCAACAGCAATCACAAGTCCAGGCCGACACCGCTGCCAAGAAGCTGACTGAGGCCACAGCCCAGAAGAAGGGAGCCGACGAGGCCCTGGCCAACGCCAAGAAGCAGTTGGCTGCTGCACAAGGCGCTCACCAAGCAGCCGAGCCGGCGGCCCAAGCCGCCGAGGCCACGGCCAAGGTGATGGCCGAGCGTGCCGGCAGGACCGAGGAACAGAAGCGGCAGGCCACAGCCGACGCTGCCGCCAAGCGCAAAGCAGCCGATGAGGCCAAGGCGGTCTTGGCCAAAGCTCAGGCAGCCCAGGAAAATCCGCAGAAGCTGGCCGACACCGAAGAGCAGAAGCTGGCCCGGGCGACGGCGCAGAAGACACTGCTCGACGCTGCCTTGACGGGCATCAAGAAGCAGTTGGCCGCAGCCGACACGGCTGCTCAGACAGCCGACCAAGCCGCCCAAGCCGCGGAGAAATCGGCCGAGGAGAAGAAGCAGGCGGCAGCACAAGCCGCCGCCAAACGCAAAACGGCGGCGGATGCCGCGGCTGCGCTGGCTCAAGCACAGCAGGCCGAACAGCAAGCTCAGGCTCAGATCACAGCCGCCGCGCAGAAGCTGAACGAAGTGCAGTCACAAAAGAAATCGGCCGACGATGCCCTAACCAACGCCAAGAACCAAGTGATCGCGGCCAACACGGCTGCTCAGGCCGCCGAGCAGGCCGCCCAAGCCGCCGACGCCAAAGCCAAACAGTTTGCGGCGGATGCCGCCAAACCGGACGCGGAGAAGAAACAAGCCGCCGATGAAAGCGCCGCCAAGCGAAAAGCAGCCGATGGGGCCAAGAGCGTCCTGACTCAGCTCGAGCAGGGCGTGCAGCAGGCGCAAGCCAAGGCCAACGCTGCCGCGCAGAAGCTGACCGAAGCGGAGGCGCGGATGAAGTCGGTCGAGGAGGCACTGGCGAACGCCAAGAAACAGGTCGCCACCGCAACCACCGCGAACCAAGCGGCGCAGGAAGCGGCCAAGGAACTTCTCAAGCTCGATGCCGCACGCGCGCAGGCCACCAGCGATGCCGCCGCCAAGCGCAAAGCGGCCAATGAGGCCAAGGCAGTTCTGACCCCGTTTCAACAAAAGCTGGATCAAGCGGCGATCAAGGCCAACACCGCCGGGCAGGAGTTGGCCAGGGCCGAGACGCGGAAGAAGTCGGCCGAAGAAGGTTTGGAGAACCTCAAGAGGCGGATCGCCGCCGCCAAACAGACAAACGTGGCGGACGAAAAAGCGGCCGTCGAGGCGGAAGCCGCGGCCGTTCCGTTGAAGGTGGATGCGGAGAAGACGCGGGCGGCTTATACGGAGTCCATGAAGGTCGCCGACGACAAGCGTGGCTTGGTCGAGCAGGCCAAGGGCGCGCTATACCGGCTGGTCGCCGCCCGACAGGTGACAAGCCTGATGGAAAGTTCCGAGCCGCCGAAGCCGGCGAACCGGATTGATGAAATCGTGTTCGCGAAATTGCAGGCGTTGGGCATCAAACCGCTCCTCTGCACCGACGCGGTGTTTGTCCGTCGCGCCTACTTGGACATGACCGGCACGCTGCCGTCCGCGGAAGAGGCCAAAGCGTTCATCCAAAGTCAGGACAAGAACAAACGCGTCGCCCTGATAGACCGTCTCCTCGACCAGCCGGCGCATTTCGATTACTGGGCGATGAAGTGGAGCGACATCCTGAAAGTGAAGGCGGAGTTTCCCGTCAAGGTTTGGCCCAACGCGGCGCAGGCCTATTACCGCTGGATATGGGAATCGGTCGCCCAGAACAAGCCCTACGACAAGTTCGCCCGTGAATTGCTCACCTCCAGCGGGAGCAATTTCCGCGTCGGGCCGGTGAACTTCTACCGCGCCATCCAGGACAAGACTTCGGAGGGCATCGCCGCGGCTGCGGGATTGGCGTTCATGGGCACGCGGGTCCAGCTCTGGCCGGCAGAGCGTCGCGCCGGCATGGCGGTGTTTTTCACGCAGGTCGGTTACAAGCCCACCAGCGAGTGGAAAGAAGAGGTCGTCTTCTGGGATCCGCTCAGCTTGACCAATGTGGTGGGCAACACCGCGCCTGGCGTGGACGCCGTGGCCAAGGCTGTGTCGGTCTCCAACCAGATTCCACAGGCGCTGCCCAAACCGCTGAGCGAAAACGGGCCGTTGGCGGCCGTCTTTCCAGACGGCGCCAAGACAACGGTTCCGCCGGACCGCGATCCGCGCGAGGCATTTGCCGATTGGCTGATTCGGCCGGAGAATCCCTGGTTTGCCAGGAACATCGTCAACCGCACCTGGGCGTGGGCGATGGGACGCGGAATCATCCACGAGCCGGACGACGTTCGGGAGAACAACCCGCCCAGCGCTCCCGAACTC
>JACRKA010000217.1 GCA_016219905.1 Verrucomicrobiota bacterium
AGGTGCTCCAGCATCAACGGCACCTCCTGCGGCAGGCCCGCGAGACCTTTCAGATACGCGCGATAATCCAGCCGGCCCGTGCCCGGCCGTGTCTCGCGAAGCGTCACCAGCATCTCCGGTGTCATCGTCACGTCCTTCGCGTGGGCGCTGACAATCCAGCGGCCGAGTTTGTGAATGACCTCGTTGATGATGGCGGCGGTGTCGTAGTAGGCGCGCGGGCAGTTGATGATGTTCGTCGCGTCCACATGCACCCCGAACGCGGGGCGGTCCACGGCCTTGATCAGCCGCAGATACGCGTCGGGCGAATCGGGCCACGCCCACTGCATCATCTCCAGGCAGAACTTCGCCCGCGCGGGCTTGACCGTGTCAATGATCTTGCGCGTGTTCTCGACCACGAGGTCGAACGCCTTTTCCGTCAGGTCGTCGGGATGCGGCCCCGCCGGGTGTTCCGCGCTGAACGAGCCGCTGTAGTCCACCGCGCAGAGCGCGCCGAGGCGCTCGGCGAGATCAAGCCGGCCGATGATGAGGTTGAGGTTCTTCTGGCGCGTGGCGGGGTCGGGATGCATCGCGTTGCACCACGCGCCGACCTCGGCGATGACGATGTCCTCCTGCTTGAACGCCTCGGCGACCTTCTTGAGGTTCTCGCAACTCGGATCGTCGAACGCCGGCCGCGGGCAATACGCCGCGCGGTAGCCGAGCCGCTTGTGTTCGCGCGCCAGTTCCACCGGGTCCTTGGATTTCAGGAAGATGGGGCCGCCAAATCGGATGGACATGATGAGGGTCTCCTCTCGTGTGGGTTGCCGCACCGTCAATCAAGGCTGCAACGCGACCCGGATCGCTTTCGGCGCGAACTCGAAGGCGTCATTGATTTTCTCCAACGGAAACGTGTGGCTGATGATCCGATCGAACGGGTAGCGTGCGCGGCAGCGCTGCAAGAACGCCAGCGCCTTCGGCATGATCCACGGCGGATAAACCATCACGGTATGAATGCTGCGGTGGTGGCGCACGACCTGGCCCGGCTCGAACTCGCCCACAGGGCCGAAGTTGACGTTGCCCACCAACACGTAACGTCCGCCCACGCGCAGCGACTCGATGCCCTCGCGCACCACCGCCGGCGTGCCCGCGATTTCCAGGCACGAGTCCGCGCCGTCGCCGTGAGTCAACTCGCGGATCGCCTGCAGCCGCTGCTCCTTCGTCGTTGACGATGCATCGAGCGTCACGTCCGCCCCGAACTGCTTCGCCAACTCAAGCCGCCCGGCGATGCGGTCAATCACGATGATCTTGCTTGCGCCTTTTTCGCGGGCCATCGCCGTCGCGTAAAGTCCCAGCCCGCCGACGCCCTGGATCACCACCACGTCTTCCAGCTCGATCTGCGCGGTGCTGATGCCGAAGTAAGCCTCCGACAGGATGCAGTTGGTCGGCGAGACCATCGCGTCAGGAAGGTCGTCGGGCACCTTGAACATCGGCTGGCCGCGGCGCAGGTAGTAATACTCGCCATACGCGCCGCGAAAATGCGGATGCTCCTCGCAGGAGGTGCCGAGCCAGTGGCGATAGCGTTGCTGGCAGGCAGCGTCGCCGCGCAGACACGCCGGGCACGCACCGCACGGCACCCAGTAGGGATACACCACGCGGTCGCCCTCGCTGAGCTTCTGGCCGCACCCGTCGTGTGTCACACCCTCGCCGAGCTTCGCGATCCGCCCGACCATCTCGTGGCCCATGACCCGCGGCGGCCCGCTCTTCACGCCGGGGCCAAGCCCGTGGACGAAGTGCAGATCGCTGCCGCAGATGTTGGAGAGCGTGATCCTGATGAGCGCATCGCCCGGCGCGGGATCGGGCACGGGATACTCGCGGATCTCCATCGGTTTGCCGACTTCGGTGAACACCGCGGCTTTGGCTTTCACGGCCTTCAAATAGCTTGAAACCGGTTGCATTGGCCAGCTTACTTTGCGGCCATGAAGACAGGCATTTGGGCAGTAGCCGCGTTGCTCGTCGGATTGGTCTTGGGCGCCTGGGGGCCGCGCTCGGACCTGCGCCAGGCGCGCGACCGCATCAAGGAACTGGAGAAGAAGGTCAACAAGCAGGAGGCGAGCGCAGGCAAGATGCAGCAGGTGAAGGCGATGTTGCGCGTCAAGGACGATGAGGTCAGGGACGCCGCGCGACGGCGCGCGCGAAAGCCGCCCCCGTTGAAGTTGCCGCCGCTGCCCGAAGATGAACGGGAGGCGGCGGCCGCTTCGTCCGGCGCGCGCGGCACCAACGCGCCGCCGCGCATGGGCCGCGACATCGCGCAGGCGGCGGAGCTGTGGAGCACGCGCGTGGAGATGTCGCGCAACAGCTTCATCGGCAACCTCGGCCTCAACCCGCAGCAGACGGCGCTCTTCGACGGCGTGACGGCGGTGATGAACGCGCAGTTGGAGGAGCGCATCGGCAAGTGGGCCGAGGCGCTGAAGCAGAAGGACGAGATGAGCAGCGAGGACGGCGTCCGCATGATGACTGAGCTGGGCACCGTGCTGACCAAGACTTACGACGAGATGGACCAGACGATGCCGCAGGGCTGGCGCGAGAAGGCCGGCGGCGACTTTCAGTTGGTCAACTTCATTGACCCGGCCGTGGCGTCGCCGCTGACGGAAGTGGAAAACAAGATCCAGCAACGGCAGCGGCGCGACAGGAGCATCACCTTCCCGTGAGCGCCACTCTTCGCAACACCTGGACGGTCACCCTGCACGAGTTGACGGATTCCATCCGCAGCCGGCGCGCGATCGTGCTGCTGATCCTCTACGCGCTCAACGCGGTCGTGGCGACGTTGCTGTTCGTGAAGGTGCTGCACGAGATTGAGAACCAGCTCGAAAAGGCCGCAGGCGTGGCGCAGGCTGAAAACGCCGGCGGCACGACGTCGGCGTTGTGGAAGAACCGCGGGTTCCGGGAAATGATCTCGCACCTCGTCGGCAGCCGGGAGACGGCGGAGAAGTTGCTGGACATCCCGCCGCTGGCGCTGTTCTTCGGGTGGCTGTCGTTCTTCTACACGCCGCTGCTGGTGATGCTCATGTCGGCCTCGCGCATCTCGGAGGAAATGTGGACCGGCTCGGTGCGTTTCATGATGTTCCGCACCTCGCGGCTGTCGTGGTGCGTCGGCAAATACGCGGGCCAGGCGTTGCAGTTGCTGGTGGCGCTGCTGCTGAGCGGCCTCGCGGCGTGGATCACCGGCTGGTGCCGGATGGCGTTCTTCGACCCCGGCCCCAACGCCGCCGCCATCGCGGTCTTTTCGCTGAAGGCGTGGGTCTATGGCATCGCGTTTCTCGGCCTCGCGATGGGCGTCTCGCAAACCATCGCCAGCCCCAACGTCGCCACCGCCGTCGGGTTCATCGCGATGGTGGTCTGCGCCGTCCTCAGCATGTTCGCGGACTGGATCACCCGGCAGCCGTGGCGGGAAATCCTGAACGCGGTCGATTTGGTGGTGCCCGGCGGCCACAAGATGGACCTCTGGCTGCCCGATGCGGCGCACGTCGGGCCGGCGACAGTGTTCCTGCTGGCGCTCGGCGCCGCCTACATGCTCGCAGGCTACGCCGGTTTCTCGCGGAGGAACTTGTGACCGCTGCGCTCGAACTCAAAGGCGTCGTGAAAACCTACGGCCGCCGCCGCGCGCTCGACGGCCTCGATCTCGCCGTGCCGCGCGGCTCGATCTTCGGGCTGGTCGGCAGCAACGGAGCCGGCAAAACCACCGCGCTCGCCGTCAGCGTCGGCCTGCTGCGACGCGACGCGGGCAGCGTGAACCTGCTCGGCGACGGGCCTTTCGACCCGTTGCGCCACGCGGGCCGCGTGACGCTGCTGCCGCAGGACTCACGGCTGCCGCTCCACGCGCGCGTCGAGGATTTGCTTTGGTTCTACGGCCGGCTGCAAGGGCTGGCGGAGGGCGCGCTGCGCGAGTCCATTGACGACGTGCTCGAATGGGTCCATCTGCGCGACCGGCGGCGCTCGCCCGTGCGCACGCTCTCGCACGGCATGATGCGCCGGCTCACCATCGCGCAGGCCTTCCTCGGACGGCCCGAACTGGTCCTGCTCGATGAACCGATGAGCGGGCTGGACCCGCGCGAGGCGTTGCGCATCCGTGCGATCCTGCACCACCATCGCGGCGGGCAGACGGTCGTCATCAGCTCGCACGACCTGCGTGAACTGGAAGCGTTGTGCGACACCGCCGCGTTCATCGAGAACGGCCGGCTTGTCCGGCAGGACAGCATGGACAACCTCACCCGTCGCGGCCAGCGCATCACCTACTCGCTGGAACCGGATGGCCGGAGCATCCCGCTCGACGAACTGAAACTCGCGCTGCCGGACGCAACGTGGGAAACGGCCCGCGACGGCGCCGAGTTGACCGCGAGGTTCGAGAGCGACCGCCTCCGCGCGCCGGAGGTCAACGCGCGCGTCTGCGAGATCCTCCTGCGCCATCGCATCGGCATCCTTGAGATCCGCCGCGGCTCCAACCTCGAAGGCGAATACCTCGCGGCGACGGCGCACGCGGTTCAAGACGCCGGCCCGCCGCCAACCGCCCCGGTGGATCGCTGATCGCGGCCACGGCGCGGAATTCTTCAGTCTTTGCCGTGGGGAAAAAAGGCCGCAAATGCCTGAAATATCCACTTGGCCGTTGAGGTCGCGAAGCGTATTTGTTCCCGGCGCCGGTCGAGGGGGTCCTTCGATCGCCGAGTTCAATTGACACGTGTTTTCAAATTGGAGTCAGTTATGAACATGTCCCGCCCGGTTCGCAGCACATCTCGCCTTGCCAACCTCCTGACGACCGCATCGCTGGCGGTGCTCTTGTTGGGTGGAGCCACGACAGCGCGCGCCGTCACCTTCATCCCGGGCAACTGGGCGGCCGGCTACGGCAACACGAACAACTTCGCCCGCTGGGAACAGGCGACGATCACCTACTCCTACGACCCGTCCTTCGTCCAGATCTACGGCCTGGGTGGGGAAGTCGCGGTTGACGCGGCCTTCTCGACATGGAACACCGCGGTCGGCATCGGCCTCAATCCCGGCACCGACCTCTCCGCGCCGATGGTGTTCGGCGACCCCACCATCATCGGGCCCAGCTTGAACTACGACTTGGAATCAGTGGCGCTGCACGAGATCGGTCACGCCCTGGGTCTGGAGCATCCCAACCTCGCCAACGGCATCACCAGCACCAACTACAACATCAGCGGCGGCGGGTTTGTGGCGGGCGCCCTGCCCGGCGGCTCCCATCCGGTGATGTGGAGCACCATCGCCTCCGACCTGCGCCGGCGCGACCTGACCGACGACGATCTCTATGGCACCCAATACATGTATGACGCCACCAACCCGGTCGGCCCCGGCAACGCCGGCATCGGAGGCCCGGTCTTCGGCGACGGCGCCGTCGAGTTCACCTTCAGCGAAGTCGCCAGCGGCGGCAACATCGTGATCAAGGCGGGTTCACTGCCGCCGGGCACACTGGCCTCCACGATTGGCACGGCTGCTTTCAAGCCTGCCAGGAGTTACGGCGTGACCACTTACGCTGAGATCATCTTCATTCCAGAACCCGGCGGCATCGGATTGATGCTCGTCGGCGGCGGTCTGATCTTGCTGCGGCGCAAAACCCGGCGCCGGTGAACCCCGGACAGCAAGCTCCACTGCTTCCACAGCCATCCTCGCGCAAGGGCCGCAATCTCGAGATGTGGTGCCGGCTGCCGGGACAAGGTCTGGATCAAAGGCGTGGAGCTTCTCAAAGCACCACTGTAGTGAGGCCGCAGCAAGGAGGGGCGGTTTTCAACCGCCCCAACAATAGCGGCGGTTACAAACCGCCGCTCCTTGGTTTGTCATGCCGCCGGACGCTACTTGATCTTCACCCGCACCCAGCAGTGACGGCGGATGGACTCGTAGCCCGCGTCGAGAATGGCGTTCACGATGTAGCCATCCTCGTAGGTTTCGCGGGGCGTCGCACCGTCGCGGACGCATTCCACGAAGTGTTTCATCTCGCCTTGGTAGCCGTAGGTGAACGCCTCCTCCGGCAAGGGCCGCGTCCAGCCGACCTCGATGTCCGCCTTCTCGACGACGTAGCCGGCGCGGCGCGTGGTGAAGCTGGCCATCGGCGTGCCGCGCGTCACGTCGGTGAAGATGGAGCCTTCGGCGCCGTGGACTTCGTTGCGCAGGTCGAGGCCGCCCTTGCAGGTCCACGACAGCTCGCAATGCGCGATGCCGCCGCTGGCGAACCGCATCACCAGCAGCGCGTTGTCCTCGCCCTTCGTCTTCTTGTGATGGACGAGCCGGCCACCCCACGCCATGACCTCCACGATGGTGTCGTCCTTGCCGAAGAAGTAACGCGCCGCCTCGATGCAGTGGCAGCCGAGATCGTTGAGCGCGCCGCCGCCGGTCTTCTTGATGTCCCAGAAGTGCGGACTGTGCGGGCCGCTGTGCGACTCGCGCGAGCGGACCCAAAGCACTTTGCCGAGGGCGCCGCTGGCCACGATCTCGCGCGCCTTCACGACGGCGGGGGCGAACACCTCCGTCTCGGCGTAGCCGTGCAGCGCGCCCGAGCGTCGCGCGGCGTCCCACATGGCGCGCGCCTCGCGGGCGTTGCGGGCGAGCGGCTTGGTGCAGACCTGGTTGCGCCTCGCTTTCGAGAGAGCGAGACTCACCGACAGATGCGCCTCGTTCGGCAGCGCGATGACATAGAGGTCAATGTCGCCGCGCGCGATGACGGCCTTGAGATCGGTGGAGTGCTCCGGGATGTTCCATCGTTTGGCGAACGCGCGGGCGCGCGCGGCCTCGCGAGAGAAACAGGCGACGATCCGCTGGCCGTTCACGTTGGCGAGGCCCTGCATGTAGAAGTCGGCGACAAATCCCGAACCGAGGATGGCGATGTTGATGGTCTTCATGTTCTTATCCGAACCCCGCTTGCCTCGCCGCGGCAGTGTCGCGCGGCGAAGTGCCATCCCCTAGCACACGTTTGGCCGTTTCGCCAGCGGGCCAATCACTCGCCAGCCGTCTGGAGGTAATTGCAGAGCGTCCGGACGTTCTGGATGAAGAGGCTCGTCTCGATGCGGTCGTCGAACTCCCAGTCGCGATGTTTGGCGTGGCCTTTGGTGACCCAGCGGCCTTTATCGTCGAGAGCGGCGATGGCAGCGCGGGCGCGTGGCTCGAGCGATTTGGCCGAAGATGACTTCTTTGTCTTGGACTGGCGCTTCTTCAGGATCGCCTCACGGCCGTCGCTCTGAAGCCTATCGTAAAACGCAATGGTCTTCTGCACGCCGTAGTCACCGCTCCACGAGTAATGCTTCTGCCGCTCCTCGCTGATGTCTTCGAGCCGGTAGTAAATCTTGCCGTTGCGGTCGCCGAAGAGCTGTTTGTTCGTCTTCAATTCGTAGTAGCGCGCCCACTTGTCCGGCGCGATGGCGCTCCGCTTGAACCACGCGACGGCCGCGGGTAGCGGCTTGAGGAACTTCTCGTCGCCGGTCTCGATATAGAGGTCCATGAGGATTTGCATCGCGCCCACGCTCTCATTGCCGGTCACTGCCGGTGGTTCGAATGCGCGCGCCCAGGCCGGCTCCATCTGCATGTTGTATTGCTGCGCCCACGCCGGCTGTGGCTCGGGCATCTGCGCGAGGATGAGGAATTCGCCGCCCTTTTTCGCCGCGGCGAGATACTCGGCCTTGCCGGTGCGGTGGAAGGCGTCGAGCATCGTTGCGATGCAATCGCGCTGCGTGTTGTCGTTGAGTGTGTAGTGGGCGTAGTAGCTCTGCTTCGGGTGCTCGCGCGGGTAGCCCTCCGGATAGCGGGCCTGTTGCACGGGGCATTTCGCCGGATCGTGGGGCTGGCCGTTCCAGCGTTGCGGCCACGCGCCGTTGGGGTATTGCGCCTCCATCATCTTCTTCAGGCTGTAGTCGAGTGCCTCGCGGATGCGCGTGTCGCGCGCATCACCCGTGGCGCCCTTGCTCGCGTCCACGACGGCGAGCAGGAACCGCATCGCACTTTGCGTGTTGTCGTCGTCGAAGGTGTTCATGTTCCTGCGCTTCGCGATCTGTTCCGGCAAGAGCCTGCCCTTGTCGCTGCGCAGGTAGAACCGCTGGCTCTTCTCCGGATCAAAATCTATGAGATAGTCCCAACCGCCCGACTCAAGCTGGCCGCGGGCGAGCGCATCGGCTGCGGCCTTCGCGGCGTCGAGATAGCGCACGTCCTTCGTGGCGGCGTAGGCGCGCAGGAACGCCATGCCAACCGAAGGCGTGCCGGGCGGCTGAATCCATATCTGTGTGGCGGTGGCCTTGATCTCGCCGGCGCGTTCCTTGAGGTCGAGCGAGTATTTCCACAGATAACCGCCCTCAGTGGAGATCGAGCGCATGAACGCGGTGGCTTTCTCCAGCGCGGCACGGGCGTCGCGCGCCATCGGGTCGTCGGCTGCCGCGCAAGACAGTGAAACCGCCAACGCGGCGGACAAGAGGATGGGTTTGTTCATGTGCATGGCCTTTCAAACACCTCAAAGACCCGCGGGTTTTGTCCAGCATGTCAGCCCAGCGTCGCGGTGACGATCCGGCTGGCCTCGGCGATGATCGTGTCGAGGTGTTGCGGGTCGCGGAAACTCTCGGCATAGACCTTGTAGATGTTCTCCGTGCCGGACGGGCGCGCGGCGAACCAGCCGTTCTCCGTGACAACCTTCAGGCCGCCGATGGGCGCGTCGTTGCCGGGGGCGCGCGTGAGTTTCGCGACGATCTTCTCGCCGGCGAGCGTGGTGGCCTTCACGGCCTCGGGGCTGAGTTTCTTGAAGCCCGCCTTCTGCTGCGGCGTGCAGGGCTGGTCCACGCGCTTGTAGTGGGGCCGGCCCAGTTGCGTCGCGATCTCCTCGTAATGCTGGCCGGGATCGCGCCCGGTGCGGGCGGTGATCTCGGCGGCGAGCAGGTCGAGAATGATGCCGTCCTTGTCGGTGACCCACGCGGCGCCGTTGCGGCGCAGGAAGCTCGCGCCGGCGCTTTCCTCGCCGCCGAAGCCGAACGTGCCGTCGTAGAGGCCCTGTGAGAAATACTTGAACCCGACCGGCACTTCACAGAGCGGACGGGCGATGGCCTTGGCGACGCGGTCAATCAGCGCGCTGCTCACCAGCGTCTTGCCGACGGCGGCCTTCGCGGGCCACTGCGGGCGGTGGGTGAACAGATAGCGGATGGCGACGGCGAGGTAGTGGTTCGGGTTCATCAGGCCGGCGGGCGTGACGATGCCGTGGCGGTCGGAGTCGGGATCGTTGCCGAAGGCGACGTCGAACTTGTCCTTGAGCGCGATGAGGCCGGCCATCGCGTCGGCACTGGAGCAGTCCATGCGGATCTTGCCGTCGTGGTCCAACGTCATGAACGCGAATTGCGGGTCCACCGCCTTGTTCACGACGGTCACGTCGAGCTTCCAGATTTTCTTGATCGGCTCCCAGTAGCCGACTGACGCGCCGCCGAGCGGGTCCACGCCGAGCTTGAGGCCCGCGCCACGGATGGCCTCCATATCAATGACGCTGCCGAGGTCGCGGACGAACGGGATGACGAAATCCACAATCTCTGTCGTGGGCGCCTTCAGCGCGGACTCGTAGGCGATGCGCTGGACTCCCTTGTTTCCGGCGGCAAGCAGTTCATTGGCGCGGTTCTGGACGGCGTCGGTCACGTCGGTGTCGGCGGGGCCGCCGTTGGGCGGGTTGTATTTGAAGCCGCCGTCGCCGGGCGGGTTGTGCGAAGGGGTGATGACGATGCCGTCGGCAATCGAGCGATTGCCGGCTTTGTTGTGGCCGACGATGGCGTGCGAGATGACGGGCGTGGGCGTGAAGCCGTCATTCTGCTGGATGCGCGTGGTGACGCCGTTGGCGGCGAGGACTTCGAGCGCGGTGCGTTGGGCCGGCTCGGAGAGGGCGTGGGTGTCTTTGCCGATGAACAGCGGCCCGCTGATGCCGCGCGCGGCGCGGTATTCGCAGATGGCCTGGGTGACGGCGAGGATGTGGGCTTCGTTGAACGAGCCGTTGGCGGACGTGCCGCGGTGGCCGCTGGTGCCGAAGCTGACGCGCTGGTGCGGGTCGCTGTAGTCGGGCTGGCGGTCGTAATAGTCGCGGACGAGCCGCTCGACGTTGATCAACAGGTCGCTGGGCGCCGGTTTCCCGGCCAATGGGCTGCGTGCCATAGATTTTTTCCTCACAGGCCAGACAGGAGTGTCTGGCCTACGGGGCGGGGACGATAGACAAGCTGCTTGGATTTGGCAATTCTGCTATTCTCCAGCCGTGAAAGCATTGACCCGTCCCCGCATCTGGCTGGCGTTCGCCGTGGCGCTGGCGGCCGACGTGTTCCAGATCGCGCTCGGCCCGCTCGGCTGGACGTTTCTCGACGAGGCGGCGGACGTTCTTGTGATGATCGCCGTCAGCCTGCTGCTGGGGTTTCATCCGCTGCTGCTGCCGACGTTCATTGTCGAACTGTTCCCGGTGGTGGATATGCTGCCGACATGGACCGCCTGCGTCGCCGCCGTGGTCATGCTCCGCCGGCACCAGCAGCGTCCGCCGGCCGCGCCGCCCGGGGACGATCCGTCGTCGAAGGTGATTGATATTTGACCCGCGTGCAGCGCTCACCGGAACGGCAGGTGCGGCAACGCCAGCGCGAGCACGGTGAGGATGAGCATCAGCCCCGCCGGCATGAACTTCCGCGTCTTGCCCAGCCGCACGGCGAACACGATCAACAGCGCCAGCAGCAGCCACTGCGTCCAGCCGTGCGGTAGCCTGCCCAACGCGCAGAGGCTCAGCGGCACGGCAAACGCCACCGACCACCAGCAGCACGATGTAAGTCCAGAGAACAGTTTGAGCAATCATATGAATCGTCTTTCCACGCACTACTCCTCGCGCACGATGCGGAAGCCGACGAACGGCGCGCCCATGCGCCACCATGCGCTCTTCGGGCTGTAGGTCTCGCTCCCGCTCCACGGATCCGTTTCCGTCTCGCGCCCGGCCGGCCCCAGTTCGTCCTCCCCGTCGCAATACGAGCCACCGCGCACGCACGGCTCGTCGCACAGGTCCGTGCACCATTCTGCCGCGTTGCCATACATGTCGTGGAGGCCCCACGCGTTCGGCTGCTTCTTGCCGGCCGGGTGCGTCTTGTTGCCGGCGTTGTCCCGGAACCACGCGACCTTGGCGAGGTCCTTCTTCTTCACGTCCGGCTTGCCGGCCCGGCAGGCATACTCCCACTCCACCTCGGTCGGCAACCGGTATTTCCGGCCCGTCTTCGCCGAAAGCCACTTGCAGAAATGGTTCACCATCTTGAACGACACGCCGATCGCCGGATAGCCCCAATGGCCGAACCCGAAATCCGGCGGCACGTAGGGCAGCGTCGGCCGCGTGATCGCGTCGGCGTCCTCGTTGCGCGGGCCTTTCTCGTCCAGCAGGAACACGAACACATCCAGCGCATCCCACGTGACCTCGGTCTGGCTCATCCAGAACGGCTTGACCGTCACCTGCCTCGTCGCGCCAGGCTTGGTCGGATCCAGCAGTTCTGCGCTGCCGGCCGGAATCGGCACCATCTTGATCTTCACCTTCGTGCCGGGAATGGTCTCCGAGTAGGGCTTGGCGCGGTCCGCGGCGTGCATCGCCGGCGCCAGCGAAACGATGACAGCCATCAAAGCGAGTTGCGCGGCGCGGGCGAACGCCGAGCCTGTCGCGAGAACCTTGTCGAATTGACCCACCGTCGGAAACACAGCGCGCGGATGATACGCGGCGGCGAGCCAGCCGCCAGCTTGAAGTTTGCGAAACGGGCTTTACGGCGCGGCGCTGCTTTGGAATAGTGGGGCGTCGTTTGAAGCCAGCCGCACCCGACCTTCAAGTCGTTCGGGGAGGTCTGCGGTTGGTCCGAGGATATCGTGAACCACAAGACACCGGCCATTTCAGCATCCAGCAGCCCGGCGCCCACATCACCCGTGCCGCCCCCGCAAGTCAGCATCGTCATCAGCGTCTATAACGAATCGGAAGTCATCCAGGACTGCCTGCGGCCGTTCCTGTGGCAGACGCGCCGCCCGCTGGAGGTCGTGCTCGTGGACAACGGCAGCACCGATGACACGCGGAAGAAGATTCTTGCTCTGGAGCCTGCCTTCCGCGAACGCGGCATCGGCCTGCGCCTGTTTTCCTACGGCGACCGCTACTACGTCGCGGCGCGCATCCACGGCTATGCGCAGGCGCGCGGCCATGTGATCGGGCTGATTGATGCTGACACCATCGTCGCGGATGACTGGATCGAGCAGGTGGAGAAGACATTCGCCGACGCGGACGTCGCGGGCACCGGAGGCGGCATCCGGTTCCGCAACCGCGGCCGGTTCTTCAACTGGCTGACGCACTATTTCCCGCGCGTGACCCGCCGGCTGGGCCTCTACACGTTCTGGGGGCTGAACTGCGCCTTTCGCAAACACGCCTACGACGAGTCCGGCGGTCTCGACGGCTACGAAGAGATGCGCGTGACGGCGCGGCTGCGCACGATCCAGGACGACACCTACCTCTGCCGGCAGTTGATGCAAGCCGGCCGGGTCGTCTTCAATCCCGCACTCCAAGGCACCGCGCTCTTCCGCATCCAGGGGCGCGAGCCAACGACTCCACAAATCCTCCACCGCATCGGGCGCGAGTTGGTCACCCTGTGGAAGATCCGCAGCTACTTCGCCCGCAACGGCCACGCCCGCCCCGCGACCTGTGACAATGGCGTGGCCGCTGTGCCGGCAGAAACAGGTCTGCGTCGGCAGCCGTGATCAGTCGTTGTGGCAGACCTCCTCCATGTCGGCCCACCAATCGCCGGTCTTGCGGTCGGGCAACGGCTCCTGGCACGGGTCGGTGAGCTTCCACCACCGCTGCGTCGTCGGATCGGCGGCCATCTTCTTCGAGTCGGCGTCGAGGTCGGTGCCGGTGTATTCGAAATACATGAACAGGTAATGTTTCCCGTCCGGCAGCTTGCGCAGAAAGATGGAGAAGTTGCGCATGTTGCAGGCGCGGAGCATGGCGTTGACCTCCGGCCAGACGCTGGCGTGCAGCCGCTTGTATTCCTCCAGCTTCTCCGCCCTCACGCCGATGACCTTGCCGTAGCGTTTGACTTTCGCCGGGGCGGGATCGGCGGCACTTATGTTCAGAGCATTCATCAGCAAGACAGCGACAGCTATCGCAAGCACTCTCATGGTTTCTCCTTCGTTAACGGAAGATCACATAAAGCACCACCATCGTCGCGCAAAGCACGCCGGCCAGCACGCGGTAGTTGCCCAAGCCCGGCCATGCCTCGCCTTTGAGCGCGTCGAACGGATGGTTCCACGTCAGCGCCTCGCGCTCCGCCGACGGCGCGTCCGGATTGAGCCGTGAGACGACGTGCAGGATCACGCTGCAAATGACGAACAGGACGAACGACATCACCATGTAGTTGATGTAATAGCCCTTCACGACGCGGTCATCGAACCATGTCAGCAGGCCCAGCCAGTCCGCGCTGCCCAGCGCTTTGGCCCAGTCGGGCGGCGCGTAGAAAAGCAGGAAGGTCGTCAGGCAGATGACGAAGCCACCCCACAGCGTCGCCATCGCGCCGCGGTAGCTTGCGCCTTTCCAGAAGACGCCCCAGAAGAACACCGCCGAGACTGGCGGCGCGATGAAGCACAGCAGCATTACGATGCCGTCGAAGATCGTCTTGAAGTTGGCGACAAGCGGTGTCCAGACAATGGCGAGGACGATGCCGAAGGCGGTGGCGATGCGCCCGACGTGGATGGTTTCGCGCTCCGAAGCCCGCGGGCGCACGCGGCGGTAGAGGTCGTAGCTGAACAGCGTCGCCATCGAGTTGAGCGAGCCGGAGATCGGCCCCATCAGCGCGGCGAGCAGCGCGGCGGCGATGACGCCGCGCAGGCCCAGCGGCAGCAGGTCCTGGATCATCGTCGCATACACTTCGTCGGTCTTTGCGACGGGATGCTGGTAAGTGAGGCCGAGGTAAATCAGGCCCGGCAGCACGAACACGAAGACCGGCAGAATCTTGATGAAGCCGGCAAACAGCGCGCCGTTGCGCGCGTCGTTCTCCGACTTCGCGCCGAGCACGCGCTGCACGATGGTCTGGTCGGCGCACCAATACCAGATGCTGATGACCGGATAGCCGAGCATCATGCTGAACCACGGCATCCCGGAAGGATCGCCCGCGGGCCGCAGCACCGAGGTCGTCGCCGCGGGAAAATGTTTGCCCGCCTCGCCGATGAGCCGCCACGTCTCGCTGGGGCCGCCGCACTTGAGAATACCGAAGAGCGTGATGAGGAACGAGCCGGCGAGCAACACGACCGTGCCGACCGATTCGGTCATCACCACCGCCGTCAAACCGCCGACCGCCGCATAAAGGCCGGTCAGCACTGTGATGGTGATGACCGACACCCAGACGTTGATGCCGAACAACGCGTGCAGGATGAGCGCCCCGGCATAGAGTGAGAAGCCGATGTGGAGGAAGATGGCGTTGAGGATCGAGATGACGGCGAGGAAATCGCGGCAGCCGCGCCCGTAGCGCCGTTCGAGGAAGTCCGGCAGCGTCGGCACGCGCGTCTTGATGTAGAACGGCGCGAAAAAGAACGCGAGCGCGATCAGCGTGAACGCCGCCATCCACTCGAAGTTGCCATAGACGAGGCCATTGATGTAGCCCTGCTGCGCGAGCGAGACAAGGTGCAGCGCGGAGATGTTCGTCGAGAACAGTGCCAGCCCGATCGTGAACCAGCTCAGCGAGTGGCCCGCGAGGAAGTAGCCCTCACCGGTGCGCGAGCGCTGCCGTTGCCGCCAGCCCATGTAAAGGCCGAAGCAGACCACGCCGACGAGGTAGAGAATCAGGACGCTCAGGTCCACCGCCCCGAACTTCACTTGCGATTGCATGTTGTGTCTCCTGGGTCAACCGGCCGCCGCCGCTTCTAGTGCGCAAACTGCTCCGACACCTCCATCGCGATGCGCGCCCAGTCCCAGAGCCGCTCCGGATGGTAACGCACTGTGGAGATGTCTTTCATGATGAACTCGACGTGGCTGCCGGTGGCGCGGGCTTTCTCCGCCACCCGCACCATCTCGGCGCGCGCCAGCTCCGGCCGCCAGCCGTCCTCGGCCAGCACGGCGGGATTCGGCTTGTAGCTCCAGACGTAATTCGGGCCGATGTCGCTCGCGACGCGGTCGAGGTTGCAGAGATAGTTGATGGAGATCTTCCGCAGGTTCGGGATGCGGCGCAGCACCTCCATCTTGTGATGCAGCGGCTCGCAACATCCGTAATAGGTCAGGCCCCAGCGCGTCAGCCAGCGCATGTCGTGCTTCACCGCGAACTCCCAGTGCATTTCCGGCGAGACCCCGGAGAAAATCTGCGCGTTGGAGCAGCCCCACATGTTGTGCGGCTTCACGTGGGCCGCGTCGTAGTCGTTGCCAGGCAGTTCGCGCGTGTAACCGTAGCCGCCGGAGCCGATGCGCGTGTTGTCGCAGTCGAGCGCGAGCAGGTTCATCGCGACGAACTGGTCCAGTTCGGCCATCCACGCGTCGGTCAT
>JACRKA010000212.1 GCA_016219905.1 Verrucomicrobiota bacterium
ACGTCGCGTCGCCGCCCTTGGCGAGAAAGAAACGGTTGCCGGCCTTCTCGCGGATCAAGTCCACCAACCGCATCGTCTCCTCGCCACTGCGCGGGTTCGGCCGCAGGAAGATCGCGCTGTGCTCGAACCGCTCCGCGATGGCGATGTAGAGGTCCGCCATGTCCGCGCGGTGCCGCTGCCGCTCGCTCTCGGTCATCTGGAGCCACTGGGAGTAGTTCCGATGGTCGGGATGGACTTTCCCGAACGCCTCCATCGTCAGGTAGAAGATCAACTCGAAGTGCGGCACGCGCCCCGTCAGCGGCTTCCGTTCCAGCGCGGCGATGAATCGTTCGCGAGGGGTCATGGGATGAAAGCGGAGAGTTCAGCGCGGTGGGGCGAGGCTCCGCCGAGCCTCTGCTTGCCGCGCACACGAAGCGGGCTGGGACCGAAAGAGAAGAATGGCTCGGCAGAGCCTCGCCCCACCTTTTTCATGGAGTTTGCTCCCGATACCAGCGCACCGTGTCGGCCAGACCTTCCTCCAGCGTCAGCCGCGGCTCGAACCCGAGCACGCGCCGGGCTTTCGACGTGTCCACGCTGCGGACCGGAATCATGCTCGGCTTGGTCGTGTCGAACTTCAACTCAGCGCCCTCGTGGCCGGCGGCCTTCAGGATGATCTGCACGATCTCCTTGATCGTCACCGTCCTGCCGTAGCCGATGTTGACGGGGTCGCAGGTCGCGTGCTTCTCCAGCAGCATCACGCAGCCGCGCGCGAGGTCGCTGACGTGCAGGAAGTCCCGCACCTCATTGCCGGTGCCCCAGACCACGAACGGATTCTCCTTCGCGATGGCGCGACGGATCAGCGCGGGGATGACGTGGCTGGTCTTCGGGTCGAAGTTGTCCCGCTGTCCATACACCGCCGTCGGCCGCACCAACGCGATCTTCATCGGGGAGCTGGACGCGACGAACTCGCCGAGCTTCTCCGCGTAGCGCCGCATCCAGCCGTAGCCGAGGTAGGCCGAATGCACCGGCCCGGCCCACATCTCCTCCTCCTTCACCGGATGGTCCGCCGCCGGATAGCCGGTGCTGCTGCCGAAAAGCAGGAACCGCTCCACGCCCTCCGCCCACGCCGCCTCCAGCATCTGCGCGGTGAGGGTCAGGTTGGTCGTGATGCCGCTCATCACCCCGCTGGCGCCCACGCCCGCCGCGCCCACCGCGCCCGCCGCGTGAAACACAAACTGCATCCCGTGCGCGGCGGCGCGGCAATCTTCCGGCCGCGTGAGGTCGGCCGGCATGACCTCGATGCGCTCGTCGCGGCTGACAAAGGGCCGGTGGTGGACGGAAACCCGCACCTGCGCGCCTTGGCGGAGGAGTTCCTCGACGAGGTGCGAGCCGACGAAGCCGGCGCCGCCGGTAACCAGAACTTTTTTGCCGTGGTAAAACATCGGTGGCGGCGATGCTAGCGACAAACCAATCTCGAAGCAACGGAAAGCCGAGGTTGTCTAGGTTGGCCATCCGTGTTCATCCGGGCATCCATGGCTGAACCTCGGTCGCGCTTCGCATTCCGCACTCCGCATTCCCTCGGTTTTCCCGCGCTTGCATTTCCGCGCCGCGTTTCGGAAAATGTGTGTCGGTATGAGCACGCAACCCGTCGCTAACAGCCCCGCCGGTCCATCCCCGCGCCGCCGGTTCGTCTTTTGGGCCGTGCTCGGTGTTGTGCTTTTGCTCATCTTCGAGGCGGGCGCCATCTGGTTCATCTGTGACGAATACCAACAGGCCGCGCGCGCGGCTGATATCAAGGCGCTTCGGGTTCACAACGACAAATCCGACATATTGTGCAACAAAAGCAAATACGCCGAAGCCGAGACGGAATATCGCGCCGCGCTGGCCATCTACGAGCGCGTCTTTGGGCTGGAGCATCCCGACACGCTCAAGACCCGCAACAACCTAGCCAAAGCACTTCGTGCCCAAGGGAAATATGCTGAGGCTGAGATTGAGCACCGCACCGCTTTGGCCATCAGTCAGCGCGTCATAGGGCCAGAATACTCCGATACGTTGAACTTCCGCTTGGGCCTGGCGAATACATTGGAAGCCCAAGGCAAGAACGCCGAGGCCGAGGCGGAGAATCGCGCCGTCATCGCCATTCTGCAGCGCGTCTTCCGACCGGATGATCCCACCACGCTGACGATCCGCAACAACTTGGCTAATACACTCCAAGCCCAGGGCAAGAACGCCGAGGCCGAGGCCGAGCATCGGGCCGTCCTAGCCATCCAAGAGCGCGTCTTGGGGCTGGAGGATCCCGATACGCTGAACAGCCGCAACAGTCTGGCTTCTGCGCTGCATCGCCAAGGCAAATACGCCGAGGCCGAGGCGGAGAACCGCGATATCTTAGCTATTCGCGAGTGCATCTTGGGGCCGGAGCATCCCGACGTTTTGCAGTCCTGCTACAACCTCGCGCTAAATTTGGCGGAGCAGACGAAAATACCGGAGGCGCTTTCCTTAGCGCGGCGGACGCTGGAGGGTCGGCGGAAGATGCTGGGAGAGGCACATCCGGACACGCAGCGCGCCAAGACACTGGTCGAGGACTTGGAACTGGCACGGTGAAAATGAGGAAGGAGATTCGTGAGCGGTGAGGATTAGGAGGGGGGCGGGAAGGCCTGTGGGAAGCGGGAACGGGTGGGCGGCTTCTCTATGGCAGCGGTCTCCGACCGTCGAACGATTTGTCAAGAACCGGTGGTCGGAGGTCGGCACCACAGGTGATGGATTGGAACGCATTTGTTGCGCAGGGGGGTGCAAACCATGAGGGGGCAGGGACGCCGGGTCGCAGCGGCCGGCGGCCGTCACTTGGATGCGGTCGCTTGCTGGCGCAAGGGATGGTTGGCCGGGAGGCGGTTGAGGAGTTCTTTCTGGAATGCCTCGGCCCGGCGTTTCTGCTCGGCGGCAGAGCGGGTGCGGTCGTTCAGGTGCCGCTGGCCT
Source organism: Verrucomicrobiota bacterium (assembly GCA_016219905.1). Taxonomy (GTDB): domain Bacteria; phylum Verrucomicrobiota; class Verrucomicrobiia; order CAIQCK01; family CAIQCK01; genus JACRKA01. Next base: position 2,953 of record JACRKA010000212.1, read on the forward strand.
TTGATCTCCGAGTTCTGGAGGGAGTCGGCCCAGGCGCGCAATTGCCGCGAGCAGCTTTCCGCTGTGGATTTCAAATTTGAGATTTCAGATTTGAGATCGGCGAGGCCGGGCCGCCGTTCGAGGGAGCAGAGCATGGAACGGACCTCGCCCGCGGAGCCGCGCGCGATGTAAAGGAAAGCCAGCAGTTCGTTGGTCGTGCCGCGCTCGAATCCCTCCGCGATGTTGTTCGAGACCGAGAGTGCCGCCCGCTCCGATTGGTCCCGCAGACTGGGGCTCATCCGCTTCTGGTTCCGCCCGGTCAGGTCATAGACTTGTTTGGCGAGCCGCACCGCTTCCTGCCAGACGGGCAGGTCTTCGAAGCGGGAATAGGTCATGGGTGGCTCCGGATTTCAGATTTCAGATTTGAGAGCGGGCGCGCACCGCCTCGCGGATTGCGGCGGGGTCGAGCCGGACCATCTTGCGGATGTCGTGGACGGTGCCATACCAGACGCAGAACTGGTCGGGCAGGCCGTGGCAGCGGATGGAGAGGTCGGGCACTTCACTGATGGCCTCGTGCAGGCCGAACGCATCGTGCACGACGAGGATCTTCGTGTGGCGGAAGCGCGCGATGAGTTCCTTGTCTATCGGCTTGAGGGTGTGGAAATAGACGAGGTTCACCGGCAGGTCGTTGCACGCTTCCAAGACGTTGCCGAGGATCGGCCCGGCCGTCATGACGGTCACGGGCGCGCCGCTGTCCTTGAGCACGACGCCTTTGCCGAACTCGACGGGCACGTCAATGTTGTGGCCGTGGTCGGAGAGGCGGAAGTAGGTGGGCTTGCCGTTGGCGTATTGACTGCGGATGAGCGCGTCGAGTTCCTTCTTCGAGCCGGGCTGGATGACCTCCATGCCGGGCAGCAGCCGCAGGATGGCCAGGTCGCTGTAGCAGTGATGCGTCGCGCCGTCCCACGCGTAGTCGAACGTCGCGCCGGTGGAGACGATGTTCGCGCCGAACTCGTTGTAGCAGAGGTCGAGCTTGATCTGCTCCAGGCTGCGCTCGGTGATGAACGGCGTGATGGTGTGGACGAACGGATGGAACCCCTGCGCGCTCAGGCCGGCGGTCACGCTGATGAGCGTGTTCTCGCAGATGCCCATGTTGTAGAAACGCGACGGGTATTTTTCCTGGAACGCGTTGAACAGGAAATGGCTGATGTCACCGAGGATGACGACGACGCGCTCGTCCTTGGCCGCCAGTTCCGTGACCGTGTCTTTGAATTGCTTCCTCATGGCAGGTCCAGCTCCCCCATGAACTGCTCCAGTTGCTCCGGCGAGGGCGACTTGCGGTGCCACTCGAACATGTTGTTCACCAGTGTCGGGCAGCCGTGGCCCTTGGTCGTGTGCGCCACGACGGCCTTCACCGTCGCGGCGGGCCGCGCCACGGCGGCCTTCAGCGCGTCGAGGTCGTGGCCGTCGGCCTCGGCCGTGTCGCAGCCGAACGCCGCGAACCGCTCCGCCGGGTTCGGGATCGGCAGCGAACGGACCTGCGAACGGTTGGCGTCGTAGAGGATGGTGAGGTTGGCGAGTTTCAGGTGCGTGGCGACCATCACGGCCTCCCAGACGGAGCCTTCGTTGGACTCGCCGTCGCCGATGAGTGTGAACACGCGCCGCGGCGAATTCCGGATGCGAAAGGCGAGCGCCATGCCGACGGTAACGCCGATGCCGTGGCCGAGCGAGCCGGTGGAGAGTTCGACGCCGGGAACTTTCTTGCGGTCGGCGTGGCAGCCGAGCCGGGACTGGAACGCGCCGAAGGTGCTGAGTTCCTCCGCCTTGAAGTAGCCGTATTGCGCGAGAGTCGCGAAGTAGCCGAGCGCGCCGTGGCCTTTGCTGAGGATGAAGATGTCCCGCTCGGGCCACTGCGGCCGCGCCGGGTCGTGCTTCATCGTTTCATACACCGCGCTGAGCATCTCGATGATCGAGAAGCAGGTCGGGATGTGGCCGTGGCCGCTCGCGCGCGAGGCGCGGAGGATGCTCTTGCGGATTTCCCGGCAGCCCGGCGCCATCTTGACCATCACTGCACCTCCATGTAGGAGATGCGCGCGGTCATCGGCATGCGCTGGATGCGGACGTTGTTCAGCCCGAAGACCTCCTGGAGCGCCGTCGTCTCACCGGGGAAAATGTCGTCGCACAGTTCATCGAAGACGAGAATGCTGCCGCGCATCAGGTGCGGCTTGATTGCCTCCAGCGCCGCCTTGGTGGGCTTGTAGATGTCGAAGTCGAGGACGGCCAGCGAGACGATGGTCTCCGGGTGCTCTTTCAGGTAACGCGGGATCGTCTCGCAGGCGTCGCCCTTGACCAGTTCATACTTCTTCAGGTGCGCGATCGGGTTGAGCGCCTCCTGCAACGCGAGGATTTGCGCGAGCTGCTGGTCGTAGCTGGCCCCGACGGTGAAATGTCCGTCAGCAATCTTGCCGAGCTTGCCGTCCTTCTCGCTGACGCCTTTGAAGCCGGCGAAGGTGTCGAAGCCGATGATCTTGCGGTGGCGGTTGAACGGCTCGAAGATGCCGCGCAGCGCCGCCATGAGCGACAGCGTCTGGCCCCAGCGCACGCCGAACTCCATGATCACGCCGTGGGTGCCGACGATCTTCTTGTAGATTTCGTAGAAGAACAGGATCCGCGAGAGGGCCTTTGAGGTCAGGTAAAGGCCGAGGTTCGGCAGCAGCTCGTCCTCCGGCACGGGGGAGGACTTGAGCATCTGGACGAACTGCTTGAGCGCGTCCTTCTCCGACGCGCTCGACAGGATGATGGCGTTGTGTTTGTCGGTTTTCATGGTGCTTCTAGAAGCTGTAGCTTTCCCCACCGTCCACCGCGATGCAAGCTCCGTTGAGATAGCTCGCGCTCGCCGAACAGACAAACGCGACGACGGCGGCCACCTCCTCCGGCGTGCCGCAGCGGCCGAGCGGGAGCCGCTGCTTCAGGGTTTCCTCGAACCGCTTCGGGTCTTCGCGGCGGAACTGGTCCCAGTCATTGCCCTCGGCCAGCACGCGGCCGGAGGCGACGCTGTTGAAGGTGATGCCGGCGCGTGCGAGGTCGTGGTTGAGCGCGAGGGTCTTCATCAGGGCGATCTCGGCACTCTTGGCCATCGTATACCACGGCCGGCCGCCGCCTTCCTTGCCCTGCACGGAGACGATGGAGACGACGCGGCCCCAGTTGGCCCGGCGCATGTGGGGGATGACCTGAGTGGTGAACCGGGTCGCAGCGAGGGCGTTGAGGTTGTAGGTCTCCAGCCATTGCGCTTCGGGGACTTCCTCGACGGGCCGGGTGTCGCGGCCGCCCGCGCCGCCGACGTTGTTGACGAGGATGTCCACGCCGCCCCATGCGCGCGCGACGGCGTCCACGACGCGGCGGATGTCCTCGGGCTGGGTGGCGTCGGCGGCGATGGCAAGGCTTTCGACGCCTTTGGCGTGGATGTCGGCGAGCGTGACGTCGAGGCGTTGCTGGCCGCGGGCGCAGATGGCGACGCGGCAGCCTTCGTTGGCGAGCGCGAGCGCGATGGCGCGCCCGATGCCGTAGCTGCCGCCGGTGACGAGCGCCCGTTTGCCTTTGATGCCCAGTTCCATGACTCGATGGACGCTGCTGCCCGTTTGCGGCGGTCAGGTCGGCCGTCCGGGGGCGGACACGTCGTAGTAGATGGTGGTGCTGCCCTCCCACTCGAAACTGATGGGCACCCAGAGGAAGTGGGGGAGGGCTTTCATGACGGCCTGTTGTTTTTCACGCGGCACGTAGAAGAGCATGAACCCTTTCGAGCCGGCGCCGCAGAGTTTGCCGCCGAGCGCGCCGTGGTCGCGGGCGGTCTTGTAAATGGCATCCACCTCCGGGTTGGAAACGCCGTCGGCGATGCCGCGTTTGAGCAGCCAGGACTCGTGCAGCAGTTCGCCGAACGCGTTCAAGCTGCGGTTGGTGTCGGTGAGGATGTCGCTGGCCTCGTCCACCATCGCGCGCATCCGGCGCAACTCGGCCGACTTGTCGCCGAGCCGGGCGATGACGCTCTTGGCGATCTCGCCGCCCATGCGGCTGGTGCCCGTGTAGAGCATCAACAGGTTGGCCTCCAGTTCGTGCATGCGTTCATGCGCGATGCTCACCGGCTCGACTTGGATCGAATCGTTCGGTTGGAACCGGATGATGTTCAACCCGCCGTAGGCTGCGGCGATCTGGTCCTGGGAGCCGACGTTTTCCTTCAATACGCTTTGTTCGAACTCGAGGGCCTTCAAAGCCAGCTCATGTTTGCCGATCATGTGCCCGCGCAACGTTGTCAGGGCTTTGATCAGCCCAACGGCAAACGATGAGCTGGACCCGATGCCGCTGCGCGCCGGCAGGTCGCCTTGGTGGTGGATCTCCAGACCGACGGAATCGTCGAAGCCGAGGAACTTAAGCCCCTCGCGGACCGCGGGGTGGAGGATTTCGGAAATGGTGTTGACCGTCTCGATGTGCGACCAGACGATCCGGTGTTTCTCGCGGAAAAATGGCGGGAAGTAGCGGCAACTGATGTAGCAGTATTTGTCTATGGTGGTGGAAAGCACCGCGCCGCCTTCCTTGTGATACCACGCCGGGTAATCGGTGCCGCCGCCAAAGAAGGAGATCCGGTAGGGTGTGCGACTGATGATCATAGGGTTTGTCCGCGGAAAAATTCGCTGGCGCGACGATAAGAATCCGGCGTGCCGATGTCAATGAATGAGAACCCGCCTTTCAAGGCAAAAAAACCCCGCCCGCAGAAGCGCGGGAACACGTCGCGCTCGATGGAGACCGGCCCTTCGCCGGGGATCTCCGCGACCGCCTCGCGCTGCATCAGGTAAAGCCCCGCGTTGATGTGGCCGCCCACGGCGCGATCGGCGGGCTTCTCGACAAAGGACACCACCGCCTCCCCGGCGTCCGTCTCGACGAGGCCGCTCTGGCCGACCTGGTCCACGCGCGCCAGCAGCATCGAGAGCCGCGCGCGTTTGCGCCGGTGAAACGCGACGAACCCGCCGAGGTCCGCGCGCACCAGCGAGTCGCCGTTGGCCACCAGCACGGTCTCGGAGCGGACCAGCGGCATCACGGCGCGCACCGCGCCGCCGGTGCCCAACGGGCTGGTCTCGACGAAAGTCTCGATCTCCATCCCCGGCCAGGTTTCCGAGCGGACGTAGTCTTGCACCATGCCGGCCATGTGGCCCAGCGAGAGAATCACCCGGCGCGCCCCGAAGCCGCGGAGCCAGTTGAGATAGTGGCGCAGGAACGGGACGCCGTTGATGGGCACGAGCACCTTCGGGCGGTCCGGGAACAGCGACTTCAGCCGCGTGCCCTGGCCGCCCGCGAGGATGACCACGTCAATGTCACCGAGGGGCGTGTCGGGCAAAGTGCTCTCTCCAGTAGTCGAGCATGTCCTGCAGCGTCTGCCGGTAAGGGATCACGGGTTTCCAGCCGGTCGCTGCCTTGAACTTGTCGGAGCAGGGGATCTGCAACGTCACGTCCGCCGGCCGGATCAGCGCTGGGTCCACCTTGATCTCGATCTTGCCCTTGAACGTGGTCATCGCCAGCAACAGGTCGAGCATCTCGCGGATCGTCATCGTCGTGTCGCCGCCGATGTTATAGACCTCGCCGGGCGGGCACTTTTGCGCCAGCAGCCAGTAGGCGCGCACCGTGTCGCGCACATCGGCAAACGTCCGCACACTGTCGAGATTGCCGACGCGGACCGCCGGCGGCTGCATGCCGCGCTCGATGCGGGCCAGTTGTTGCGCGAAGAACGAGTCCACGAACACCTCGCCGCGGCGCGGCCCGCTGTGGGTGAACATCCGCGTCCGGATCGTCCGCAGCTTGTAGGCGCTCCAATACATGTAGCCGAGCATGTCCTCGCCGACCTTGCTGACGGCGTAGGGGCTGACGGGCCGCAGCGGGCAGGTCTCGCGGATCGGCACGTCCTCCTTGCCGACCTGGCCATAGACCTCCGACGAGCTGCAGATGTGGATGACCGGGTCGAGCTTCAGGATGCGGACGGCTTCGAGCAGGTTGGCTGTGCCGATGATGTTGCAGTCCAGCGTGTCCACCGGCGCGACGTAGCTGGTGGAGACGAACGACTGCGCGGCCAGGTGGAAGATGACGTCAGGCTTGACCTCGCCGAACACGCGGATGAGCGAGCCGAGGTCGCGCAGGTCGCAATCGAACAACGTCACCTTGTCGAGCAGGTGGCGGATGTTGTCCTTCGGGCTGCGCCAGCGCTTGATGCCGGAGATTTCCGTCTGGGGGTGGTTGGCGAGGATATACTCGACCAGATGGCTGCCGACGAAGCCGGTGATGCCGGTGATGAGAACGCGCATGTCAGACTCCTGCATCCCGTTGTGAGACGATGGGGTTTTGGACGGGCCACCAGATCTTGAAGCGCGGATCATTCCACGCCACCGTGAACTGGCCGGCCCGGTTGTAGTAGGTGTTCTGTTTGTAGTGGAAGATCGCTTCCTCGCTCAGCACGACGTGGCCGTTGCCGAACTTCGGCGGGACCAACACCTGCAACCGGTTGCAGTCGGAGAGCGTGAACCCTTCCCACTTCCCGAACTGCGGCGAGTCCTTGTCGTGGTTCAGCACCACCAGGTAAAACTTCCCGTGGAGGCACGACACCAGTTTCCATGTCTCCGCGTCGCCGTGGATGCCGCGCAACACGTGCCGCGTGGAGACGGAGATGTCGTCCTGCACGAACGGCACCGTGATGCCGGCCTTGTGATACAGCTCCTGGTTGTAGGTTTCCACATACGTGCCGCGATAGTCTTCAAAGACCGTGGGCGGTTTTATCAGCAGCACGCCGTCGAGTTTTGTCTTGGTGACTTCCATGTTCGGATGAGGCTCAGGGCGGAAAATCCGGGTCCTTTCCGGCGGTTTTTCCTGCCCGGCCCCGTAGTCCTCCTACCAGAAAAAGCGTCGCGTTGTCCACTCTCGTTTCGGTGCGGGGAGGGATGGGAGGCGCAAGCGGGGGCAGTGTCAGGATGCGCCCTGTCATGGGTGTGCAGCGCGCCAGACAGGGCCGGGTTGCTCTTCAGCTTGCGACATCTTGAGTTTGCAGACCGTTTCCAGTAAGAGCATGGCAATAAGTTTCGCCACGCCATGAGAACCATGAAGCATATCGCGGTTGCCGGCGCGGCAGTGGTCATCGTCCTCGTCGGTGCCGGCATCTGGAGCGTGAACCGTCCAGCGGCCCGCGTGCCTGCCCAGCCCGATTCCCATCCGCCTGCCAGGAAGGCATCCCCTTCAGCGGAGACCATGCGGGTCTCAAGAAGCGTCCCGTGGCTTGCGGCGGCGAAAGCGCGCGTCCGGCCAAGGGTCAAAGCGCCGAGGGCGCCGGCGGGCCGGACCGCCCCGCAGCCCAAGGACGAACTGGCGCGGGCGGCCTTGAGCCTGGTTGGCGTCGAGCCGGAAGCCGAACAGTATTGGATCAAGGCCATCAACAATCCCGATCTGCCGGCAAACGAGCGGCAGGACTTGATCGAGGACTTGAACGAGGACGGCCTGTCTGATCCGAAACGTCCCACCACCGAAGACCTGCCTGTCATCCTCAAGCGATTGAAGCTGGTCGAGGAACTGGCGCCTGATGCGATGGACAAGGTGAATGCGGACGCGTTCAAGGAGGCGCACAAGGATCTGGAGAATCTGGCCCGCGTGGCGGTGGGCGCCGGCAAGCCGGTGAAATAGAAACGGCGCGGGCCGAAGCCCGCGCCGCTCAAACGTCGGTCTGGATACAAAAAACGGCGACAGAACTAGACCGTATAAGTGCTGCTCGCCACACGGCCGCCGGTGCCGGTCCAGTTGGTGTGGGCGAACTCGCCGCGCGGCTTGTCGAGGCGCTCGTAGGTGTGCGCGCCGAAGTAGTCGCGCTGGGCTTGGAGCAGGTTGGCCGGCAGCCGCTCGCTGCGCAGGCCGTCGAAGAACGCCAGCGCGGTGCTGAACGCGGGGACCGGGATGCCTTTCTTGACAGCGGTCGCGACGACCTTGCGCCAACTGCGCTGGCAGCCCTTGATCGCCTTCTTGAAGAACGGATTGAGCAGCAGGTTCTCCAGGGCCGGGTTCTTGTCGAACGCCTTCTTGATCTCGCCGAGGAACGCGCTGCGGATGATGCAGCCGCCTAGCCACATCAGCGCGATGCCGCCGTAGTTGAGGTTCCAGCCGTATTGCTTGGCCGCGGCGCGCATGAGCATGTAGCCCTGCGTGTAGCTAATGATCTTCGAGGCGTAGAGCGCCTTGCGGATGTCCTCGACCCACTGCGCGCGGTCGCCGGCGAACTTCGGGTTCGACGGCTTGAACACCTTCGAGGCTTCGACGCGCGCGTCTTTCATGGCCGACACGCAGCGCGACTAGACCGCCTCGGCGATGAGCGTGATCGGGATGCCCATGTCCTGCGAGGAGATGACGGTCCATTTGCCGGTGCCTTTCTGGCCGGCGGTATCGAGGATCTTGTCCACCAGCGGCGCGCCGTCGGTGTCCTTGAACGCGAGGATGTCGCGCGTGATCTCGATGAGGTAGGAGTCCAGCTCGCCCTTGTTCCAGTCGGCGAAGACCTGGTGCATCTCGTCGGCGGTCATGCCGAGGCCGTCCTTCATCAAGTGGTAGGCCTCGCAGATGAGTTGCATGTCGCCGTATTCGATGCCGTTGTGGGTCATCTTCACGTAATGGCCCGCGCCGCCTTCGCCAACCCAGTCGCAGCACGGCGACCCGTCGGCAACTTTCGCGGAGATGGCCTGGAAGATCGGCTTCACGTGTGGCCACGCAGCCGGCGAACCACCAGGCATGATGGACGGGCCGCGGCGCGCGCCCTCTTCGCCGCCGGAAACGCCGGTGCCGATGTAGAGGAGGCCCTTCGACTCGACGTATTTGGTGCGGCGGATGGTGTCTTCGAAGAGCGAGTTGCCGCCATCAATGATGATGTCGCCCGGTTCGAGCACCGGGAGCAGCGACTCGATGAATTCGTCCACAGCCTTGCCGGCCTTGACCATCAACATCACGCGGCGCGGGTGTTTCAGCAGCCCGGCCATTTCCTGGAGCGAGTGCGCGCCGAGGATCTTCGTGCCTTTGGCCTCGTTGTTGATGAAATCGTCCACCTTCGAGACGGTGCGGTTGTAGGCCACGACGGTGAAGCCGTGGTCGTTCATGTTCAAAATCAGGTTCTGGCCCATCACGGCCAGGCCGATCAATGCGATGTCTGCTTGTGCTTCCGGCATTTTATTCTCCTGGGTTAAATCCGATTCCTTTCAGTTTGCGCCGGAGGACGTCACTCCCGCCCCTGAGCGTGATCGTCGTGTTCTGGAACTCGCGGCGCTGCGGATAGTCTTTCCGCAAGCGGTCGAAGTATGCCGCCCGCCCGCCCGTTGGCAAGTCCGCAATCACCCGCAGCCGCCGGTCGTCGGCCTCGATGTCATAGACCGTCAGCGCCGCCTCGCGCAGCGCGTCCTCGTCGGAACGGCCCGCGGCGTCGAGTGTGAGCCGTGCATGAGGCGAGGGCGGCATGAGAGCGGACAATTCAAGGAGCGGCGGTTTGTAACCGCCGGCTTTTGCATTGTCCGGCGGCGGTTGAAAACCGCCGCTCCTTGCCAGAAAGTCGCATGCAGCTTGATAAACCATCGTCGTGCCGCTGACCTTGCCGTCGTAGGAATAACCGGCGATGTGCGGCGTGCCGAGCGCGACGCGATTAAAAAGCGAAACTTCAATCGCCGGTTCGCCCTCCCAAACATCCAGCACGGCTGTGCGATTGAGCGCCTTGTTATCCACGACAGCACCGCGGCAGGTGTTCAGCAGGACTGCGCCCGACTTCATCCGCTTCAAGAACACCTCGTCGGCCAAGTGCCACGTCTTGTCTTCGCCCGTTTTCGTCAACGGCACGTGAAGCGAGATGAAGTCCGCATCCATCAACGCCTCCAGCGGCAAGAACCGCTTTTCGCACGGGAAGAGCCGCGCCAACGGCGGGTCGTTCTGCAGGACGCACATGCCGAGCGCCTCGCACTTCGCCAGAACCTTGCTGCCGACGTTACCGACGCCGACGACACCGATGGTCTTGCCCTCGAGCCGGTAGCCGCCGCGTTGGGCGAGCACCAGCAGCGCGCAGACGATGTATTCGGCGACGGAGTTGGCGTTGCAACCGGGCGCGCTGGCGAACGCGATGCCGCGCTCGCGCAGATACGCCTCGTCCACGTGATCGGTGCCGATGGTGCACGTGCCGACGAAACGCACGCGGCTACCTTCGAGCAGTTCGCGGCTGACCTTCGTGATTGAGCGGATGATGAGCATATCCGCGTCGCGGACAGCAGCGGCGTCCATCTTGCGGCCGTGCATCGTCACGACATCGCCGAGCCGGCCGAACGCCTCGCGGCCGAAGGGAATGTTCTCGTCAACAACGATCTTCACGTCAGCTTTGCGCCTCCAACGCCTGCTGGAAATCGTTGATGATGTCGTCGCCGTCCTCGATGCCGACGGAGACGCGTAGCAACGCGTCGCGGATGCCGACGCGGGCGCGTTCCTCGGCAGTCATCTTGACGTGGGAGGTCTTCGCGGGACTGGTCACCAACGTCTCGACGCCACCGAGGCTCAACGCTGCGGTGGCCAGTTTGAAACGGCCCAGCAACGCGCCAGCCTGCGCTGCGTCGCGCAGCTCAAACGACAACATGCCGCCGAAGCCGCGCATCTGGCGTGCGGCGACAGCGTGGTCGGGATGCTCTGGCAGGCCGGGATAGTTCACGCGGGCGATGGCAGGATGTTTCTGCAACCAGCCTGCGAGTTTGCCGGCGTTGGCGTTCTGGCGCTCAATGCGGAGGGCGAGCGTCTTGAGGCCGCGCTCCAGCATGTAGCAGGCGTGGGCGTCGAGCATGCCGCCGTGGTTGACGGCGAAGGGCCGGATGCGGGTGATGATCTCGCGCGAGGCGATGACGGCGCCGGCGTTGAGGTCGCTGTGGCCGTTGAGGTATTTGGTGGCGCTGTGGACGACGACGCTGATGCCCAGCGCGAGCGGGTTCTGGTTGATCGGCGTGGCGACGGTGTTGTCTATGACGGTGAGGAGGCCGCGCGCTTTTGCCAGCGCGGCGACGGCGGCGAGGTCCACGCAGCGCAGGAGCGGGTTTGAGGGCGACTCGACGTAGATGAGCCTGGTGTTCGGCCGGAGCAGCGCCGTGAAGTCGCCCTGGCTGCGGGCGAAGGCGACCTCGACGCCAAACCGGGTCAGTTCCGACGCGACGAAATGGTAGCTGCCGCCATAGAGGTCTTCCTGAAACACGGCGTGGTCGCCGGGCTTCAGCAGCGCAAAAAGCACCGTCGTGATCGCCGCCATGCCGCTGCCGAACACCAGTGCGTCCTCGCCCTGCTCCAACGCGGCGAGTTTGGCCGCCACGGCGCGCTGGTTGGGGGTGTTGAAGTATCGCTGGTAGAAGTTCTGGTCGGCCGGGTTCGGGTAGGCGTAGGAGGACGCGGTGAAGATGGGCGTGGTGATGGCGCCGGTGGCTTCGTCGCGATAGGCGCCGGCGTGGACGCAGAGCGTCGCCGGCTTCAGCGGTTTGTCGGTGTTTTTCACAACGGGCGCGACGGTAACGGAAGCCGATGCCGCTGTGCAAGCGCGACGAAATGCGCCTTGACGGCAGCGCGCCCTCGGTATGAAGTCGCCGTCATGCGCCTCGATGCTATCAAGCGCCCCGATCCGCTTGTGTTGCTCTGCGTGGCTGCGACAGTCTGTGTGGCGTGGTCGGCGGTGGGCGCGGCGGATTATGCGATATGGCTGTTTGAAACGTCGCTCGGCGTCGCAGGCATCGTGTTGCTGGCGCTGACGCGGCGGCAGTTTCCGTTTTCGGCACTGGTCTATCTGCTCGTCGGCATCCATTTCGCCGTGCTGGCCGCGGGCGGCAAATACACTTATGAGGCGGTGCCGCTCGGCAACTGGCTGCGCGACCTGCTGAATCTTTCGCGCAACCCGTTCGATCGGATCGGCCACTTCTTCCAAGGCTTCGTGCCGGCGATCATCGCGCGAGAAGTGCTGCTGCGCACAACGCAGTTGCAGCGTGGCACGATGGTGAACTTCCTGGCGGTGTGTTTCTGTCTGGCGTTCAGTGCGTCTTACGAACTGATCGAGTGGCAGATCGTCGTGTGGTTTTATCCGAACGCCGGCCCGCAGTGGCTCGGCATGCAGGGCGACCCGTGGGACGCGCAACAGGACATGCTGCGGGCGTTGATCGGCGCAACGGCGGCCATGCTTACGTTGTCGCGCGTCCATGACCGCTCGATGGCGGCGCTGGCCACCGGAAAGGAATCGAGATGACCGCAACGCTTTCACGCCGCGCGTTCGTGCCGGCGCTCGCCGGGACGGGCGGCTGGCGGGGCGACACGTTGCTGGCGCGCATCCGCTGGAGCCGGCCGAACCGGTTGGCGTGCGAACGGTGACGTTGCCTGCGGGCAGGTCAACTCCTCACGATGACGGGCCGCGACAGGCGCTATGGGGCGGAGGCCTGTCCAGTGACTTGAAGTCTGCGCGCTGCGGCGGCTTCCGCCGCCGCCGGCCTGCCAGGAACAATACGCCGGCGCCGAAGAGCGCAGCCGTGGATGGTTCGGGGATGGCGGCGAGGAAGATGATGGCGGCATCGGGGCCGATGGTCAGCTTCATCAACGGCAGATCCGGATACGTGCTGGTCAGCATATGGTTGTAGGCGGCCGTGCTGTCGTAGGTGAAGGTCTGGCCGATCTGGTCGTTGATGAACATGCCACTGACGTAAACGGTGATGTGGTTGATGTGCAGGTTGACGTTGTCGTAAACGTGCAGGATGTCCACATAGAGGGCGTTGTTGGTGTCCTGGTTGTCATCGAGCGGGTTGGTGAATTTCGCGAGGTTGGTGACGATGATCTCGTGGACGGCGAAGTTGTTGTTGAAGCCGTCCCACGTGGCGCCTTTGTTGGTGCCGGCAACGCCAAACAACTCGGCGTTTTGGGCGCTTCCATCGGGCAGGGTGCCGGCGTCGCCGAAGATGACCGTGGCATTGCGCATGTCGAAGGCCATGTTGTTGGTGCTGAAGTTGAAGAAGTTGCTGCGCATGAAGATGACGGAGTTGGTGGCGGAGGCCGTGATGATGCCGCTGGGGCCGAGCAGGAGATTGCCATTGAACACGGCGGTGGAAGGCCCGAGGACCGAGATGTGGCCAAAGTTGGTGACGCCGGCATTGAAGGTGAGGCGCGACTGGTTGGCGACCTCGATGCGGGAGTTGACGAGGTTGGTGACGACGGCGTTGAACGTGGCGAGGCTCTGGTCGGCGACGCGGACCAGGCCGCCGGCGTTGTTGAAGGCGCCGCCGAAGCTGAAGGAGCTGCTGCCGCGGGCGATGATGGAGCCGTTGGTGCGGTTGACCACCGGTAGGGCAAAGGTCATCAGGCCGCCGCTGTCGTTGGTGACGCGGGCCGAGTTGTCCAGCGCCGCGTTGAAGGCGCCATAGCCGGAGACGAGGTTTTGGTTGACGATGCGCGAGACGGTGACGGTGCCGGCCGCGAGGTTGATGGTGCCGAGGTTGGTGAAGCCGGAGTTCACGACCAGTTCGGAGCCACCGCCCAACGCTTGCAGCAGGCCGGCATTCACCGGCCCGCCGCCGGCCCCGCCGCTGTTGGTAAAGCCGCCCGAAAGCCGCAAGACGCCGCCGGACGCCTGGATCGTGCCTTCGTTGCCGACGGTCATCTTGAGCGTGCCGACGCCCTCGATGGTGCCGTAGTTGGTCAGGGTGGAACCGGAGATGAAGTTGGTGAGGATGCTGCCGTTGCGCAAGAAGATGGTGCCGGAGGCGGCGTTGACGAAGCTGTTGGAGAACTGCATCAAGCTGCCGTTGGCGACGAAGATGCGGCCCTGGTTGGTGAAGGTGTTGACGGCGTTGATGGCGCCCAGGGTGCCGCCGCCGTTGACCTGCTGGATGGTGCCGGTGTTGCTGAGGTTGAGCACCAGCGCCGTGCGGCTGTTGAGGTCCAGCGTCGAGCCGGCGGTGGCGACGGTGAGGTTGCTGGCGACCAGGATTTCGCTGCCCGCGCCGGCGGTGTTGGTCCGCGTGTCCACCAGCATGACGAACGCGTTGCTGCCGGTGAGCGGGTCGCCGACGCTGAGGGTGCCGAAGTAGAAGTTGGTGTTGCTGAAACCGGTCTGGGGGTTGGATGCCATTTCCACCCGCTGTGTGATGGTGCCGCTGAAGACCCAGCGGCCGCTCCAGTTGTTGTTCGCCTGGTTGTTGGTGGACTGGTTGTCGAAGAGGCCGGCGATGTAGAAGGTCGAGGTGGCGTCGTTGGTGATGACTGCGGCCGCGCCGAGCGTGAGGTTGTTCACGGAGCTGGTGGATTGGTTGGCGTTCACAAACGCGCCGCGGCGGATATCCAGCCCGCTGCCGCTTGTCGCCACGAGATTGCCGCCCGAGAGAAGGACGAGGTTGCTCTGGCTGCCGCTATTGCGGCCCACAATGACCTGGGCCGCTGCAACGCGTCCGCCGTTGGTGATGACAAGCTGGTTGCCGCTGCCGGAGTAGCCCACATCCAGCTCGTTGGTGTTGTTCCAAAGTGAGCCGGCGCCACTGACCGTGACCAGGCTGCTGCTCGACCCGGCCCCGAAGCCAAGGATACCGGAGCCATTGGTCAGCGTGCCGCCGCCGGAGATCGTCAGCGCGCCGCCGCTGACGTAAACCGAGCCGCCGAGGGCGGAGTTGCCGGTGAGGACCAGCGTGCCGCCATTGGTCTTGGTGAGGTCGCCGGCGCCGAGGAGGCCGCCGGTCAACGTATAGGTGTTGCCGGCGTTGACATCCACGCCAACGCCGTTGGCCAGCGCAAACGCGCGGCTCTCGCTGAATGTGTTGGTGATCTGGACGGTGGCGCCATCGAGGGTGATGACGTTGCCGGCCGCGCCAAACGCGCTGGTGTTGGTGTAGTTGAGGAGGCCGCTGATGCTGACCGGGCCGGTGAAGGTGTTGTTGCCGTAAAGCCCCAGCAGGGAGCCGCCGGTCTTGTTGAAGTTGGTGCCGCTGATGTCGCCGTTGAGCGCCAACGAGCCGTTGCCGGTCACGCTGATGGTCACGGTGTTGGAGAAAATCATGTTGTTCTCTATCCGGGCCACGCCGTTGCTGTCCTGGTCAATGCGTGGCGCGGAAAACGTCTCGCCAAACACGAGATTCCCGCCGCGAAGCGTCTGGTTGGAGCCGGGGCCGAGTTGGAAGGTCAGGTGGTTGAGCGTGAACGCGCCGGGGTTGTTGTTGGTGGCGACGCCGTTTCCACGGAAGAGGATCGCCGCGGACAGGCTCCCGGTCGGGGCGGTGCCTGCCAGCCAGTTGCCGCCGACGCTCCAGTTGCCGCCCACGCCGTTGGTCCAGATATCGGGGGCGGAGTAGGTCAGGAGCAGGTTGGTGCTGCCGGAAACCTGCAAGCCGAAGCTGCCGGCAAAGTCGTTCTGGAAGCCGGTCGTGTCTATGCCGTAGGTGGTCGGGCTGAAATTGACGATCCCGTTGCTGGCGCGGATGATCACCCAACTGCCGTTGACTTCGCTCCAATTGGCCGCCGCGCCGGGTGTGCCCGTGCCGGGCTGGATGGTGACCAGGTTGACCTTGAACGGATTGGCGACGGAGACGTTGGTGAGGATCAGGCCGGCGTTGATCTGCAGCAGGTCCCAGCCGTTGGTCGTGCCGGCGGTGCCGGTGAAGTTGTTGACCTCCCAGTCGTAGCTCGCGTCGCCGAACCAATACGTGTCGTTGTTGACGGTCAGCGTGCCGGAGGTCCCGTCGCCCCCCAGCTTCGCGCCGCCCTGAAGGTTCAACATGCCGTTGATGAGGCCGGTGCCAGTGAGGATGGCGTTGTTGGTGATGATCAGGCCGTTGGCAAAACTGTGAGTGCCGCCCATCAGGCGCAGGGTCGCGGCGGAAGCGCCGTTGCCGACGAGGAAAGCTGAGCCGTTGGAGACCGCCGACCCGCCGACGGCCAGCGTGCCGGCGCTGAAGGTGAACGGGCTGCTGGCGCCGTTGGTGAGATAGAGCCGGTTCACGACGGCGGTGCCGCCGCTCAGGGTGAAGCCGCCGCGGCGCACGTCGAGCGCGCCGCCGCGCGCCGTGTTGGTGACGTAGAGGCTGCCGCCGGAAATGGCCAGGAGATTGCCGACGGATCCCGCTCCGCTACCGACAACGAGATTGGTTGCCGCCACGACGCCACCAGCGATGAGCAATTGGTTGCTGCTGCCGGCAAAGCCGACGTTCAGGTCGCCGGCGTTTCTCCAAAGCGAGCCGGAACCGGTGACCAGCACGGTGTTGTTATTGGCGCCGGCCACCGCGCCGATGAAACCGACGCCGGCGTTCAGCACGGTGGCCCCGTTGCTGATCACCATCATGTTCTGCGAAGCAAAGTCGCCCACGCGGAGCTGGCCCGCATTGGTGAGGTAGGTGCCGGCATCGGTGACGAGCAGGAAGTTGCCCGTGGCGCCCGCGGAGCCGCCGACGACCGTGCGGCCCAGGTTGGTGACGACGGCGCCGCTGGCGATGGTCAGCGTGTTGAACGCGCTGTTGGTGCCGACGGTGATGCCGCTGCCGATGGCCCGCACCTGGGTGCCCGTGCCGCCGATGATGGCCGTGTTGCTGACGCCGGAGGCGCCCCAACCCAGCGCAAGCATCGGGGTCACGACATAAGCGCCGTTGGTGATGATGGCCAGGTTTCCGAGACCGCCGTTGCCGACGAGGATGCCGTTGGCCGCATTGCTGAGCACCGACCCCGCGCCGGAAACCACCAACGTGTTGTATTTGCCGGCCGCATTCCGGCCCACCTGGACCCAGCTCGAATTGGTCACCGTGGCGCCGTTGAGGATCCTCATCGTGTTGCTCATGCCGGAACTGCCCACCCAGATTTCGTTGCCGCCACCCAGCAACGTGCCGGAATCAGTGACAGTCAGGGTGTTGTTGCTGGCGCCCGCCAGCGCGCCGACCTGGATGAGGCCGCCCGCCGTCACGCTGGCGCTGTTGCTGAGCGTCAGGGTGTTGAAGGAGCCGTTGCTGCCGATCACCAACGGGGCCGCGCTGGTCATCGTCATGACTGTCCCGGGACCGGTCATCAACACGGAGTTGCTGTTCGCCGTCGCGGCGGAACCGACGACAAACTGGCCGGCGTTGGTCACCACCGCGCCGTTGCTGAAGGTCATCGAGCTGGAACTGCTGTTCGACCCGACGATGATGCCGCCAGGGCCGACGATCAAGAGGCCGCCGCTTTGGGAGTAATTGCCGCCGCGTTGGATGAATGCGTTGGTGATGTTGACCGTGCCGGAATTGCTGAACTGGCCGGCCAGCGAGAGTGTCCCGGCCCGCAGTGACGTGGCATTGCTGACGGTGACCAGACTGACGCCGCTGCCGCTGTTGGTGACCGTCAGCGTGCCATTGATGATCGTATTGGTCGCCCCCGCGCCCAACACGAGCCGGACCAAACCGTTGCTGGCGACAAGGTTGACGTCGGTGCTGACCGTCAGGTTGGTGGTGATCAGCAGGCTGTTGGTGGCGGCCAGCGTCGAGGGATTGCCAATCCGCAGGCTGTTGATGGTCGTGTTGGCGCCGACCGCGGCGTTGTAGATGATGTTCCGGTTCGTGAAAGACTGCTCGGAGTTGTCGAGGATGACGTCCTCGGAAGAGATCGGAACACCGTTCGGCTTCCAGTTCTGCGAGCCGCTCCACAAACTGCTGCCAGCGCCGCCATCCCACAGAATCTGAGCGTCAGCGGAACAGAGGGAAAACAGAAAAGCGATGAGAACCGCTATGACGCGGCTGCCGGCTGGGCGCACAGCCTTTGGATACACTTCTGGCATTCGCGGATGGTCTCGATGGCGGCCTGTCGCTGGCTTTCTTGACGGGTGTTTTTCACCCAAGACACAAGAAGGCAGAAGTTTGTAGTCGAGAAACTGCCCAAAGTCAAAGCGTTTCCATGTCCGGTCTGGCTCAAGTGCTGGTCGAGGGGTTACCCGCTGCAATGGAAGCAATTGCAAAAAAGACGGCGTTTCTCCTATGCCCGTCAAACAGGCAGTCCAGCCGCGACTGGAACTACGCCGCGTCATCGTCCGCTGGAACCGGTTCAGCCCCCACGACACGTCCTCCGCACGCAACTTGAGGACGGGGAGGAGGGCAAACGCGACACTTCGGCCCTCGGACTTCCCTCACTTCCCGCTCCCCGCGATCACGGTGATGACCTTCTCCGGCGCGGGCAGATACTTTCGCGCCGCGGCGAGCACGTCGGCGGGCTTGAGCGCGCGGATGCGCTCCACGGCCCGTTGCAACCAATCCATGCCCAGCCCGTAAAACTCAACGTCCCGCAGCGTGTCGCCGATGCCGCCGTTGGTTTCCATCCCCAGCAACAGCTCGCCCACCAGCGCCGCGCGCGCCTGCTCCAGTTCGTCCTCGGTCGGCGGCGCGGAACGGATGCGCTCCAGCTCGGCCCGCACGCCGGCGATGGCAGCGTCCACGTTCTTCGGGTTGTTCTGCATCGAGAGCATCCACGGCCGCTCGCTGCGGCTGGAGCGGAAGCTGGAGGAGACGCTGTAGGTCAGCCCGCGCTTCTCGCGCAGCGCCGTCAACAACCGGCTGTTGAGCAGCTCGCCGCCGCCGAGGATGTGGTTGGCCGCCAGCGCCGCGAAGTAATCCGGCGCGTGGGTCTTCAGGCCGCGCGCGCCCATGACCACGATGCTCTCGGACTTCTCGTCAATCGGCAGCCGCAGCGGCGCGCGCGTGAACTCCGCGTCCGGCTCCGGGATGTCCGCCAGCTCCACGCGCGGGCGCGGCCCGCCCGCCGTCCACGGGCCGAACAGCTTCTCGATCTGCGCCCGCGCCTCGGCCACGTCGAAATCGCCCACCAGCGCGAGCAGCGTCGTGTCCGGCCGGTAATGCTGGCGGTAGAACTTCAACAGGTCGCCGCGCTGGATCGCGCGCAGGCTCTCCTCGGTGCCGCGCGCGTAGTGTCGCTCCGGATGGCCCTTCGGGTAGAGCGCGTCGCGCAGGTCCATCATCGCCGCGCGATACGGGCTGTCCTCGTCCTCCAGCAGCGCGACCAACTGCTCCTGGCGGACGCGCGCGAACTCGTGCGGGTCGAACGCCGGCCGGCACACCGCGTCGTGCGCAAGCCCCAGCAGCCTGGCCAGGTCCTGGCTGAGACACCGGCCATCGAAAAGCATCCCGTCCATCGAGGAGTCGAACGTCAGTTCCGCGCCGAGCGTGTCGAGTTCCTCCTGGAACTTCGCCTTGGACCGTGTCGCCGTGCCGTGGCCGAGCGTGGCGGCGACCAGGTTCGCCAGCCCCGGCTTCTCCCGCGGGTCGAACACCCCGCCCGCGTCCACCACGCCGCGCAGCGCCACCGTCGGGTTGGCGTGGTTTTCTTGCAGCAGGACGACCATCCCGTTCGGCAACACCACCCGCGCGGCCCGCGGCGCCAGCGTGGCCAGCGCGGCAAGACCCGAAGATTGGAGTAATGGAGTCCTGGAGTAATGGGGCAACGGATTGATGACGCGGCGAAGCGGTTGCTTCCGGCCAAGCATTCCACCACTCCAATACTCCACGACTCCATTTCCCCCAATTCGCCGGTGGATCGGCCCCGGCTTGGCGATGGGCGCGGGTTTCTCCTTCGTCACGTGTGTCGGCACGAACCAGCCGATGGTGCGGTTGTCGGCGGTGAGATATTTCCGCGCCACTTCGCGCACCTGCTCGGCGGTGACCTGGTCGGTCTTGTTCGTCACCGTTGTCAGGTAGCGCCAGCCCGCCGCGATCTCGTAGGAGCCGAGCAACGCGCCCTGCTCGCTGACGCCGTCCATCGCGAAGATGACCTGCGTGTCCGAGAGCCGCTTCGCTTTCGCCAGTTCCGCGGGACCGACGGGCTTCTGTTGCACGCCGGCGATGACCGCGTCGAATGCCCGCTCGAACTTCGCGTGGTCCACGTTGCCGGGACACGTCGTGTAAAACACCTGCCAGCCCGGATCCACCTGCTGCGCCAGCTCGGAGGTCTGGTCGGCGGCGAGGCCGGCGTCCACCAGCGCCCGGTGGAGGCGCGAGCTTTTGCCGACCGTCAGCAGCGAATCGAGCACGCTGAGCGCATACATGTCCGCATGGATCGTGCGCGGGATGTGGTAGAGCGCCATGAAGTAGGCCGCGCTGCTCTCGCCCTTGAGCGTCACGCGCCGCTCGCCGTCCTGCGACGGCTCCTGAGTCACCACCCGCGGCGGCTCCGGCCCGCGCGGGATCGGCCCGAACAACTCGCGCACGCGCGGCAGCACCTCGTCCGTCTCGAAATCGCCGACGATGACCACGACCGCGTTGTTCGGCTGGTAATGCGTCCGGTAGTAGTCCATCACCGCCTCGCGCGTGTAACCCTTCACGTCGCTTTTCCAGCCGATGGTGGGCCAGTGATACGGGTGCGCCATGAACGCGGTGGCCTTCACCGTCTGGTCGAGCCGGTTGAACGGGTTGTTCTCGTCGCCCTCCAGTTCCGAGAGCACCACCTCCTTCTCGCGCGCCAGCTCCTTCGGGTCCATCGCGCAGTTCCGCATCCGGTCCGCCTCGACCCGCAGCGCCGTGTCCAGCCCGGAATGGCCCGGCGGCGCGGCGGCATCCGACGGCATCGCGAAGTAATACGACGTGTAGTCGGTGTCGGTGAACGCGTTGTTCTTGCCGCCGGCCAGCGCCGTCTGCCGGTCAATCTCGCCCGGCTGGAACGTCGCGGTGCCCTTGAACATCATGTGCTCGATCTGGTGGCTGATGCCGGTGATGCCGGGCCGCTCGTTGCGCGAGCCGGCGCGGTAGTAGGTCCACACGCTGACCACCGGCGCGGCGTGGATCTCCTTGGTGAGCACCTTCAGCCCGTTCGGCAGGACCGTTTCGCGGACCTCCTCGCCGGCAACCCCCGCCGTCGCGCCGAGCGCCAACAGCAGCGTCAAGAGAAGCGTCCGCGCGTCGGAAAACATGCGCGAAGCTTGGAGGCGAACCGCGGGCGTGTCAAGCGACCCGCTGCCCGGGTAGTGTCCTAATTTGAAATCCAAGCCATCAAAATCAGCTAGACGGCGGGGCAACAAGCTCCCCAAGCACGAACCCGTCAACGGAGTCGAGCTTGCCGCGCCAAGGCAATCCATCTCCGACCGAAAATGGCTTGCTGTCATTCGTAATGCCGTGAACAAATCTAGCAGACGCGAGGTGAATAAACTCATCAGTGCTTTGTGCAAACGCCGCCCGTTGCCGTGAATCGAGAATTCTGTCTATGTATTCTTTCATAGAACCTCCGCCAAGCAGTTCCATGTATTGCCGGTGGCTAATCAGTTTTCCCGATATGAGCAAACCGCCGACGGTCAACGTAATCGGAATTCCGGGCCAATCCGTAGGGGAGCACTCCGCTCTTTCAGTTGCCGCGATCAATATGAACAAGAGGTTGTCTCGCATGTCGGTTTAATGGTTGCGTTTGCCAAGACTTCGTAGCATTTAGGCGGCATCGCCGCAACGCCCCAATCCACGGCAGCGCCACGGCCAACCGAACCGGCTTGGCTGCGGAACGTCCTTCGGCAGTTGTTCAAGATGCAGATTCCAGAGGGTAAAACGCGGTCGGAGTTGTTCCGCAACGGCGCTGTCAGGGGCTTGATCTTCGCGCAGAACGCGGCCTTTCACGACGCGCACGCAACAGGACCGCACAAGATGACAGCGAAGCAAGCCCTGCGCGTGGTTGCCGCCAGCAGGGGGACGATGCGCGAGATCGCCAAAGACCTGTTGGCCGCGCTCACAAGCCAGCCTGTTGCTGACGTGGCGGATTTCTACAGGGGCTTCGCCTACGGGATTGAGTGCCAGCGGAAATGGTCAACGAGCGGGGGAGCGCCGAATCCTACTTGGCGGGTTTACATGACGCTGTGGCAGAACTGGCAGCGTGTCGAGAGAATGGCGAGCACAACCGAGTTGTGCGACTGGCTCACGGCACAACTTGACGGAAACATCGTCGGCAGCGACCCGCGACGGATTCAGAAGATTTGCGAGCGCATCGGATTGAAGCTTCGCGCCAGAGGCCGCCCATCGCGGAAATAAATACGACATCCGAATTTTCAGGTGACGTATTTTCCAAGGCCGATTTCCCTTACCATCATGCCCGGAAGGAGTCTGTCTATGGTAACAGCGGAAGCGCGCCCTGAACGGGGTCGGCAGGGATAGCGCGGTAAAAACAGAGCGGCCTCGAAGGAGAGTTTGATCGCTCCACCCCTTCGAGGCCGCCAGACCGCCGATTGCGGGGCCAGTTCTGGTGACAGTCGCGGACTCTACACCCGGCGTCTGAGGGTTCGATTCCCTCTGGCTCCACCGGCCAAAAGGCTACTCTACCCCGGCTGCTTTGAGCAACTGTTTTCTGGCCCATGTCGCGGGCCGCTCGCTGGCGTCTTCTGCGGCCTGATGGACAGCCTTGGATTCATCGCCGGAAAGCCGCACGGGGAAAACGATGTTGCGTTGCTGGCTTGTGGGAACCTTCGGGCGTCCGGGTTTGCGTTTCATAACGGCAGACCGTAGCACAGTTGTAAAAGTATTACAAATAATTCGCTTTCCGTTCGTAGTTGTATTACATTTATTCGCAGTCAGGAAAGGACGATGATATGGCCAACAACCTGAAACCCGAAAAGAAGGCGGCGGTGATTTCCGCGCTCTGCGAGGGCGTGAGCATCCGCGCAATCGAGCGCATGACCGGCGTTCACCGGGATACCATCATGCGGCTTGGCGTCCGCGTCGGCGAAGCCTGCGCGAGGGTCATGGATGAACGCATGACCGGGCTGAACTGCCGCAACGTCGAGATAGACGAGATTTGGGGCTTTGTGGGCAAGAAGGCTAAGCGCGCCAAGCGCAAGGACCGGGCCAAAGGGCTTGGAGACGTGTGGACTTTCATCGCCTTGGACGCCGACAGCAAACTGATTCCGTCTTTCCTTGTGGGCCAGCGCGACGCCTACCATGCCAAGGTCTTCGTTGAAGACTTGGCGGGGCGGTTGGACAACCGCGTGCAACTGTCCAGCGACGGGCTTTCCGCCTACGTTGACGCTGTGGAGCGGGGCTTCGGCGCTGAAGTGGACTACGGCCAGATCGTAAAAACCTTCTCCGTCGTTGATCTCCGCGCCAACGCCGCGTGTAGGTATTCCCCGGCTGACGTTGTTGAAGTCGAGAAGACCATCGTGAGCGGCGCTCCGGTCGTGGCGAAGATTTGCACTTCGCACATTGAGAAGCAGAATCACACGCTGCGGATGCACTGCCGCAGGCTTACGCGGTTGACCAACGCCTTCAGCAAGAAGCTGGACAACTTCAAGGCTGCCGTCGCGCTCGCCTTCTGCTATTACAACTTCGTGAAGGTCCACAAGGCGGTTCGCATGACCCCGGCAATGGCCGCTGGCATCGCGGACCATATCTGGACTGTGCCTGAATTGGTGAAATTCTGTGGCGAATAACGACTACATCGAAAGCCTGAAACACGTCATTCATCGGTTGCACGGCTGCGACTCGCAATGGGAACGCACCGCGCCCGTCCATGAAGTGTTTCGCGGCCAGACGGTCTGGAAAGGGGAGATCGAAGTTTTCGCCTTGGCCGGGCATCCGAAGGCCAAGCGGTGCTACGCATGGGCGCACCGCACCGGCCCCGACGACAGAGACGCCAGAGTTGTCGCGGTGCTGGAACTCCCGCCCGTCGAATCCCCTGAAACCGCCGTGCGCGCCAGCATCACCAGCGACTTCAAAAAGCAGAAGTCGGCGAAAACCAACTGACACAGAAACGGATTGTCTCGCCATCGCCAAACGCATACCCTGCCAACATGAGCGCGCCAAAGCCTTCAGCGGTAGTGGACACCCGCGTTATCTACTGCGGCGACAACCTCGCCACTCTGCCGAAAATACCCGACGCCTGCGTTGACCTCATCTACGTTGACCCGCCGTTCAACTCCAACCGGAACTACGAAGTGTTCTGGCCTGAGACGAGCGAGAAACGGCGGTTTGAAGACCGCCACGAATCCACGAAAGCCTATATCGAGTTCATGCGCCCGCGCTGTGAGCAACTTCACCGCGTCTTGAAGTCCACTGGCAGCTTCTACTACCACTGCGACTGGCACGCCTCCCACTACGTCAAGGTCATGCTCGACCAAATCTTCGGGGAGAATAATTTCCAGAGCGAGATAATCTGGCATAGAACACTGGCCAAGGGTTTAGCTTTCGCCGGATTTCCAAATAACCACGACACGATTTTCTTTTACGGTGGCGGAGATGAAATCACCTTCAATCGCCCATACTCGCCATACGACCCGGACAACCTTGATGAGAAAACTGCGACGAAGTATTGCCATCGCGACCCGGATGGAAGGATATACCGACTCGATAACTTGATTAACCCAAATCCGAACCGCCCGAACCTGACTTATGAATTCCTCGGCGTAAAGCGGGTGTGGCGTTGGACAAAAGAACGGATGCAGGAAGCATACGAGAATGGGATTGTAGTCCAGACCAAGCCTAGTGCGGTGCCTCAACTGAAGCGATACCTTGATGAGCAGGAAGGTCGCCCGATTGATATGTCAAAACTCTTTAGAAATGTCCCCTTGTTAACTCAC